>JAJRTR010000033.1 GCA_024278215.1 bacterium
AGACGGTGGACGCGTCGCCGCCGACACAAAGCAACTGGAACCCGGCTTCCGGCTCGAGTATCTGCGGTTCTTCCGTGTCGGTCGATCTGGACACCGACGAAAACGCACTGTGCCGCTGGTCGCTCACCGACCAGGCTTACAGCGCGATGCCCGCCGCGAACGACTGCTCGGGCGGCGCATACGCGACAAGCCACACATGCAACGCCACGGGCCTCGCCGCGGGCGCGGACATCGTTTATGTCGCCTGTACGGACGTGCGGGGTAACGAACACTCCGCCGCCGACAATACCGAACTCAACTATACTACCGACCAGTCGCCGCCCGTTCAGAGCAATTGGGACCCGGCAAAAGGCTCATGGATCACAACCACATCGCCTTCGATCACCCTGGACACCGACGAAAACGCCACCTGCCGCTGGTCGCTCACCGACCTGGCCTACAGCGCGATAGCCGCAGGCAACACCTGCGCGGGCGGTGGCACGAAAAACCACACATGCAGCGCCTCCGGCCTTTCACTCGGCGCGGAAATCGTTTACATCTCCTGCGTCGACTCCTGCGGCAACGAAGACTCGTCGGCTACCAATGACGATATAGACTACAACGTCGACAACACTCCGCCAACGGATGTTGCGACTGTCTACGACGGCGACACCGTCGGGGTCGACATCGACCTGACCCACTCCACGACGCAGCTTTCCTGCAACTGGACGGCATCCTCCGATCCGGAAAGCGGCGTAGCCAGATACTGGTACTCGATAGGCACCACCGCCGGCGCCAGCGATACCGTCTCATGGACCGACAACGCCGCCGCCACAGCCGTCACAAAGACCGGCCTCACTCTCACCGACGGCCAGATGTACTACTGTTCCGTGCAGGTTGAAAACAATGTTGGTCTCGTTTCCGGCGTAACGACTTCCGACGGCCATAAAGTGGAAGTGCTCCAGCCGCCTGTTGTCTCCAATGTGCAATTCAACCCGTCCGGCGTTTGCAGCGACGGCAGCACCACGTCGACTGTGACCGCCGACGTTACCGATCCCAACGGCGCGGCGGACATCAACACGGTGCAGATTCAGTTGTCTCCCATAAACGGCGGCACTTCACTGCTCGTATCTCTCTATGACGACGGCGCGACCGCGGGCGATGTCGCCGCCGCGGACGGAACATACACGAACAACACGATCAGCGCACTCGCGGGCACCTCAATCGGCGCGAAAACACTTACCGTGACCGCGACCGACATGGCAGCCGACACGGGAAGCGCCGATGGAACACTGAATGTTGACGACTGCTCGCCGCCGTCGGATATCGCCACTGTCTACGACGGTGCCGCGGCGGGTGTCGACATCGACGTCACCAACTCCGACACGCAGCTTTCCTGCAACTGGACGGCGTCGACCGACGCGCAGAGCGGTATCGCGAAGTACTGGTACTCGATAGGCACTACCGCTGGCGCGAGCGATACCGTCTCATGGACAGACAACGCGCTCTCGCTCACCGTCACGAAATCCGGTCTTACTCTCACCGACGGCCAGACATACTACTGCAACGCGAAGGCCGAAAACGGCGCGGGGCTGCTGTCCGGCATTACAAGTTCCGACGGCCAGACTGTGGATGTGTCGCCACCGACACAGAGCAACTGGAACCCGCCCGACCTGTCGACACTTTGCAGCACATCCGAGCCGGTAACGCTCGCCACCGACGAACTCGCCCAGTGCCGCTGGTCGCTCTCCGACCAGTCATACAGCGCGATGCCCGGCGCGAACGACTGCTCCGGCGGCGCTTATGCCGTTAATCATACTTGCAACACTTCAGGCCTCTCCACAGGTACGGAAACTGTTTATATCGCCTGCACAGACGAATACACCAACGAACACTCGGCCACGACAAACACGGAACTGACTTACAACGTCGACGGCTCGACTCCCGCGCAGAGCAACTGGAACCCGGCCAAAGGATCGGTCATTACGACAACAACACCGGCTGTCACACTCGACACGGACGAACTCGCCCAGTGCCGCTGGTCGCTCTCCGACATCGCCTACAGCGCCATGCCCGGTGCGAACGACTGCTCCGGCGGCGCCGCGGCCCTCAACCACACATGCAGTACAACCGGCCTCGCGGAAGGCGCGAACTTCGTATACGTCGCCTGCGTCGACACCTGCGGAAACGAAGACTCGACAGCGACCAACGAAGATATAGATTACACTGTCGACACCACACCACCTGTCCAGAGTAACTGGAACCCGGCGACCGGCACGATAATCACGACAACCTCGCCCACTATCACGCTCGACACAGACGAAAACGCCCAGTGCCGCTGGTCGCTCACGGATCAGGATTACTCAGCCATGCCCGGCGCGAACGACTGCTCCGG
This sequence comes from bacterium, assembly GCA_024278215.1. GTDB lineage: Bacteria > UBP15 > UBA6099 > UBA6099 > JAJRTR01 > JAJRTR01. Next base: position 2,375 of record JAJRTR010000033.1, read on the forward strand.
CGGCGTGTACGCCACCAGCCATTCATGCGCCGCGAGCGGACTTTCCACAGGGCCTGAGATCGTATATGTCTCATGCGTCGATCAATACGGCAACGAACAGACCACCATGATAAACGAGGACCTCGACTATATCGTCGACATAACGCCGCCGGCGGATGTAACCGTCTATGACGGCGATGTCGCGGGCGCGGACATCGACTCGCAGATGGAACAGACGCAGCTTTCGTGCAACTGGACGGCCTCGTCCGACCCGGAAACGGGTGTCGCAAGGTACTGGTACTCGTTCGGCACGGCTGCGGGCTCGACAAACATCACCGGGTGGACCGACAACGGTACTGCTACAATCGTGACTAAAACCGGACTCGCTCTGTCAATAGGCACAACCTATTATTGCAACGTCCGCGCGGAAAACGGTGCCGGTCTGCTCGCCAATGTCACCAGTTCCGACGGCGTGCTCGTCACCGACATAAAACCGAATCCGCCTGTAATCACAGCCACCGTCAGCTCGGGCGGCAACATCGACATCACATTCACCGCGCCGACTACAAATGAGGACGGTTCACCGATCACAAATCTCGTCAGTCACAACATACTCGTGAGCACTCCCGCGAGCGGGCCGCCCTACAACCTCGTCCAGAACGTGCTCAACAGTGTTCCGGGCGCGACCGTCAATTACACCGACGTCGGGCCGTTCACCTATTACGACACCTATTGCTATGTGGCAACAGCGATAAACGATCTCAGCATCGAAAGCGACTACTCCAACGAGATGTGTGTCGTCGCCGAACCCGTTTCCTACAACAACGACCAGGTGTGCGCGACACAGGACGACAGTACATACCACCCTGAAAACTGGCCCTCATACCTGAACGCCCCGCTGGGCATCGCATACGATTCCAACTCGGGGCACCTGTTCATCGCAGACACGGACAACCACCGCATAAGCGAGTGGGACCCGGCATTGCCCTGCTCGTTCGTCGCGATACACGGAGAATACGGGTTCGGCGACGGCCAGTTCAAGAAACCCTATGACCTGGATATTGTCAACGGCACAATGTACGTAGTCGACCAGAGCAACCGCCTCCAGATACTCGACCACACGGTCGCGCCCACCAACCCGCCGACACCGATGACACCCAAAGCTTCGAGCATTATCATACCACTCGCTTTCGGTGTCGCCGCGGACGGCTCCGGCTACATATTCGTTTCAGCCACCAGCAACAAAATATACAAGTACGACTACGCCGGCACTCTCCAGCCAGGCTGGCCGGTCGATGCCGACAGTCCGAGGGGAATCGACGTGGACAGCGCGGGTAACATATATTACGCGTCTTACGGCAGGAATCAGGTTGTGGTTCTGGACTCCACAGGCACCGAGACTGCCGCGTGGGGCAGCCCGGGAACAGGATTCGGACAGTTCGATAAACCCTATAATGTCGAAGTGGACGATACCAACAGTCTTGTATATGTATCGGACACGGGCAACGACAGGGTACAGGTTTTCGACACCACGGGCCAGTTGCAGAACATAATCGGCGGGTTCGGATACCAGGCTGGTTCCCTCAGGGGGCCGCACGGCACAGTCGATATTCCGGGAGGCAGCGTTTTCATCCTCGATTCGGACAACCAGAGATTCCAGGAATTCTCGAAGCCATAGTGTCGTTTCACGATTTCATATACGCAATTCCTATTAATAACCGCTGTATTGTCAGTCGCACGGTAATCGTGATATATTTTGTATTTACCTGAGTAAAAATAGATGGGGGTGCGACATATATGCACAAACCGAAACGATTGGAGAAATTATGATAGTAGAACGGCTTATGGTAGGAGGATTCCAGGAAAACACATTCATCATCGGATGCCCGGAAACAAAAGAAGGCGCCGTCATAGACCCCGGCACGGACGCGGACCTGATACTTGCACAGATCGACGTGCTTGGGCTCAACGTTACGAAAATAATAAACACGCACGCGCACATTGATCACATCGGCGCGGTGGAAGCGATAAAACAGGCAAAAGGCGCGAAGTTTTATATTCACAAAAACGAGGAACCGCTGGTGAAAGCATACGATCAGCAGTGCCGGATGTTCGGTGTGCAGTTCGGCTCCGAACCGGAGATCGACGGCTATATCGAAGAAGGCGAAACGGTGGAAGTCGGCAACCTGCGCGCCTCGGTCATCTTCACTCCAGGCCACTCGCCCGGCGGAATATGTTTCCATTTCGGCGAACGCATTTTCGTGGGCGACACGCTTTTTATGGGCTCGATAGGTCGCACCGACCTGCCGGGCGGAAGCACCGAGATGCTTTTAAACAACATAAAAACCAAGCTGCTCGTGCTGCCGCCGGAAACTATCGTCCACTGCGGACACGGCCCGGACACTACCATAGGCAGGGAAAAGGACAGCAACCCATTCCTTACAGGCGGCGGCATGTTCGGTTTATGAACGATGTCATTCATGTTGATTCACGGAGACTTATCAAAAAACCGGAGGCATTATGAAAAACAACAGACTGTTTATCGCGCTCATGCTTTTTATTATGGCGTCGCCTGTATTTATGAGACCGGCCTTCGCGGGCGCAAGGATGGACGATGTTCTGGGCAAACTCGGTCTCGAACGCGAAACCGTCAAGTATCACATCGAGTCGGGCTGGTTCCACGCTAAAAAAGGAATGGACGAACGATGTACGGCCCCGAACTACAGGCCGACTCCAAAAGAATGGAAAAAGCGGGGTGTTGGACTCACCTGGACCGGCAAAGGAACCGAACGCTGGTTCCTCGTCAGGTTCGCCATCCCCGAACAGGTCGCCGGTGTGCCGATCAAAGGCTCGAAAGCCGTGTTCCATGCTGCCATGACCGGCAACGGCGATATATGGGTCAACGGAATATATAAAAGCAGCTTCCGCTATGACAACGGCGAAGCGTTGCTGGGCAAGCAGGTCGCGCCCGGCGAAAAATATGTCGTCGTGGTTCGGGGCGTCAGCAATGGTTCCGCCGCGATGTTCACAGACGCCTACCTTACGTTCTCGGCGCTTGAAGCGCCCCAGCGTCGCATAAAAGATTATGTCGACAAGGTTCAGACTGTGCAGTTGTTGTTCGACCAGCTCAACGAAACAGAGAAAGAGAGATGGGAGCAGGTGCTCGAAGAATCCGCCGCGAAGGTCGATCTCGATGCACTGAGCAGAAACGACATGCCCGCGCTGCTCGAATCGCTCGATGCCGCTTCCGTCAGACTCGACGAATTCGGCGGGATCGCAAAGAAGTATACAATGTACCTGCTGGGCTATTCGCACATCGACCTCGCGTGGCTCTGGGACTACCGCGAAGGCGAAAAAGTGTGGCACGACACGGCGAAAACCGTTTTCGAACTCATGGAGGAATACCCCGATTTCATCTTCACGGAAACACAGGCTCACGGCTATAAATGGATGGAAGACGATTATCCGAAAAGTATTTACGCGAAACTTCACAAGTGGTACGACGCGGGCAGATGGGAGATCACGGGCGGCACATGGACCGAGCACGACTCGAACCTGCCCAGCGGCGAAGGCTTCGTCCGTCAGTTTTTATACGGCAAAAAATATTTCCGTGATAAATTCGACAAGGATGTTGTCGTCGCGTGGACTCCCGACAGCTTCGGTTACAATTGGAACCTGCCGCAGATTCTCAAGAAATCCGGCATGACCGGTTTCCTCACACAGAAGATCAACTGGAACGATACGACGAAATTCCCCTACCACATATTCTGGTGGGAAGGCCCGGACGGCTCGAAGATTCTGACATATTTCCCGGTCGGCGGCTACGGAGAATCCGTGGACGCGAACCGCATGTTGCAGCAACTCAAAGAGATGAAGCGAAAGCACGATGTCGACGAAAACTTCGTAATCTTCGGAGTGGGCGACCACGGCGGCGGCGTCACCCGCCGTCACCTCGACCGCGCGTTCGCACTGAAGAAAAACCCGGTATATCCGAAAATCGAGTTCACTACCGCCGAAAAATATTTCAAACATCTCCACAAACTCGCTGAAAAGAAGGATTTCCCGGTCTGGGACGACGAACTTTATCTCCAGTACCACCGCGGCACATACACGACTCAGGCGGCGACAAAGCGCAACAACCGCCGGGGCGAAATACAGATGCAGGTCGCCGAAAAGTTCGCCGCTGTCGCGGACAAGCTCGGTAGTGATGTCCCGTATCCATTCCGCGAGATATTCGGCGGATGGTACTACATCATGCTCAACCAGATGCACGATATACTGCCCGGCTCGGGTATCCGCAAAGTCTACGAGGATGCCGAAAAAGACTATGCTAAACAGCACAAACTCGGCAACATGGTTCTCGACAACGCGCTCGACTCGATTACGTCGAAGATCGACACTTCCGGCATCGGCAATGCGCTCGTCGTGTTCAATCCGCTCTCGTGGAAACGCGACGGAATTGTAGAACTCGCGCTCGATGAACTGCCGGCCAAGCCCGCTATATTGAGTCCGGCCGGAGCGACTGTTCCGTCGCAGATAGTGGACAACAGGGACGGCGGCAAATCACTCGTTTTTATCGCGCGTGACATACCTTCAATCGGATACGCCGTGTGCCGTGTCGTCGCCGCGTCGGACGCCGCGCCCGCGCCGGTAACCGACCTCACGGCGGACGGCACGACAATCGAAAACACGTTTCTGAAACTCACGCTCGATCCGGAATCGGGCGAGATAGCAAGCCTGCTCGACAAACAGACCGGCAAGGAGATCATCAGGGCGGGAGCAGGCGGCGCTGTGCTCCAACTCTATAACGACAAGCCCGCGAAATACGATGCCTGGAACATCCGCATCGGCGACCCGGTATACATGGACCGCGTCGGCAGAGTCGAGCTTGTCGAGAACGGACCCGTGCGTGCCACACTCAAGATGTCGCATCGCGTGGGCGGTTCGATCTCCACATTCGACCAGTACTTCACACTCTATGAAAACCGGCCTCTGGCCGATGGGCGCATCGAGGTCGAATGGCAGGAAAGCAATGTTATCGCTAAACTCGCTTTCAATCTCGATATGATGAACGAAACCGCATGGTTCGAGATTCCGTACGCGGCCATCGAGCGGCGTGCCGTACCGCTCACACCCGCCGACCGGGCGAAGTGGGAAGTGTCCGCGCAGAAGTGGGTGGATTATACCGACAAATCCGGTACCTACGGTGTCGGCCTGCTTAACAACAGCAAGTACGGATATGACGTAAAAGACAACGTGCTGCGCATGACGCTGCTGAGGTCGCCCGTCGCGCCCGACCCGCTCGCCGACCGCGGCCACCACTCGATCCCCTACGCGCTTTACCCACATGCCGGCGACTGGCGCGATGCGAATGTACCGCGAAAAGGCTACGAATTCAACTGGCCGCTCATCACCCGCTTATCCGACAGCCATGCGGGCGAACTGCCCGTTTCGGAATCGTTCTTCCGGTGCGAACCGCCCAACGTGCTTCTCAACGTCGTCAAGAAAGCCGAAAATAAAAAGGATTACATCATCAGGTTCTATGAAACATCCGGCATCGACACGGAAGCGAAGATAACGCTGCCCGGCACACCGGCAAGTGTTGTGGAAACGAATCTTATCGAAGACGAGATGGAACCGGTTCCCTTCGACGGCAACCGGATCAGCGTGCCCATCGGCCACTACGAAATAAAGACGTTACGTGTTTCGTTTTGAAGGGTTGTTGCTGAATGTTGTCGCCGGCGGCGTGCGCGGTTTTGCGCCGTCGATCAGTCTATCAATCGCTTCGACATAAGCCGCAGGGCGAGTTCGATGATGAGGGTTGTCGAGAGAATCAGATAGGCGAGTTTCGCGAGCAGCCAGGGCGTGCCGTTGCCGGTGATCAGGGCGCGGGTGAGGTCCACGACACTTGTAAGGGGCAGTATCCATAACACGTTCTGCACATACACCGGAAACCTGCTGAGCGGAAAGTATGTGCCGCAAAGGAATATGACAGGGAAAATAATTGCAAAGAAAAATTGGAAGTGCTCGAATTCTTTCGCCTTTGCGGAGACAGACAGCGCGATGGCCGCGAAGTTCAGGCCGCCGATGATGATGATAGGGAATGCGAGCGCCGCGCTGAGGTGATCGAAGACACCGACTATCCCCATAACGATAAACAGCACGACCGAACTGATGAGAGATTTCGTGGCACCCCAGGCGATTTCGCCGAAAGCGACTTCGAGCGGCGAGAGAGGCGTGCTGATGATGGCGTCGAACGTATGCTGGTAGGTCATGCGATAGAAACTGCCGTAAGTGCACTCGAATGTCGCGCGAAGCAGCGACTCGGTCGCGAGAATACCGGCAGTGACAAAGACCAGATAAGGCATGCCGTCGATGTCGCCGACGTAGTGGCCCACGCCCAGCCCCATGATCAGCAGCAGGCCGATAGGTTGTATGAACGGGGGCAGGAAATATACGAGCCAGCCCCTTTTATATATGAGGTAATTCCTGTACCAGACATGTGTCCAGCCTGTCGTCATTTGAAATACTTTCATTTACGCCAACCCATCTTACAGCTTTAATTATTGAAACGACGCTATGCCCCGATGGACAGTTCCCTCCCTGTGAGTTTCAGGAAAACATCCTCGAGTGTCGAAGGCCTCATGATAGGTTCGAAGTCGGCGACCTCGCGCAGGCTTTCCGTCAGCGGCTCGCTTTCGTCCGAATGGACATATATCCTGTCGCCGAACCGCTCGATCCGGCAGGGCTTGCCGTCGAATATACGCCGCACTGCGGATTCCGTGTCGTTACCGTTAACATTTATCTCGAGTGTGAACCTGCCTATGTGCTCGCTGATCATTGCAGGCGGCGCGCCGCGCACGATTATCTTTCCCCTGTTCATTATCACAATCTCTTCACAAAGGTTTTCCGCTTCCTCCATATAATGTGTTGTGATCAGGAGCGTGATGCCCTGCCTCCTGAGCTTGCGGAGCCGCTGCCATATAAGATGCCGGACCTGCGGATCGAGCCCGGTTGTGGGTTCATCGAGAATGAGTATCCGCGGTTTATTTATCAGCGCGCGCGCAATCAGCAGCCTGCGCTGCATGCCACCCGAAAGATGCGGGACACGTTCATTGCGGCGGTCCTCGAGTTTGGCGAAATGAAGCAGTTCTTCGGCGCGGACGACCGCTTCCTTTTTAGGTATGCCGTGATAACGCGCGAAAATCATCAGGTTCTGCATCACCGTGAGATCATCGTCCAGACTGCTTTTCTGCGGCACTACGCCGATGTCTTTTTTTATATCCTTCGCGCGTCGTATCGGGTCCAACCCCAGCACGCGGAGTTTGCCGGCAGTAGGTCGGGCCATGCAGCAGATCATGCGCATCACAGTCGTTTTCCCCGCACCGTTCGGCCCGAGGAAACCGAACGAGCCGCCTTCGCGCACATCGAAACTCACACCGTCGACAGCCCTGATAGCGCCGAAATGTTTTTTCAGGCCGTCGGCGTCGACCATACAGCGTTTCTCTTTATTGTTGTTGTTCATATCGTTTCGTTCGGTCGTTTTCTATAACCCATGCGGCCGTTTCGTCAGAGGAATCCTACCGCGCGCAGCCCGTTGGCAAAGATACCAAGCCCGATGAGTGCAACGATCACCCCGCTGATGTATGGGAAAATATGGATGAACTTCGCGGTCTCGATCTGGAAACGCGATACCGCAATATTTCTCGTGTAGATAATCGTAAGCCCGATGAGAATCAGCACAAAAGCGAGGCCCACACTGAACGAAACCATAAGCATGAGCCCGAATCCCAGCCGGTTGAGGCCGATGGAAGCGAAAAGAATTATTATCGCTGTCGGGCAGGGAACAATGCCGCCGGTAATGCCGAGTGTGAGCAGGTCGATGAGGTGGACCCCTTTTTTATCGGCGGCGGCGGCCTCGGACACATCGCCTGCGGCGGGTTCTCCACTGTGATCGTGGCTGTGCGGATGTGTGTGATCGTGAGCGCAGTGAACATGTTGGTGAACATCATGGGCATGATCCCGTGCGTGCGTGTGTTCGTGCGCATGATCGTGGCTGGGCGTGTGCGCGACATCAAGGTTATGATCGTGGCTGTGCCCGTCGTGAGTGTGCGTATATTCGCCGTGATGGTGCGCATGACCGTCGTGAGTGTGGCCGTGCGCGTATTCGAGAAGTTCCGGTCTTTTTTTAAGTTCTTCAGGGGACACATGGCGGCCGAACTCGTCGTGCACGTGCGGGATGTATCGCCCGCGATAATTACGCATAATTATCCACACACCCATGAGCGCGATAATGATCCCTGACGACACGCCCAGCCATCCATAGAGGTGTTCGGTATTCAGCCGCGCCCAGAAAGAAAGAAGGACGGCAAAAATGGCGAGCACCGCGGCAACATGGGTAAAAGTGACGATAAGCCCGAGTGTCAGCGCGTCCGTTGGTTTTCCCCTGGTGCCGACGAGATAGGCGGCGACAAGTGTTTTTCCGTGGCCGGGAGACAGTGCGTGGAAGCAGCCGAGGACAAAAGCGAAAATGAGTCCCACAACAACGGCATGCGTGCTGAGAGATTCTTTCTTCAGGTAGGGATAGATGTCGAATATCTTTTTGACACGCGCGGCGAATCCCATAACCGTTTTGGATTTTTCGTTGACTTTGCCCGAGTCAAGCGCATAGAGTTTGTCGCTTTCGCCCGGTCCGAAAGTGAAAGTTACCTTCAGGTCGAGCGGCGGGTCCGATGTCAGGGACTCGGGATATTCGGTCAGTGCGTTGCTTTTTTTCGGCGAGAGGTCCGAAGTGTCGATAATCACAGTTTCCGGGCTTCCGTAGACCCTGATTTCCTTCCAGCCCATAATATCGGGAAAATTATTGTCGACATACTCGACAGTCCTTTTGGGCCATTGTCTGGCGGGTACCGCCGCGCTAAGCTGGAGTTCGATCCACATCACTTTCAGACCCGGCAGGCCGTCGCGGATTTCCAGCAGGCTTTTCCTGATCTTCAGCGGCTGCTGCACGCCGTCGATCTCGAGTTGCAGACCCGAGGCAAGCAAATCGTCGATCTTATCGCGATATGCCGCGATTTCTTCGTCGGTATACTTCTTATCGCCGTTCGTATCCAGTTTTTTCAACTCGTGGAAAGTCGGCACCTCGGCTATGTCGATTATATAATGTATTCGGACTTCATCGGGGAAAGCCCTGACCGCCGAAAAATGGCACACGGCGAAATTGCCCATGGGGTGCGCGCCGGCGCGAGTCGCGACCACCACTGTGAACAACACGAGTAATAATGCGCACGCGCCCGATACGCCCCGCAGGCTGTTTCCTGTTCTTCTGTTGTCGATCATCACATTAAATAATATAGAGATCAGCAGGAAAATATAAGCAGTAACGGAAATTTTTCGTTTTTTGGGGAACCGGCGCACACCCCCACCGGTTATACAAGGTAGCAGCCGTTCTATGAATTCGGCAGGAGATAAGTTATTATATTGACGTAAAAGAAAATAGTTATTAAAATAGTCAGGTAAAAGGAGGTGTTGAACATGAAGAAATGGATGCTTCCCACAGCACGGCATTGCAAAGAAGGTTGCCGTAGATAGTCCTGGGCATGACCGCAAAACTGCCCGTTTGACTTAATAAAACAAGCAAAATCCGCTTCTATCGAGGCGGATTTTTGCATTGGTACGCAGAAATAGAGCTATTTTATTACCAGGAGTCTCATGTAAAAGGTTCTTAAGGAAAATGAAGAATGGTGTTAATATTTGACCTGTCTTGAGTTATAATAATTCATTGAACCAAAAAAGAGCAGCAGCCATTTTCGCCGGGTTGATTATTATTAATAGAAATAAACTTTACATTATCGGACACGTTTGGTTATGAACGACAGATTTCTGGCACATCTCGTAAAACACGATAAAATCTCACCCGGCGATCTAAAAAAAATCAACGATATTTTTCATTCTCCGTGGTTTTTCGCCAAGTCGGCACTTTCTCTCGGCTTTATTTCAAAAACACAGTATGAAAAGATAGCCACAGTGAGCGCGGATGAGAAGACGGCGAAGGATATTGCAAAATATCTGCTCGCGAAAAGAATCCTCACAACAACCCAACTGGCGCAAATCGGCGAAAAGCATAAAAATGACCTCGATCTGGTAAAAAACATAATATCCGAACTCGACATTATCGAACCCGCCAGGCTGGACCCGGAGGTGGAGGCCTTTAGCGAACAGATTCGGCGGGAAGCACAGGAGCGTAGGACGCCGTTGGCGGCGCTCGATATTCTGCTGGTGTGCGCCGACAAAACATTCGAGGAAGTTATACGCGAAAAGCTCGAACCCCTCGGTCACAATGTTACCGTCCACAACGATGCCATAGAAGCGGGTAAAGCAGTTGATGAAAACGAATACGATCTTGTGGTGTCCGAACTCGAACTCGAGATAATCGACGGCATCCAGATGGTCGGCCAGATGCTCAACAACTACAAAAAACTCTACACAGCGGTTTTCGGAGGCGACACGGATTCATACACACTTCCCAACAGGCTGTACATCGAGGAACGTTTCTTTTTCGGAGACAAAAACAATATCGAAAGGCATTTCGACGAATACATCGAGAAGATCGTGCGCAAGAAGTCGGGCATGCAGGGCCTCGCGGACAAGCTGGCCGCCGCCGATGCGCCGGACTTCGACCAGGCGGAGATTATCCGGTGGATGCGGGATGTCCGGGTGGAATACTCTAAAGACGGCATCTATCTGGAGATCGACCCGGAGAAGGTGCCCCGGCCACACGATCAGCACAGGATCAGTGAGTCCGACAAACAGAAATACAAGGGATTCATCGAAGCAGTAAACAAAAAGCTGGCCGACATGAAGATCGAAAAAATCGACACGCGCGCTGTCGAGATGTGCGTGTGGTATCCATGGAAAAAAGCTGTCAAAATCGCGCCGCCGCAGGAGCAGTCAAAGGACGCGGCAGCGAGTTTCAGTCTGTCCGAAGACGGGCGTTTCGTGCTCATGGATTACACACCGCCCATCGGCAGGGGCCGCAGGCTCAACCCGCGTAATCTTGTCTTCAAGGTACAGGAAGTGCAGCCGGAATTTTGTATTCTCAACAGCACTATAGAGAACGTCTGCTTTTCCGACCGGCCTGTGAACGCGGCGCCGGTCGCGGAAAAAAGAGATGCGTCGGTCGAGATACGGATTTCCCCCGACGGTACAGAAGCTTTCATGACACTGCGCAGACCTTATGGCGGAAAACCGATCAGACTCAAGCAGGTCAGGCAGCTCATAAAAGATATGGGCATCAAACACGGACTGGACAAAAACCTCATTAAAGAATTCTGCGAATCGTCGTTCTGGGACCGTGAAATATGTATCGCTTCAGGAAGGCTGCCCGTCGACGGCAGGGACGGTAGCGTCCGAAACGTCGAGTTGGACGATTATGAAGAGCGCCGGCAGAGCTGCACGGGAGTGAATCACCGTATCGTGCAGGCAATGGAAAAAGTGTATGCAGGCGATCCGATTATTATCGTCGAACCGCCGACAGACGGCATAGCGGGCATAAATGTTATGGGCGAAGAGATACCGGCGAAACCGGGCAAGCCGGTGAAGTTCGCCACGTCGACACAATCCGACACCGACGCGACGTTGATCCTGGGCGACAACACCGAGCTTGTGCTGGGCGGCACACGGGTAATTGCTACAATCGACGGAATGGTAAAACGCGATGGACGTTATATTGATGTATCACCGGTATATGAAGTCGACGGCGATGTGGATTATTCCGTGGGCAACCTGGACATTTCGGGCGACCTGCTGATCCGAGGCAGCGTATTGAGCAAGTTCGAGGTGAAGGCATCCGGCGACATCCACATTCTCGGCTCGGTCGAGGACGCCGTCGTGCAGAGCGGCGGCTCGATATACATCGAACAGGGTGTATACGGCAACGAAAAGGCGATAATCTACGCCGCTAATTCGGTCACAGCGAAAAGCATCGAGCAGGCCAATGTTTTCTCCAGGGGCAGCATCACAGCGCACTCGAACATATCACACTCGACACTGGTGGCTTACGGAAACATTGAAACAACCGCAAAAAACGGATTCATCGTGGGCGGCCTCTTGAGGGCGGGTTTCAAAGTCGCGACTTCCCGGCTCGGCAGCCAGGCGGGCACCATCACGACACTCGACATCGGCACAACAATAAATATGGCCGATGAAATCGAAAATCTTAAATCATACATGCTGAGGAAAATCTCGCTGGGGCTGGCGATTGCAAATTCAAAATCAGATGCTGATAACGAAAAAGAGAAGGAAGAGAAAGACGACGAAGCGCTCAAAGGCACACGCTACGAGGGGATACATATCAAATCCTACAACCTTTTCTTTCTCAAATGGATAGATAATTTCATCAGGAAAAATAAAAACCGTGTGCCGGTTTTCAGACCCGACGCACGCACCGTCCCCTACAGAATCACCATCGAAAACCACACCTACCCCGGAGTCTACCTCCGCATCAAAGGCATGAACTTCGTCATCAAAAACGAACTCGTCGGCAAACGCAACTTCAGCCTCTCAGGAGAGACCATCGTCGAAAGTGTGTGATATTCGCCGGAAACTTTCTGATTAAGAATTATAATCAGTATAATTGTATGTTACGAACAGCGCAGGTATATCAGATTATGGATTTTGTTCACAATAAACAGGAAATACTCGAAAAGTATGCGCCGCCGGAACTTCTTGACCTGGAGAATTCGCAGAAGGCAATACCGGCTCTTGCAAAGAATAACGAGTTGTCGAATAAGATAGAATCAGTGTTGCCGACACTGCCGACAACACACCGGTTCATTCTCGGAGATGCCGTAAGAATGGAATTCCTCGAGCCCGAATCAGTTCATCTGATAGTAACATCCCCGCCATACTGGACATTGAAAAAATACAATGATAATGAACGCCAGCTGGGCGCTGTTTCCGATTACGAGGATTTTCTTGATGAACTGAACAAGGTATGGAGCACTTGTTTTGAAGCACTTGTTCCGGGGGGCAGATTGATTTGTGTAGTTGGAGATGTTTGTCTGACCAGAAGAAAAAACAATGGAAGACATGCTGTCATTCCTCTTCACGCATCGATCCAGGAACTGTGCCGAAAGATCGGTTTTGATAATCTCTCGCCGATAATATGGCACAAGATATCAAATGCAACACACGAAGTTGCCGGTAGTTCGGGCTTTCTCGGTAAACCTTATGAACCGAACGCTATAATTAAAAATGATATCGAGTATATATTAATGGAAAGAAAACCAGGTGGATATAGAAGTCCATCAATGATTGAAAGGGCATTCAGTGTAATTTCGGAAAAAAATCATAAGAAATGGTTCAATCAGATATGGCAGGGTGTCACCGGCGCGTCGACGAAAGATCATCCGGCCCCCTATCCCTTTGAACTTGCAACCCGGCTAATCAGGATGTTCAGCTTTGTGGGAGATGTTGTACTGGATCCGTTTTCCGGGTATGGAACAACGGCAATCGCTGCCTGCAAAAGTGGCCGCAACAGTATAAGCGTCGAGATCGACGACGAGTATTTCGATAAGGCAGTCCGAAGATTCAAAACAGAAAATTCAGAGTTGTGGAGTAACCACGAAGTCGAGATATGCAAAAAGTTAACAGCATGAAAATAGACATATCAGCTTATGACGAAATAATTCCCAAAGCAATAAATTATTTTTGGGATGCACGCGCAAAGGCCGCCGCAAAACAAAAAAAGAAAGGAAAATCCGACCAGGGGAATCGAGCAGGTGTAACATCCGGCAAGAACATGGATGTTTTTGTCTCTATGATGCGCGATATTATTATTGCAAACGGATTGAAAAATGCGGATATCCATATCGACGGAAGAATAAATCTTACCCTTCCGGGTTATTATCGCCCTACGAAAAATTGGGATTTGCTTGTAGTTAGTCGAGGTAAGTTGATAGCGGCTATAGAATTCAAATCGCAAGTCGGCCCATCTTTCGGCAATAACTTCAATAATAGAGTAGAAGAAGCCGTGGGTAACGCAGTCGATATTAACACCGCTTTCAGGGAAGGCGCGTTCGGAGAATCGAGCAAACCTTTTGTCGGTTATTTCTTTGTACTCGAAGATTGCGAAGCTTCTTCCCGGCCTGTGAAGTTTTCTTCTCCACATTTTCCGGCAATAAAAGAATTCAACAATACGTGTTATGCGCAGATGTACGAGATATTCTGTAGACGGCTTATACAGGAAAGATGGTATGACTCTGCTGCACTGCTCCTGACCGACAGAACACAAAAGGAAGACGGTCATTATCGCACTCTGAGCCGGATGACGGACCCGCGAAGATTCGCAGGTGCGCTCGCGGGGAAAATTGTGTCTCTCGCGCTGGAATGATTCCCAATTAGAATTCTGTTTTTTATCCCACATCTTTCGGGTGTCAAGTCTCGGGCGAGGTGTAGCCGCTTACGGCGAAATAAGAGCATGAATATCGTGTTCAATTGTTGCGGTGTCGACTATGGGAAGGTGGTTACGAAGCAACTTTATTTCTGCCGGATTCTTTAGCGCGGTAGAGTGCCTCGTCGGCCATTTTGATGAGTTCTTCTTTGGTTTTCGTGGGTGGCATTTCACCGACGCCGAGGCTGACGGTGACATGCAGGGGTTCGAGGTTGTTGAACTCGAATGTGTGTTCGGCAATAGCTCGCCTGATGCGTTCGGCGACGGCGAGAGCGCCGTTTTTATCGGTCTCGGGCATTACCACGACGAATTCCTCGCCTCCATAGCGAGCAATAATATCTGTTGTGCGTAGTGCGCCCTGTGCTATTATCGCCAGTTCCTTCAATACGGCATCGCCGATGGGATGTCCATAAGTATCGTTGAAACTTTTGAAATGATCGATGTCGAAAATTGTGATGGAAAGCGGTCTCTTGTAGCGTCTGGCGCGCCGGATTTCGCGGTCCATCGTAATTTGAAAATAGCGATGGTTGAATAGCCCGGTGAGGCCGTCGGTGTCCGCGAGTTCCTGGAGTTTGGCGCGGAGCGTGAGGTTCTCGATGGCGATTGCCAGGTGGCTGCCGAGCATGCGGACTTCATCCATGCAGTCGGAGTTCAGTTCGCCCTCGGACTCGCTCGATATCACGATCATGCCGGAAGTGCCGTGTTTGCCGCCGCTTAGCGACTCGATGGCGAGCAGCGCGGGTTTGCCGCCCGGCACTATGAGAAAGGAGTCGGGGAGTTCTTCCTTGTTTCCGGCTGTCCATATCTTTTGAAATGTCTCGGATTCGCCGCCTTCATCGAAAAATGTGTCGATAAGCGGGTGATTGAATGGAATCTCTTTCTGCTCGATGTCGCCATCTATAAATTCGTTGTAAAGGATAGAACGCCTGTTTTTTTTGTCGAGCGTTACGATTGCGACATGGTCGACATCCAGAAGGTCTTTCGAGTAACGTGTGAACAGGAGGATAGTTTCTTCGATAGTATCCTGTGCGTTGAGTTCCTTTGCGAAGTCGATGTGGGAGCGTCTTCTCAAGGTGGTTTCCTGCTGAATGCGGAGCAGGCGCGCGTTTTCGTCCTTCTGGTATTCCGCGAAGTGTTTTTCTTCGATGATGCGTCCGATATTTTCCTCGAGTTGGCCGTGCAGTTTTTCTATTTCATCTTTCTGGCTTTCGATATTGAGGCGTATGCGCTTTTCGTTTTCCTCGAGCGTGGCGAGCACAAGGTAGGTGAGGAACATGAAGCCGAGCCGCAGGGCGAAGTCGCCGACAAAGAGTTGTTCGCTGTTGGCGAGATAGAGCAGCATGTACAAAATGCCGGCTGAGAATGTGACCACAGCGCCGCCGAGCATGCCGAAATAAAATGTTTCTATCGCGATGAGCAGGTAATAGGCGAGATAGAAATTGCTCTGGCACACGCCGGTGGTCCGGATCAGGAGTGTTATGAAAATCACGTCGAGGAATATCACTGCCTGGTAGATTATCTTTGTGCGTTCAGGATATTTTTTTGCGGCGACCATGAAGGCGACCGAATAGGCGATTATCCATATAAAGAGGGGCAGAACACCGGCAACGAGTGTCGATCTCTTCTCGGCGAGATATTCCATTTGCTGGTAGGTTGCCACTGTCCAGAGCGCAATACCGATAATCAGAAAGACTTTAGGCATGAAAAAGAAGCGTCTGTGGTCGGCGGTCAGTTCGCCGGTCTTGAAGATGTATTTTGCTTCCCTGATGTCCATAATGTCATGTCCGCAGATATATTCCCGGTTTATTAAGTTGATATGTCCTCCAGCCGGTCTATAAATCCGGTTGGAAGGCTCTTGATTTCCGCATTAATAATATTCTTTCTATTTCCCCTTGGCGCGTCAAAAGAAATCGAAATTTCTTTTTTCGTAATACAGTTTCTGGTCTTTCGCCTGTGTTGTTCCGTAAGGTTTGCGCGGTATCTCAGTTGAATCGCTGTAGCACATGGTGCCGCCGTCCTCCCTGAAGTAATATATCAGGGGCAGATATTCATCATTTTCCTTTGCGGCGGGATTGACGAGATAGGCTGTGTTCGCCTGTATGTTGTAAAATATCTCGGAAAGGGACAGGCCGCTGAACATCGGTTTGAATGATTTGATAAAATCCGCGATAAGATTGAATAGTGCGCGGCGGTTGCCTGACGCTTTTTCAGGTTTTGCCGCTATCAGGCCGTGTGTGTTCATGTTCCAGGAACCTTTGGGTTCTTTTTCCACGATGGGATCGGTCTTGAAGAGCGCTTTGCACTGGAGGTTGAACCAGTTGTCGGGTTTGAAGAGACAGCCGCGCACAAAAATGTGGTCTTCTTTCTCTTCATAGGTGATCGTGATGCCGGTGGGCATATGCGTGTCGGCGATCTGGTATGGGTTCTTCCAGCGGCCCACATATCCGAGATCGACTTTCTTGCAGGAAAATTTTTCGATCCTGTGAATACATTCTTTTATTACCTCGTAATGCGTCGGCTGGGTTACGTCTTCTCTTATTTCTTTGAACTTGTCCAGGTCCCATGCTGATTCGTTATATATTACGCGACCGTATTTACTGATCTTGTCGGAATGCGCGACCGCTTCGCGAACGTCCCCAAGGTATATGTGCATAAATGCAACGGACTCGTCGATAAAGTGTGCGAATCCTTCTTCATCTGTCGTATATGTTTCCCAGTATAGTCGGTCCATAGTGGTCTCCTCTTGTGATCGCAGTTTTTTTCGAAGTTTTGTTGTACTATTATACTTAAAAATCTATTTTTTAGTATTATCTGCGATCTTAAATCCTGCAAACTTCAAAACCGGACTCCGCTCTGCCGGTCGACACGCATCCTTCCTTTTCTTTTTTGCGTTGCTTTTCGGCACGGACATATATTCCGGGCAAGATCCGATACCGCTTCTCTTTTGCTTAATAATATCCATTTTTCTTATATAATGTTTTTTATGTTGCTTAAAAAAATCGGATTTCTTTTTCCACTGTCGGAACTTGCCGTTATTATTATGTGCATATCTTTATCGCAGGTGAATTCATCTGCCCGGGATGCACGCGATGTTTTCGGTATTTCCGGCTCGATTACAGAAGTCCGGGTCTCCCCGGCCGGAACCTGCCGGGTGGTTGCCGGTCTCGGCTATCGCGACTCGGCTATTCCCGGCGCGACACTGCGTGTTGTCAGGAACGGACGCGAGATCGGCAGCGTCACACTTGACGAATCCGGGGCGGACACCTCGACGGGGATTTTTCATGCCGCTTGCGAAGGGTGCAGGCCCAAGGTGAAAGATAATGTTGTTATCACGGAATCTGTGCCGAAGCCTATGTTGCCCGAAATAATACTGCCTCCCGGAGACAGGGAAAAGAAGAAGCCGGAACTCCAACCCCCCGACGATAACTACAGAGCCCTCAGAGAGATATTCAAGGCTTTTCTCGCGGGTAGCCCACCGCAGCCGCCCGGTTACCCGCCGTCTGCAAATGGTAATACCGCCGACACAGAATGTCCCGGTAACATCTCCGCATTCGGTGATCCGGATGCCGATGTCGAGTCCGACATGTTTCTGAAACCTGGTGATTATATCGTCATATCCAGCGATGTCGATCAGGAAAAGGAATGTGCGATTGTTGATAAGAACGGATATGTCGAATCAAAATATACCGGCAGAATACAAGTAGCGGGACGCACAATCGCTCAAATCGAAAGGAAAATATTTCTCGAAAAGCCTGCCGCGGTCGCCGGCTTCGACATCTCTATCATCCCGCGCCGCAGCATGAGGATCGATAATCCCGGTGGCACGACAATTACCGTGCATCTCATGGGCGTTTTTTCACCGACGGGGGATTGCCTTCTGAAAAACAGTGCAAGAATGGAGGAGGTAACAGATGAATGCGGCGTGCCGCTTCCGGGATTCACAGGCCGCGCCCTGCTTGTCCGGTTCGCCCCCGGCGGCGGCAGCCTGCTGAGGTCGCGCGAACTTTCCATCCCTGTTGCTTCACCAGCACCTGCCGTACCTATGCAAGTTGCCGCACAGGATACACCTGCCACCGATGTCTCTCCCGAACTCCGTGACGGCGACATAATCTTTTTCCCCGCCTCCGGCCAACACCGCCGCGACTTCATCAACGAAGTGTTGCCATACCTGACGGCTCCCGCCGCCAGGTAAGATTATCTCAACGGCTCTGTCTCGGAATCTGCAATGGAAACGAAAAGAATTCCCCGGACTTCCACCTCGGTCCGGGGTTGTGACACAACATCTGTGCGCCGTGCACAAACTGTTTCTGTCCGGGCACGACAACAGCCTTGATACTATTGAGCCAACTGCAAAATTCTGATTCTGCTGCGGTCGGCTGCTATTGTCCATAGCTGCGTTGTCGGCACAAAATCGTCCTCGACGTACTCTACAAGTACGCCTGCGGGGATTTTACACCTCCGCCTTGCTCTGAACAATTTCGCTCGACCTCGCTACTAACATAATTTTGCAATTGGCTCTATTCTATAGAGGGATCGCCGGATCACGCAAAAAAGAAACTGGATTCCCGCTTTTGCAGATATACAATAACTGCAATAATACGGAGTGCAAAACGAATCTTCCAAATATGGGAAAATACCTGTTTTTGACACTGCTGAAAAGCTGTGCAATAATAATTAGTATTTCAGGACAATATTATATAAAAATACATTCAGATTAGCCGGGGTGAAACAGTTTGGCCAGACTTCTCACATTAAAGGAAATTGCGAAAGAACTGGAAGTCCCTGAAAGTTCGTTGCGTAAATACCGCGAGATATTCAGTCCGTTTATCCCCTCTGTCGGCACAGGCCGCTCCCGCAGATACAGGGCGGAGGCGAAGGAAGTGCTCAAAGATATCCGCGAAATGCGCGAGGAAATGCACATGCCCTGGGACGCTATCTCGGAACAGCTCGGCGAAAAATATCCCATCGACGGCACGCCGCCGCAGGATGACATGCGGCAACAATGCCCGCCGCCGTTCACGCCGCAGGCGCAACAACCGCCGGTCGCGAATCAGCAGGATGCAATGCAGTTTCCGCTCCCCGCGCCGCAACAAAATATGCAGCAGAGTCTCCAGCAACAGCAACAGTCTGTGGCAACCATGGCGGGAGGGTACCTCAAGAAGATGGCCGCCATGAGCGAGAAACAGATGATGATTATCAACGCCATGGCGCTTGAACTCATGAGTTCCATCGAAGACATACGCGCCGAGGCGCGCGCCGAAACCGAAAAGATACAGAGAAGCATGAACAGGGCCATCGAGGGTCTGGCGTCGAACGTGGCTACGCTGAGCAGGCAGGAGCGTGCGCTGCTTCGTGAGATACAGGGAAAACTCGACAGTGTCGACAAGTCGATAAACAGGATAACTGCAAACGCAACGCCGTCGAATGAGGCCGATATCGACAGGGTCAAAAAGTCGGTGAAAGCGGTCCAGCAGAAACTCAAACAACGCGAGCAGACACTTCAGGAATATAAGAAATCATTCGAGATATTGAAAAAGGAAAACAGTGAATTGAGGGAGTTCAAGCAAAGGCACCTCGATAGCGCGGAGGACCGCATCCGCGAGGTCAAGGCATCGAAACATTCTTCGACTTTTAAGCGGATTCTCGGTTTTAAACCGTGAGCGGTTCGACGCCGGTTTTATCAAATACAATACCCGTTATTTTCATTACAACATCAGTGATGCCCAGGTTGTCCGTGTCGACGATAACCGAGTCGGCGGCAGGCTTCAGAGGCGAGTCGGCACGTGTGGAGTCGCGGTGGTCGCGCTCCCGCATTTCATCGAGCACTTTATCGTAATCGGCGTGCTTTCCGGCCAGGACGAGTTCTTTGTGTCGCCGTTTCGCTCTTTCCTCCGCCGATGCCGTGAGGAATATCTTCACTTCCGCGCCGGGCAACACGACTGTCGCTATGTCGCGGCCTTCCATCACCACTCCGCCACGTGCGCCCATCTGTTTCTGTTTGGCGACAAGCGCGCGCCGCACCGCGCTGAGGGCGGACACTTTCGACGCATAAGATGAAACGTCCGGCTCGCGTATCGCCGTAGTGACGTCCTCTCCATTCAGAAACACAGTATTCAGCAGATCGGGGGAGCCGGGTTGCATGCTGAA
>JAJRTR010000034.1 GCA_024278215.1 bacterium
AATGGCAAAGCAAAAATACGAGAGAACGAAACCGCACGTAAACGTGGGGACGATAGGACATGTGGATCACGGGAAGACGACGCTGACGAGCGCGATGACGAGAATACTGGCATTGGCGGGACAGGCGGAGTTCATAGAATTCGACAAGATCGACAAAGCGCCCGAAGAGCGCGAACGCGGGATAACGATAGCGACGGCGCATGTCGAGTATGAGTCGGAAACGCGGCACTACGCGCACGTGGATTGCCCCGGGCACGCGGACTACATAAAGAACATGATAACGGGAGCGGCGCAGATGGACGGAGCGATACTGGTAGTGGGCTCCGACGACGGACCGATGCCGCAGACGCGGGAACATATACTGCTGGCGAGGCAGGTGGGAGTGCCGTCGATAGTGGTGTTCATGAACAAGATAGATATGGTGGACGACGAGGAATTGCTGGATCTGGTGGAGATGGAAATGAGGGAACTGCTCTCGAAGTATGAATTTCCGGGCGACGACACGCCGATAATCAGGGGAAGCGCGCTCAAGGCGCTCGAGAGCGAGAAGTGGGAAAAGGGATCGGACCCGTATGTGGACGCGATCTGGGAGCTGGTGAAGGCGATGGACGACTTCATCCCGATGCCCGAGAGGGACACGGACAAGCCGTTCCTGATGCCGGTGGAAGACGTGTTCAGCATCACGGGGCGCGGGACGGTGGCGACGGGACGAGTCGAGCGCGGAGTGGTGAACATCCAGGAAGAGATGGAGATAGTGGGACTGACGGAAGACACGCGCAAGACGGTGGTGACGGGAGTGGAGATGTTCCGCAAACTGCTGGACCAGGGTCAGGCGGGCGATAATGTGGGGTTGCTGCTGCGCGGAGTGGGCAAAGACGAGATCGAGAGGGGCCAGGTAATAGCGAAACCCGGATCGATCAAACCGCACAAGAGCTTCGAGGGCCGCGCGTACATACTGCAGAAGGAAGAAGGCGGACGCCACACTCCGTTCTTCAAGGGCTACCGGCCGCAGTTCTACTTCAGGACGACGGACGTGACGGGAGACATCACGCTGCCCGAGGGAGTGGAAATGGTAATGCCGGGAGACGAAATAGAAATGAAAGTGGATCTGATAATGCCGATAGCGATGGAAGAGGGACTGCGGTTCGCTATCCGAGAGGGCGGCAGAACAGTCGGCGCCGGCGTCATCACAAAGATCATCGAGTGAGAGATAAATTCGGAGATAATCCTTGACATAGGTTATCCGATTATATAAAATGAAGTTTTGACTTCGGGGGTATTTAAGCGTGAGAATTCCTGTGACGATGATTTGTACGGAGTGTAAGAGCAAAAACTATTACACTTCGAAAAACAAGAACAACACGACGGTGAAGCTGGAACTGAAGAAGTATTGCAAGAAGGAAAGGAAACATACCCTGCACAGGGAAGGCAAGTAAGCGACCTCTCGAAATGGTAGTTTCATGCCGGGATTATAGCAAAAGAAGATAAGGGACAGCTCCTTTTCGGAGGGGCTGTTATTTGCGAAAGAGAAGGCCTGTAGCTCCAACTGGCAGAGCACCGGACTCCAAATCCGGGGGTTGCAGGTTCGAATCCTGCCAGGCCTGTGTAAGGTACTGAAGGCGAGAGCCGGCCCGGAGCGCCGGAGCCCGGCGAAATGGGACGCGAGGACGAAATGGCGAAGCAAAAGCAGAAAAGCAAGGAGAAGGAGACGAAGAATTACCTTGTTCTTGCCAGGACATTTCTTGAAGAAGTGGCGGCGGAAGCTAAGAAAGTTGTGTGGCCGAGCAGGGAGAGCCTGATACAGTCTTCTCTCACAGTACTCGCCGCAATGGTGATTCTGACGATATTCATGGCGGCGGCAGATTTTGTTTGGACTGAGGTAATTAGTTTAATCAGCGTTTAAAATCACGTAGTTTGGGGTCGATTATGGCGAGCAGATGGTACGTTGTACACACATACTCAGGACACGAGAACAAGGTGAAGTTGAGTCTCGAGAGGCAGGTCGAGGCTCATGCCTTCGAGGATAAAATCGAGCAGATTCTGGTGCCCACCGAAGAGCGGGTAGAGATAAAAGGCACGCAGAGGAAGGTAGTAGAGAAAAAGATATTTAAAGGTTACATTTTTATAAAAATGGACCTTACGGATGAAACCTGGTATATGGTCAGGAATACAGCCGGAGTGACGGGTTTTATCGGGGACGGGAGCCGGCCCACCCCGCTATCTGAAAACGAAGTAAACTTCATCCTCAAGAGGATGGGGCTCGAAGCGCCGCGGATAACGGTGAACTTCGATGAAGGAGAAGGTGTGAGAGTCCTCTTCGGACCTTTCGCCGACTATTCAGGTATAGTGAAGGAAGTGGACCTGAACCGGGAGAAGGTCGTAGTGCTGCTGTCTCTCTTCGGACGTGATACCCCAGTGGAGTTGGAATTCGACCAGGTAGAAAAAATATAGGGAAAAGAAACGCCGCACATATCGAGGTGCATAGGTGTGTGCGCGGCATAAGGTGCGCAAAACCGGTAGCATGTTGTTGAAAGGAAGATAAAGAAAATGGCGAAGAAAGTAATAGGAATGATCAAGTTGCAACTGCCCGCCGGGCAGGGCAACCCCGCGCCCCCTGTGGGGCCGGCGCTGGGCCAGCACGGTGTAAATATAATGGAGTTCTGCAAGGCATATAACGAACGCACAAAGGAAAAGGGCGGGCAGATCATTCCCGTGGAAATAACTGTCTTCGCGGACAGAAGTTTCAAGTTCATTACTAAGACACCGCCTGCTTCCGATCTGATAAAAAAGGAACTTAAAATTGACAAAGGGTCTACCGACCCGTCCCACATCGTCGCCGGTAAGATCAACAGGGAAAGCCTGAAGAAGATAGCCGAAGTGAAGATGCAGGACCTGAACGCCATAGATATAGAAGGCGCAATGAAGATCATCGCGGGCACAGCCAGGAGCATGGGGCTGGAAGTTGTAGAATAGTATATTATCTGAAAAGACGCAGCATAGCCGGCAAAAGGAGAAGCAGACGTGGCAAGGTTATCGAAAAAAATGAAGCAGCGCTGGGAAAGTTTACCCGGAAAAGAACATTATACGGCTCCGGAAGCGTTTGACGCGCTGAAAGGTTCATGCAGCGCCGCACCGTTGAAATTTGACGAAACGGTAGAAGCATATTTTCGACTTGGTATCGACCCGAAAAAGGCTGAACAGCAGCTCAGGGGAACATTCGTGCTGCCGCACGGGACGGGAAAAACGCCGCGGATACTGGTCTTTGCAACAGGAGACCTGGCGGAAGAAGCGAAAGAGGCCGGCGCCGACCATGTGGGAGGCGAAGAACTCGCCGAGAAGATACAGAAGGAAGGCTGGCTGGACTTCGACATAGCGATAGCGAGTCCTGACATGATGAGGGTATGCGGAAAGCTGGGCAAAGTGCTCGGGCCGCGCGGCCTCATGCCGAACCCGAAAAGCGGAACAGTGACAAAGAATATAAAGGATACAGTAGACGAGTTTAAAAAAGGCAAAGTCGAATACAGAAACGACAAGTATGGAATCATCGCGGTTCCCATTGGCAAGGTATCGTTCGATTCGCAGCAGCTTGTCGAAAACTTCATGGCGCTATACCGCACGGTGGTCAAAGCGAGACCGTCCGCGGCCAAAGGCCAGTATATTAAATCAATAGCTATATCGTCGACAATGGGGGCCTCGCTGAAAATCGAGCCGGCTTCACTTCTCAAATAACAGGAATAACAGAATGAGCGGCCCGTAGCGGGCGGGAAAAAAGGAGCGTGATTGTCCATGCCGTTGACACTGACGGAAAAGAAGGAACATCTCGAAGAGATCAAAGCAAAGATCGATGAAAATGATCTTATACTTTTCACGGACCCCATCGGGCTTGACGTGGCTATGGTCACAGACCTGAGAAATAAACTGCGGGAACAGGGTGTGGGGCTGAAAATATATAAGAACACGCTTATCGGAAGAGCCATCGAGGAATCGGGGCAGGAAAGCCTGAAGCCGCTGAAGGACCATCTTACAGGCCCGACGGCGATAGCGTTTACGAACGAAGACCCGATAGTCGCGACCAAAGTGATAGTGGATTTTGCCAGAGCAAACAACAATCTCACACTTAAGGCCGGAACATGCGAAGGCGAATTCTGGGATGTGAACAAGATGGAGGAATACTCCAAACTCGGTTCCAAATCGGCAATATACGCGAAGCTGGTCGGCGCACTCTACGGTCCGATATCGAAGTTGATATATGTACTGGGTGGTCCGGGCAGCGAGCTTGTGGGCACATTGAAATCTATAGTCGAAAAAGATGAAAAAAAATAGATACTCGAAAATACAGGAGGTGAAATGAGATGGATGTACAGCAGGTATTTGACGAAATCAAGACAGCGACAATGGCAGAGGTAGGCGAACTGGCCGAGAAACTGCAGGATGAATTCGGAGTGTCGCCGATGGCGGCTATGCCGGCCGGAGGCATGATGCCGGCGGCAGGAGCAGAGGCGGCGGTCGAGGAAGAAAAGACGGAATTCGACGTTGTCATTACCGCAGTAGGCGAAAAGAAGATTCCGGTTATCAAGGCAGTCCGCGAGATAACGGACCTCGGACTTAAAGAGGCGAAAGCACTCGTGGATTCCGCACCAGCAGCAGTAAAGGAAGGTATCGCCAAAGAAGATGCCGAGAAATACAAGGAAAAGCTGGAAGAAGCGGGAGCAACCGTAGAATTAAAGTAAGAGCGCACAGAAAAATGATGAGGAGGCCGGCATAATATGGCGGACCTCCTCTTTTGCGACCCAAAGTTAAGTCCATCGGCCCCGGAGTTACAAGCGGGGTGATGTTTTGATGTTTGCAGATGCCGCTTTTTTCCCATTTGTAAGACCGGCGGCTAAAACCCTACTTTTGAGGTGTTGTAAATGGCAATTCTCCAGGGTAAAAAACCTTTTAAAGGGAAAAATTACACCGAATACAATTTCGGCAAACTCGTGTCTCCAATCGATCTGCCGGACCTGATAGAAATCCAGACACAATCGTTTAAATGGCTGAAAGATAAAGGTCTGATAGACCTTTTCAGGAGCATCTCGCCTATAGAATCAGTTGTGTCCACTGCCGATGAGGGCCTGATACTTGAATTCCAGGACATCATGTTCGACGAACCAAAGTATCCGCCCGAAGAATGCAAGCATCGGGAGAAAACGTACGAGGCGGGTTTCCGTGTTAAAGCACGGCTCATCAACCGGAAGACCGGCGAGATAAAGGAACAGGAAGTCTATCTCTGCGAATTCCCGCTGATGACGGATTACGGGACATTCGTGTTCAACGGTGCGGAGCGTGTTGTGCTGAGCCAGTTGATCCGCTCGCCCGGTGTCTATTTCGCGGCTCCCAAGGAAGTCACGGGCATCAACTTCTTCACAGGAAAGATCATACCAAACAGGGGCGCGTGGGTAGAGTTCGAATTCGACATCAAGGGCCAGGCGTTCATCAGGATCGACAAAACAAGAAAGATTCCCATCACCACATTTCTTCGGGCGATAGGCTTCGGCTTCGACATAAAGAAGCGGAGAGTATTTCTCGAGGACAACATTACCATTACAGACCCGCTTCCCGAAAAACTTGTCGGTTTTATACTTGCGGAAGACCTCAAAGACCCGGACAAAGGGAAAGTGATCTTCAAAAAAGGGATAAAAATCGATAAGGAAACAGCCGCGCAGATCGCCGGCCTGAAACTCAAGAAGGTCCAGATCACGGAGCCATGCAGGGACATGTACATGGAAGACTCCATCCTGAACGTGCTCGAGAAGGAACAAACGATCACTCGCGATCAGGCGCTGCTGGACATTTATAAAAAATTGCGGCCTGGGGACATCCCCACCGTGGACCACGCGGAAAGACTGCTCGACAGCAGATTCTTCCTGCCTCACAAGTATGATCTGTCTCCGGTCGGAAGATACAAAATCAATGAAAAACTGGCACTTGAGATAGACGAGGAAAGGCTCGCACTTACCAGGCAGGATTTCATCGAGAGCATCCGCTATCTACTCGCGCTGCGCCTGAAGGGCAAGCGGAACATGGCGCAGGAGCGGTATTTCGGTGAAGAAATACTTAGTGAAGGCGAACAGAAGTTCTACAAGGAATTCTGCAAAATCTATGGTGGCGAACCGACATCGGACGACATCGACCACCTGGGCAACCGGCGTGTCAGGTGCGTCGGCGAATTGCTTCTTAACAGGCTTCGCGGCGCGCTGGGTATGATGCAGAAAACGATTACAGACAGGATGATCCAGTATGACTCGATGATAGCGACGCCGCAGTCGCTGATAAATCCGCGACCGCTTATCGCTGCGATAAACGAGTTCTTCGGCAGCAGTCCTCTCTCGCAATTCATGGACCAGACCAACCCGCTGAGCGCACTTACACATAAAAGAAAACTTAGTGCGCTGGGGCCGGGCGGACTTACCCGCGAGCGAGCGGGATTCGAAGTGCGCGACGTACACCACTCCCACTATGGCCGCATCTGCCCTATCGAATCTCCTGAAGGCCCCAACATCGGCCTCATCGGATCACTGGCGACTTATGGGAAGGTGGACAAATTCGGATTCCTGCTTACACCCTACAGAAAAGTAAAAAACGGTCGGGTGCTGAACGAAGTGGAATATCTCAGCGCGGCCCAGGAAGACCGTTACGCTGTGGCCCAGGCCAATGCGCCTCTGGACAGCAAGGGCAGGTTCACAAAAGAACTTGTTGCAGTAAGGAAACGCGACCGCATCGACAGGGTGCCGCCGAAACAGGTAAACTATATGGATGTGAGCCCGAAACAGCTGGTGTCCATAACCACGTCGATGATACCGTTCCTCGAACACGACGATGCCAACAGAGCCCTGATGGGATCGAACATGCAGCGCCAGGCGATTCCGCTGATACGCTCCGACGCGCCGCTCGTGTGTACCGGGATCGAACGAAAAGTCGCCGTCGACGCGGACGCGGTTGTAACAGCGAAAAGAGCCGGGACCATCTCTTATGTCGACAGCCGCAGAATAGTGATAAAAGTAGCGGGCAAGCGGGAAGAAGATGAATACACACTGATCAAATTCTCGCGTTCCAACCAGAGTACATGTGTAAACTTCAAGCCGACGGTGCTGCCCGGCGAAGAAGTAAAAGCCGGCGACCCGATAGCCGACGGCCCCAACTGCGACAATGGAAGGCTGGCGCTCGGCAGGAACCTTCTTGTCGCATTCATGCCCTGGGAAGGTTACAACTTCGAGGACGCCATTGTAGTAAGCGAAAAACTGCTGAAGAACGATGCTTTAACGTCCGTATATCTTGAAAAGTACGAATGTGAAGCAAGAGAGACAAAACTCGGGCCGGAAGAGATAACACGCGACATCCCGAACGTCAACGAAGAAGTCCTGGAAAACCTGGACGAGAACGCAATTATAAAAATAGGAACACATGTCAAGGCCGGTGATGTGCTTATCGGAAAAGTCATCCCGAAGGGAGAAACAGAACCGACGGCGGAAGAGCGGCTCTTGCGCGCGATTTTCGGAGAAAAAGCGCGTGACGTCCGCAACACCTCGCTCAAGGTTCCCCACGGCGGCAAAGGTGTCGTCATCGGAGTGACCGACTTCAACAGGGAAGCCGGCGACGATTTCGCGCCCGGTAAAAATCGGAGTGTGCGTGTGTTCGTCGCGCAGAAACGGCGTATCATGGTAGGCGACAAGATGGCAGGCCGGCACGGGAATAAAGGTGTTATCTCGAAGATAGTTCCTGAAGAAGATATGCCTTTCCTCGAAGACGGCACACCCGTGGACATCGTGCTCAATCCGCTCGGCGTCCCGTCCCGCATGAACATCGGGCAGGTTCTTGAAACGCACCTTGGATGGATCGCGAAAAAGAACAACACGCATTTCGCCACCCCGATATTCGAGGGAATAATTGAAGATGAGATGCAGGAACTCATGGAGGAATCCGGCCTTCCGCCAGATGGGAAAGTAACGCTATATGATGGAAAAACCGGCGAGGCATTCGACCAGAAGGTGACGATAGGCCAGATATATATGCTTAAACTCAACCACATGGTCGAAGATAAGATGCACGCAAGGTCCACCGGTTCTTATGCGCTGGTAACACAGCAGCCACTGGGCGGAAAAGCACAGTTCGGCGGACAGAGATTCGGTGAAATGGAAGTCTGGGCGCTGGAGGCCTACGGCGCGGCAGTCACACTTCAGGAACTACTTACAATCAAATCCGACGACATCACCGGACGTGTGAAAACATACGAGTCCATCGTAAAGAGAGAGAATATCCAGAAACCCGGTATTCCCGAATCGTTCAACGTACTCGTGAAAGAACTCCAGGCGCTGGCGCTGGACGTCCAGTTGCTCACAGGAAGCGGTCGCAAAATTGCGCAGGCTTCGGAAGACGACGCGGTAGGCTCCATACTGCTGGATGATCTTGGTATCCAGAGCCCGTCTTATACATAATAGCGGTCGGGAAATATAATTCCCGGACGATCAAACATGCATTGAGGAGTGTTCATTTTGGCAAAAATGAATCTTGAGAAAATCCGAATCAACCTTGCTTCACCGGAAACCATAAAAAAATGGTCGTATGGAGAAGTCAAGAAACCCGAGACAATAAATTACCGCACGCTCAAACCGGAAAAAGACGGACTGTTCTGCGAGAAAATCTTCGGACCCGTTAAAGACTGGGAATGCCACTGCGGAAAGTACAAAAGAATACGTTTCAAGAACATCAAGTGCGAGGCGTGCGGCGTGGAAGTCACACAGACAAAAGTGCGCCGCGAACGCATGGGACACATCGTGCTGGCGGCGCCTGTCAGCCATATATGGTACTTCAAGGGCACGCCCAGCCGGATGAGTTATCTGCTGGGGATATCCGTGAAGGAACTCGAGCGGGTCCTTTACTACGGCGACTACATGGTGACCCGCGTCAAGGAAGAAGAGCGCGACGAACTTATCAATAAGATAGAAGCCGAGAAGATCGACATAAAGCGGCTCATGCCGACTTTTGCCGACAATATCGTTAAATCCGAATGGGACGAGGACCCCGACACAGGCAAGAAGAGTCCGATAATCGCCAACATAAAGGTCTGCGACAGTGAATTCTCACGCAGCGACAGAGAAGAAATCCAGAGCAACCTCAAGAGACTTCAGGGCAGATTCGCCGAGGACCCGGATGTCGTTCTCGAACTGGAAAAAGGAACAAAAGGCACAACCATATACGTCCACAAAGAAATGAACGGCGAGAAGAAGATGCTCGGATACCTGCCCGCAGTATACGCCAAATACCTGGCACCGGTCCTGAGCGATGATTCGGTAAAATTCGAACCGTTCATCGAGCGGATCACGAAAGGGCTGCTCGACCGCCGTCGTCTCGGCATCAGGCTGGGAATAAGATTTAAAAAAAGGGCTACCCGCGATTCCGTTATGCGGAATCTCAACACGCGATTCCAGGAATGTGAAGACGTATACACCGCCATTTACCTCGACGAAGCCGTAACACTGCTCAAGGGGCTCGAACCCAAGAGTACACTACAGACAGGAATGGTGGGCAACGTATACAAGTTCAGCGACGGTCGTGTCTTCAAGGCTGAGGACAGCATATTCGACGAGGTTTATGATCTCGACTTCTATGTGCCGCGGCCATACGACAAACTCACCGGGCTCATTCGCAGCCTGGCCGAAATGTTCAACGATTCGTCTATAAACAACATCCTGTCAGTGGACATGGGCGCCCGGGCAGTGAAAACAGTGCTTCAGGACCTCGACCTCGACACACTTGCCGCAGAACTCCGCGAGGAAGAAAAGACCGCTAAAAAACAGAAGCGGTTGAAGATAATCAAACGACTGACAGTCGTTGAAGCGTTCCGGCGCTCGAAGAATAAACCCGAGTGGATGATACTTGATGTCATTCCCGTGCTGCCGCCGGACATCCGCCCGATGGTGCAGCTCGAAGGCGGCAGATTCGCATCCTCCGACCTCAACGACCTGTACAGACGTGTGATCAACAGGAACAACAGGCTGCGGAAACTCATAGAGATCAAAGCACCCGAGAGCATCATAAGAAATGAAAAAAGGATGCTCCAGGAAGCCGTCGATGCCCTGATAGACAACGGACGGCGCGGCCGCGTGTTCACCGGCTCACACAAAAGGCCCCTGAAATCACTCAGCGAACTGCTGAAAGGGAAACAGGGCCGCTTCCGCCAGAACCTGCTCGGCAAACGTGTCGACTACTCCGGCAGGTCCGTAATCGTAGTCGGCCCACACCTGAAACTACACCAGTGCGGGCTGCCCAAGGACATGGCGCTCGAGCTTTTTAAACCTTTCGTAATGCACGAACTGGTAGGCAGGAATATCGCTCCGAACATAAAGAGCGCCAAGAAAATCGTCGAGCGCTCGGAGAGCGAAGTTTGGGACGTGCTTGAAACCATAGTCACCAACCACCCGGTAATGCTCAACAGGGCGCCCACTCTCCACAGACTCGGCATCCAGGCATTCCAGCCCACTCTCGTCGAGGGGAAAGCCATCCATATACACCCGCTCGTCTGCGCCGCGTTCAACGCGGACTTCGACGGCGACCAGATGGCTGTCCACGTGCCCCTGTCGCTCGAGGCACAGGCTGAAGCGCGGCTTATCATGCTCTCGACCAACAACCTTCTGCTGCCCGCAAACGGGAGGCCGGTAGTCGCCCCGTCACAGGTCATCGTACTTGGCATATACTATATGACGCTGGAAAAAGAAGGCGAAAAAGGCGAGGGCAAGATATTCAAAGATGTAGACGAAGTAACGACAGCTTATGAAATGGGGCACATCACACTCCACGCAAAAATAAAAGTACGCATGAAAGGCGAAATACAGGATACCACAGCGGGCAAAGCCATCTTCAACAGCATTCTGCCGGAAAAGTGGCCGTATGAAAACAGAGTCATCAACAAAAAGGACCTTAGCAAGCTGATAGGGCGCTGCCTCCGCAGATTCGGGCAATACACAACAGTGAGACTTCTGGACGATGTCAAGAACCTTGGTTACAGTTTCGCGACAAAGGCGGGCATCACGATATCCGTCAGCGACATTCTCGTGCCCGAGTCGAAGAAAGAGCTTCTGAAAGGCGCCGAAGAAATCGAAAACAAAATCGACAATTATTATGCCTCCGGTCTTCTCACATCCGAGGAAAGATACCAGAAACGTGTCGTGCTGTGGACGGAGCGCACGGAAAAAATCGCGCGCAGCGTTGAAGACCTCATGAACACCGAGAATTTAAACCCGCTCTTCATGATGGCGAAATCCGGCGCACGCGGCACGGTCCAGCAAGTCAGGCAGCTTGCGGGCGTCCGCGGCCTTATGTATGATCCCACGGGCCGGATCATCGACTTCCCCATCAAGTCGAACTTCCGGGAAGGGCTCTCCGTTCTCGAATACTTCATCTCAACGCACGGCGCCAGGAAGGGCCTGGCCGACACCGCGCTCAGGACAGCGGACTCGGGCTATCTCACACGGCGCCTGGTCGACGTCGCACAGGATGTCATCATCCAGGAAATCGACTGCGGCACCAACAGAGCGCTCGAAGTCTTTTACCTCTATATCAACGACAGGGAAACACCCATTGTAAAAAAACTGCTTTTGAAAGACATAAAAATCACAAAGA
This sequence comes from bacterium, assembly GCA_024278215.1. Lineage (GTDB taxonomy): Bacteria > UBP15 > UBA6099 > UBA6099 > JAJRTR01 > JAJRTR01. The sequence continues at coordinate 11,659 of JAJRTR010000034.1, forward strand.
AGAAACCTTACCTGATAAAGGAACCCAAGGTCTACGACTTTGAAAGCATCAAGGACGTATTTCCCACCTTCAGGATGAAAGGCAAAGAGAAGAAGATATATCTCAGAAAAATATATCCCGTTCGTGGAGAACACAGAGATATTGTCGATGTGCAGATAGACAGCAAACCGATATATGTCGATATGGAAGTGATCGACGTGCGCTCTATGTCCTCACTTTCAAAAGAACTGCTTGCCGAGAAACTCATAGGCCGCATAGTAAGCGAAGATATTTTCAGCGCACTCACCGGGGAAGTATTCGTGATGAAGGGCGAAGAGGTGCTCGAGGAAGACTTCGATAATATATGCAAATCGGTAATCGCGACACCCCTGCGCATCAGGACAGCACTCGAATGTCAGACAATGTACGGAATATGCGCTAAATGCTACGGGCGCAACTTCGCAACCGGCAAGATAGCCCAGATCGGCGACGCCGTCGGCGTCATGGCCGCCCAGAGCATCGGCGAACCCGGTACACAGCTGACGATGAGGACATTCCACACCGGCGGTGTATCAGGTGAAGACATATCCGACATCACACAGGGCCTGCCGCGTGTCGAGGAACTCTTCGAAGCGCGCCGCCCGAAAACTCAGGCTCTTATGAGTGAAGCGGACGGCAAAGTGGAAATACTCAACACAGAAACAGGCCGCGAACTGCTGATTACTCCAAAACATGCGAAAGAGAAATCAGACAAAATAAGGCTCAAAGTTCCGCCCGATACAGAAGTTGCGATAAAAAACGGGCAGAAAATCGTCATGGGGCAGAAGCTCACAAGCGGGCACCTCAGCCCCCACGACGTGCTCAGTGTCCTCGGTCTCAACAAGACACAGGAGTATATCGTCAACGAAGTTATATCCGTCTACAGGAACCAGGGCGTCGGAACGAACGAAAAACACGTCGAAGTCATCGTTCGCGAGATGCTCAGGAAGATCAAGATAGAACAGCCCGGCGACACCGATTTCCTGCCCAACTCGCTCAAAGACCGTTTCGAATTCGACCGTGTCAACAGGTTTATGAAGTCAACGGGCAAGAGCCCCGCCACCGGCAAGTCGGTTCTCCTTGGAATTACGAAATGCTCGCTCTCGACACATTCTTTCCTGTCGGCGGCATCATTCCAGGAAACAACAAGAGTGCTCACAGACGCGGCGGTGAGAGGGAAAGTCGATCCGCTCATGGGGCTTAAGGAGAATGTAATCATAGGCAACCTCATTCCCGCCGGCACGGGATTGCCGTCCTACAGAGACATCAAGCTCGAAGCGATACCGCCGGAAGATGACGGCGATATGTACGATCTGGAAGACGGAGAACTGGAAGAACACCTTGAACCTCTCACGCACGAGGGGATCGAGGCGGAAACTGGGGAGACAACCTGAAGAAAACGATAAAATCAAAAAAAACTGAAATAGTTTATTTTTGATATTGACATGTTATAGGCGATTGTTTATGATATTCATTTGTGCGCAGTGACGGCACATATTTATTAAGGTGAGCAAAGGAGGCTTCGATGCCGACCATAAATCAACTGGTCAGAAAGAAGCGCAGTCCGCAGAAGAAAAAATCGAAATCCATGGCCCTGCAGAAGAATCCGCAGAGGCGCGGAGTTTGTACCAGAGTATGGACTATAACACCGAAGAAACCCAATTCTGCGTTGCGCAAAGTAGCTCGCATACGCCTTTCAAACGGCATAGAGGTTACAGCATATATACCGGGTGTGGGACACAATCTTCAGGAGCACTCGATCGTGCTCATCAGGGGCGGTCGTGTTAAAGACCTTCCCGGTGTCAGATACCACGTAGTAAGGGGAGTGCTCGACACAGCCGGTACCGAAAACAGGAAGCAAAGCCGGTCAAAGTATGGAACGAGACGTCCGAAAAAGACAGCGGGCGGATAATAATACCATAAGTATTTCCCCACGCGCCTGAACAGCGAACGAGGGAATCGAGGGACGAAAGATGCCAAGAAGAAAATATAAAAAAGTAAAAAGGAATATCGCCGATCCGAAATATGGTGATCCGGTAATAGGCTCGACAATACATTGCATCCTGAAAAGAGGCAAAAAGAGCCTCGCCGAAAGGCTTATGTATCAGACGCTTGATATTGTCGGAGAAAAAACAGGCAAAGATTCGCTCGAAGTCTATCAACAGGCAATTAAGAATGTATCGCCATCGGTGCAGGTAAAATCGCGCCGTGTCGGAGGCGCCACGTACCAGGTTCCTCTCGAGATATCCGGTGATAGAAGACAGGCGCTCGGCATAACCTGGCTGCTCGACTTCGCGAGAGCGCGCACGGGAGCGAGCTTCCCCGAGCGGTTCGCCGAAGAAATTATCGAAGCTTCGGAAAACAGGGGCGGCGCAATCAAGAAGAAGATCGATACTCATAAGATGGCGGAGGCTAACAAGGCTTTTTCGCACTACAGGTTCTAAAAGACCAGGATGTTGAGACCCCCGCGTTTCACCAATCATGCGAAGCGCGGGTTTTAATGTGTGAAGACGGAAGAGAAATGAACGAACTGGAACTGAAAAAAACGCGCAATATCGGTCTGGCAGCCCACATAGACGCGGGCAAAACCACCACGACCGAGCGTATCCTGTATTATTCGGGCCGTGTGCACCGCATCGGTGAAGTCGACGCGGGCACCGCGACTATGGATTGGATGGAACAGGAACAGGAGCGCGGCATCACAATCACTTCCGCCGCCACATATTGCGAGTGGAACAACCATTCCATCAATATAATAGACACGCCCGGCCATGTCGATTTCACAGTAGAAGTAGAGCGCTCGATGCGTGTGCTCGACGGGCTCATAGTTGTATTCTGCGCCGTCGGCGGTGTCCAGACCCAGAGCGAAACAGTATGGAGACAAGCCGACAAGTACAATATCCCGAGGCTTGCTTTTATCAACAAGATGGATCGAACAGGAGCGGACTTCTTTCGCGTGGTAGAAAAAATCCGCGAACAGCTTTCGGCAAACCCCGTACCTATCACAATTCCCATCGGCGCAGAAGAAACATTCGAAGGTCTCGTCGACCTGGTAACAATGGAAAAAGTCACCTACAGAGATGACCTCGGCAACGACATAATAAAAACCCCGGTAGAAGGTGAACTGAAAGAAAAGGCTCTGCAACAGCGCTTGAAAATGATCGAAAGACTCGCCGACTACAGCGACGAAATAACCGAAAAGTTCCTTGCCGAAGAAGAGGTCTCCGAAAAACTCATAAAAGAAACATTAAGAAAAGCCACAATATCCGGCGATATCGTTCCCGTGCTCTGCGGCACATCGCTGAGGAACAAAGGCGTGCAGCCGCTCATGGATGCCATTTGCGACTACCTGCCGTCACCGCTCGATGTTCCGCCGATCAACGGTGAAGAAGTGAAAACCGGCGAAGCGATACCCTGCAAAGTCGACGATTCCGAACCACTGGCCGCGCTGGCCTTCAAAATCGCCAACGATCCTTTTGTCGGTTTCATAACATATATAAGGGTATACTCGGGCAGGCTGAAAAAGAATACGAAAGTCTATAATGTAAACCGTGGGAAAAAAGAGCGTGTCACACGTATCCTCAGAATGCACGCTAACCACCGGGAGGAACTCGACGAACTTACCGCGGGCGCTATCGCGGTCGTTGCTGGTCTGAAATTCACAACGACCGGCGATACACTATCATCCGAAAGCAGGAAACTGCTGTTGGAAAACATCACATTCCCCGAACCGGTTATATCTGTGGCAATCGAGCCGCGCAGCCAGACCGACTTCCAGAAAATGAACGAATCGCTACAGGCGCTGGCCAACGAAGACCCGACATTCAAAATGTATTTCGACGAAGATATGGGGCAGACGATAATATCGGGCATGGGTGAACTGCACCTCGAGATAATCATCGACCGCCTGTTGCGCGAATACAAAGTAAGGGGCAAAGTCGGTCGCCCGATGGTCGCATATAAAGAAGCGATTTCAAAAGTAGTGGTTTCACAGGGCAGCTACATCAGGCAGTCGGGCGGAAAAGGCCATTTCGCAAAAGTAACACTGGAAATAGGTCCCATGAAACCCGGCGAAGGCTTCAAATTCGACAACAGAGTCTCTCAAAACGAAATTCCGGACGAGTTCATACCGGCTATCAGGCATAGCATCGAAGAGTCCCTCACGAGCGGGCCGCTCGGCGGATACCCGATTATCGACATAAAGGTCACAGTCGCGGGCGGGCAGTACCACGAAGAGGATTCGGACGAAACAGCATACAGAATCGCTGCGACAAACGCTTTCAGGGACGGTGTTTCAAAAGCCGGTCCGCTGCTCAAAGAACCGATCATGAAGATAGAAGTGGTAACACCCGAATCGCACATGGGTGACATACTACAAGATATAAACGCAAGAAGAGGCAAAATGCTCGACATGAAGCCTTCACTCGGCGACACACGTATTCTAAAAGCGCTGGTCCCGCTTTCCGAGCTGTTTGAATATACCACGCATCTGCGTAACAGGTCACAGGGCAAGGCGACATACTCGATGGAATTCGATCACTACGACGTTGTTCCCGAAAGTGTAACCGACAGGGTGCTCGGGAAGACTGCATAAAGATATTAACAGGGCACACCGAAGCCCAAATCGCTAATTACGGAGGAAAAGGTAATGGCAAAGCAAAAATACGAGAGAACGAAACCGCACGTAAACGTGGGGACGATAGGACATGTGGATCACGGGAAGACGACGCTGACGAGCGCGATGACGAGAATACTGGCATTGGCGGGACAGGCGGAGTTCATAGAATT
>JAJRTR010000035.1 GCA_024278215.1 bacterium
AGTCGGGGCCGTTATCCATTACTTCGACGATGAGCACGCGGCTGCCTTCCATGTCGGACTCGAATGCGCGCACGAGCACTTTCGGGTCCGTCTTGTTTTTTGATGCCGCTTCTACAGCGTTTTTCATTATGTGCCATAGTATGAGTTTCAACTGGTCGGGGTCGGCTTTTATGCCGGATGAGACGCCCATCAGAGATGGTTCGAGCGTTATGCCGGGTGGTAGGTGTCCGCCGCTTTTGAGGTGTTCCGTAGATTCCCTGATGATGTCTTCTATGCGGCATGTTGTGAACTCGACGGGGTTGTCGTAGGCGTACATGCCGAGTGAAATGTTTGCGTGTGCGAGATCGCGGCAGTTTGCCATTGCCCCGGCCCATAATGCGCGTGTTTCATCGGCGAAGATGCTGCCGCCCAGTGCTTTCAGCGTATCGGCGATGTTGTCGATTGCCGGTTCGATCTTTTCTGAAATGGTGCGTGCCATTCTGGTGCGTGTGCGCGATTCGAGTACACGGTTTTCGCGTTTTCGCAGTCGCCGTTCGGTGTCTATGTCTTTGAAGGTGACGATGTAGCCGCCTGAAGTGCCTCCGCGTATGGCGACTGCGCGTGCGGAGGTGAGGAACTTGCGACCGTTGCCTGCTTTCACTTTGACTTCGCGCTCGATGATGCCGTCTTTGTTTGCCGCCGAAAGGTCCATAAGCGTGCCCGGCAAAGCGTTGATATAATCGAGTTTTCTGTTCTGGTACGATTCTTTTCTTTCCTTGAACATGGCGGCGAAGGCGGAGTTTACCATCACGATTTTCGCGTCGGCGCCCACGATGGCCAGCGGTTCGGGGACATGCTCGAAGATGAGTGTGAGGAACCGCAGTTTATTCTCCAGCTTCGGCCTGATCTCGCCGGACTCGCGGTCTTCGAGTCTGCTCATCGGCACAATGCGGAAGCCGAGTACGAAACCCGGTTCGCCGTCACCGGCGGGAATGCAGCCGACTGCTATTTCGACGCGCATCCTGCTGTTGTCCACTGAAATATCAATCTCGCTCATCGGCGGTGGAGCGCCGGGCTGTCCGGCTTCGTCGAGCAGGGGCTTCATTTCGTCGAGATTGCCGGATGCCACATAGTCGAACCAGTTACCGGCGAAGTTGTCGTCTTCCGCGCTGAGCACGGCTTTAGCGGCGGGATTCATCCACTCGATGTCGCCGCCCGCTTTGACGACGACCAGCGGATCGCCTGCTTGCGTTGCCACATTCCGGAAGAACTTCTCGGACCTGGCTACTTTTTCGTGCCGTTCGACAAAATCGCTGACTTCACGTCCATAGAAAAGAATGCCGCCGGATTCGGACGATATCGGGTATATCTGGAAATCGAAGAATTCTTCGCCATCGGAGCCGGGCAGTGTGAAACGCACTTTACACACGGTTTTCGCCTGTCCGGTTCTTACTACGTCGCCCGCGATTTCGCGGAGTTTGTTCTGCCCCCAGGCGTCGCCGAGCGTTGCGAGCGACTTTCCGATTGACGGCCGCTTGCTTTTGTCGACAAAGTATTCGGCCTTCTCGTTCGCCATGATCACGTTCATGTGCGAGTCGGCGACAAGGAAAATATCCTGTATGCTGGACAGGATGCCCTGGTTGAACCGGGCGGTTTTGCGCACGTCTTCGAGTTCGCGCGAGCCGCGCGCCTGCGACTTCTCGATCATTTCCACCATGTGGTTAAACGAGTTCGCGAGACGGTCGAGGCCGCAGGTTTCGTTTGCCGCCACGAACTGGTCGCGTTTACCTTCCGCGACGCCTTCCATGCGCGAGTATAGAATGAAGAGAAACCTTGTTATTGTCTGCGCCTGTATCAGCGCGAGGGCGGCGGCGCCCGCCGTGCCCAGCACCATGAACACTACCATCAGCTTGAACAGTACGCCCGTACCCGCGCCGGCTTCGGACAGCGGTCTCTGTGCGATCAGGCCCCATCCCATGGGCTCCACGGGATAGAACGCCGCGAGCATCTGCCTGCGGTCATATTCACTGATTGTAGACCCCATCATTCCGGACACAACCTGTTTCACAGCCTCGTAGTTCGACACATTGACGACTGTGCCCGCTTTTTTCGTGTCGCCTGAAAGCACCAGTCTGCCCGCGCCGTCGACGAGATATGAAAACCCCGTTTCGCCGGGATTGATACCCATTACAATAGATTGAAGGTCTTTATCCTCTATATTTATGCCGCCCGCCAGGATACGGATAACATCGCCGGAACCTCCATATACCGGCTGAAGCACATAGGCTCTTTTCGAGGCATCTTCCGTCATGTAAAGATTTGTAAAACATGTTTGTGTTTCACCTGTGCTGACTTTGTCGAAACAGAGGTCGCCCGCAAGGCTGCGCGCGAGTTCCGCCGTGTCACCGGCAACTGCTGCTACGCGCCCGCTCCGGTTGTATAGAAAAAGTGACGTCACGTATGGAGAATGGCGGACCTGCGTGGAAAGAAAGTTGTTGATTGCAGAACTGCTCTTGCTTTTTATTGTTTTCGAGCCGGCTATGGACTCGACGCTGCGGGCGACATTATCCGCAATGTTGCCGATTGCCTGCGCGCCGGTGCGCGCGGCCAGGAGCTGTTCGAGTTTCAACTGGTCGCGGATCAGCGACCTGCTGCGAAACGAAAGCACCAGCCCGACTATCATTATCGCTGCGAACACGCCGACTGCGAATGGAACCACGTAGCGTGCCTGCAACTGGTTCAGGCCGGAATCATATTCGGCAAAATCGTCTTTCAAACTCTGCTCCGTCCTTTTGAAGTCCTGCGCGTGGCATTCAGGTCCATCGCGGAAAAAGTGTAGACAAGGGCGCGGTCATCGTCCCGCACCTTAACCTTTGCCCGCACATACAGTTATCGCAAAAAATACGCTCAGGCGCGGGACGGTGACCGCGCCCTACACTTTGTGTCGATTTTACTACTCGTTCCTACCGTTTTTATCCGCGTTCCCAAGGTCCTCCTTGGGAACGCATGAAACCGGAAGCTCCATCTTCCACCATAATATTTTTGAGACAACACGTTGTCGCTTAAGGCCAATACTATTTACTTAAGGTCATGCCCGGCCACAGGCGGGACGCCTGTGCTACTGTATCTCACAGCATCGCGGCAGTACGACAGGCGTCTCGCCTGTCGTAAAAAGCATTAAGTAAACGGTATTGTCGCATACGGCACGATAAGGGGCTATCAGACGAGGGCGACTGCTTCCCGGCGAGCCCGCTCAGTTGGATGCAGCGCCGACGGCGACTGCCGCGACTATACCTATCCACATCATTGTCTGAGAAGTCTTGCGGTCTTTTCGCTCTTTCTGGATAGCGGCGTTCAGCGCTTTGACATCTTCTCTGACGGTTGACAGTTGATCGCGCATCTGCCTGTTTTCGGAATCGACCTTGTCGAAGCGGTCTTCGAACTTCACCATCATGCTCGACAGGTCCTTTTCAGTAACGGCCCGCGAATCATCGAGGTTTTTCAACTTTGCATTCAGCGCCTCGACGCGCGATTCGTAGTCGGAAACATCATTCTTGAATTCCGTGCTGAGTTTCTGGATCGCCTGCACATCGGTGCCTCCGGCGTTGATTTCGCCGCTCTGTATCTGGTCGATGAGTTTCGATACGGCTGCCGCGAACACCACCCTGCTGACGGGCAGGTCTTCGCGAAACGTGCCATCGTCGTACAGAGCAAGATAGCCGTTTTTAAGCAATTTCTGCACACTGTTATAGGCCCAGTGGCTCGGGCTCATATCCTTGATCTCTACCGCCTGCGCATTCATGCTTCCGATACACACAAAAGCAATCACAGCCAATAATCCAACAATCCTTTTCATTGGGTAACTCCTCCTCTTTTATTTCGGTTTTTCCGTTGTTATACCCTCGCGACCGAACCGCGCCTTACCAATCCGGCAGCTATTACAAAAGCACACAGGCGCAACCTGTGAGCCAATTGCATTATTGTTCTTCGACAGTGATCGACATCGGCAGGAACGTGAAATCTTCGATATTGTTTCCGTCGAAATCCTTTATCTTGAGCCCGATGGCTTCCAGCGCGCCGGAGCCCGGGTTTTTCGCCATGAAGTGTATGATCACGAGCGAACCCTCGCCCTTGCCGTTCGAGACGGTGCGCCGTCCGCTTATGCCCGAGACCAGACCGCGCCGGTTATCTATTTCCGGGTCTTTCCATGGCAGGGGCAGTCCGTTTTCCACGAACAGCGTGCCCTGGGAAACCCTAACAACCTGAAGGACATCGGGATCGAACTCGACAGACAGGTCCACCTGCGCGAGTCGCATGGCGTCGATCACAAACAGTTCCGCCGGTATGAATGTTCCTTTATATGTGGTTTCCGGCACCCCCGTCCACGCTATAGTGATGGGGAGCGGGTCCACATCGATCTTTTCTGTTATCGTTTCCGTTTCCGTGCTGTCAGACTCTATCTGTATCCTGTAGGTGAGCGTCCCGACGCGTTCGCCTGTCGCAATGACTTTCCAGGAGAACTCGACACTTCCGTCACCCTCGAGCCTCGGGAACGACTGACCTGCTTTGTGCACACGGGGAAAGATCAGTCCATCAGGCAGCAGGAGTTTCACGCGCAGGTTGTCGATGTGGTAGCGGCCCTTGTTGCGGCACCTGATCTTTACCGGGAACGGAGGACCGTAGGGGCCGTAGTCTCGCTTGTCGATGGGAGAGCGCGCGATGCGTTCCGGGGCGATAACGGTCGTGTCGATTCCCGGCGGCGCCAGCAGTGTAACAGTGGTTTGCAGTTCGACATCTTCCACCTCGCGGGCGTGCCCTACAATTTTTATAATCTTTTCGCCGTCGGCAGCCACTTTCGGCTGGACTACCCAGCCGATCGTCGCTTCGCTGCCGGGCGTAAGCCTGCCCAGCCGCCTTATGCCGCTGTCGTCGCCTGCGAACTCGAGTCCCCCGGGCAGTTCCATCGCGATCCGCACGTCGTTTAGTTCGATCTCCGAGCTGTTGCCGATGTAGCCGTAAAGAGTATAAGGCCTGATCTGGTTTTTCGCAGTCGACCATTCACCTAGGCCGCGCACCGCGCCGATACTGAGTATCTCGCCCGCTACGTTCAGGTATTCGATGCCGTATAGAGTGGTATATTGGAGTTCGCCGTCCGGCATGATGGTGGCTTCGTCCCAGTAGAGGGCTGTCGCGCTGTCCATCTCGGACTCGCCCTCTCGCTGGAACGTCTGGCCGGGGTCGTAGGGTATTTCCCATTCGTTGTCGGCCAGTTTGCCCCAGTTGGTGAAGATGACCCTGTCGGGAGTTGTAAGGCCGGGGCCGCGGAGTGTGCCGCGCGCGACAACGCCGGGGTCTTCCAGCGAATCGTATGCTATCCAGTAGTCCTTGATCTCGACACCTTCGAGTTCGGTTTCCGATGTAATGCTGTCTTCGCCGACTTTGAAGGGCGAGCCGTCGTTGCTTCCGAGCAATGTGTCGATCACCAGCCTGACTCCCACCCTGTGCGGCTCCATGCTCGTATTGCGCACAACAGTGTTTATCCGCACCGTGTCCAGAAGCCTCGATACGGGGCCGCCTACGATACTCAGTGTCTGCGTCACTTCGAGACCGCCGATTTCGCAGGTGGTGGTGATGGCTTTGTCGTCCACTTTCTCCGGCCCCTCGGTGACCTCGCCATACAGCGCGTTGCGCCCTGCCCGCCTGTGGGTCGGACCGCCGAAAACATAATTCTCTCCGTCGACACGTATTGTCGTGTACGACGTCCACGGCACCGCGCCTCCGTATATCAGTATCTTGTTGTCGTCCGTATCGCGGAACGGGTCGCCCTTTACTGTCTTCACGAGGAACCGGCCTGTGTCCACCGGCATTGTATTAACATCAATATGAATGAATTCGTTTTCAACAGAAATTGTTCTGGGACCGCTGTATCCCGGCGGACCGGCAGGCATGAATGAGGTGTCTGTCGACTCGCCTATCACAAATGTGCCCGTGCCGAAATTAAAACCGCCCGTCGCGAACTCGACCACTGCTGTCGCCGCCATGATCGCATCTTCGGAAACGAGCGTGCCCGGCGCGCCCGCCTTTTTATCATCCGGCACCGGCATTACCGGCGGCGCGTTCCCGACATCCGCTTCTTTGTCGTCTCCGGTTGCAGGTTCATTCGTATCACTGACCGGTTCGTTCTCTGCCGACGCTTCATTGCCGGCGACCGCATCGGCAGGTTTCGAAACTGTTTCTCCAGGCGTCTCCTCTTCAACCGGCGTCGATTCTTTCATTGTTGCCGTATCGTCATCGGCCCCGGCGACGGAAGTATCGGTCGCTGGAGCTTTCTCGCTTTCCACAGGCTGCTCGCCCGTGGCGGATTCTTCAGGCCGCGCCGCTTCCGCTACAGGTGTTTCTCCGGCGGCTTTGCCGACCGCTTTTTCCGCCGCCGCCTTTTCCGCCTTCTTTTCGCCCACCACTTCGCTGAGCACATCGTCAAGCGCCTGTTTCGGCATGTTTTTGAAAAGCTGTTCATCGTCCGTTTCGGAAACTTCTTTGTCCGCCGCGTCCCCGGCGGGTGGGTTCTTGTCATCGCCGGCCTCGAACGACACAATGGCGTTCGACTCGATTGTCACTTCGCCGGTCGCCGCCTCTTCCTTTTCTTTTTTTCCTTTATCGCCGTCATAGAAGCCGATAGACGCGCCCGCTTTTATACTCACCTCTTCGGCTTCCTTCTTTTTTTCTCCGGGCTTTTTATCCTCGACCGGCTTTTCGGCGGGTGTTTCCGCCGTTCTGACGATTTCAATATCTGTTACCGATATTTCGCCGCCCTCTTCGTCGACAGCAACTGTTCCGGTCGCTTCCGGGACGGTTTTCGCCGCTTCGGCATCCTGTGCCGCAGCCGGTGAATACGCGAAAAAGGCCGCCGAAGCGGCGATTATCAACATTATCGAAAACAACCTGAAAGTTGCCAGTTGGCATTTAATCCTTTTCATCTCGGCATTATCTCACATCCGGGATACGAGCCGCATCTGCATACGACATAGTCCCTGTAATATTTTTCTCCGCCCCCGACAGCCGCTTCACGCTTGAAACGGCTCCGTATAATCCTCATAGTCTGTGCTATCGTCGCTGTGTCGAAGCTGGTAGTGCTGCCTTTGAATTTGATGTTGAGCGGTTTCCCTTTTATATATTCGATCTCGTATTGGAACTGGAGGCTGTCATTGTTGGCGTCGTCCTTTTTGCAGTCCGGCACACCGTGTGAGGAAAGACTGAACGCGCCCGGCGGGAACGGGCCTGCCGCGGCGCGCGCGGCTGCCTCTCGGCGTGCCGCTTCTTCCGCTCGCCTGCGGGCCTCTTCCTCTTTCCTTCGCTTTTCTTCCGCTGCTTTACGTTTCGCTTCAGCTTCAGCTTTTTTCCGCGCCTCGGCCTCCGCTTTGCGTTTCGCCTCGGCCTCGGCCTTTATCCGAGCCTCTTCTTCAGCTTTAGCCTGCGCTTCCTCGGCGGCCTTTCTGCTCGCTTCTTCCTGCGCCTGTTGTTCTTCAAGTTGTTTTTTTTCGGTCTCGGCGGCCTGTGCCAGTTGTTCCTGTCGTTTGCGCTCTTCTTCGGATTTCTTCCGCACTTCCTCGGCTTTGCGTTTCGCTTCAGCTTCAGCTTTTTTTCGCGCCTCTTCTTCTGTTTTACGCTTCGCCTCGGCCGCGGCTTCGGCTTTCTCACGCGCCTCTTTCTCGGCTTTCTGCTTTTCCTCGGCCGCCTTCTGCTTTCTTGCTTCTTCCTGCGCCTTTTTCACCTCTATGGATTGTGTCGGCGCTGTGACAATGTCTATCGGCACATGGTTGAGCCTGCTCCTGCCCTTCTCGTAATTGCCCGAGCGGATCAGGAGCGCGATCACCATGAAAAAAAGCAGGTGTATAAGCAACGACATTAAAAATGACGCAACTCGTACATTCGCTTCACTGGTTGGTTTCTTCTTTTGTTTCAGGCTCATATTTCTTTTCAGTCTGGAGAGATAGTTTTGTGCCGCCGGATTTCCTGACAATATCGAGAACGGAGATCAGCTTTTCGTAAGGCACACTCCGCGCGGCGCCGATAATAAAAGGAACGTCGGCTTCTTTGGCGATCCTGTTCTTTACCATCTGGCCGAGTGTGTCTTCGTTTACTTCGAGATCGTTGTAGTAGACCGCCATGTTTTCGTCGATTGCGATCTGGACATGTTCGGGCATTTTTTCAGCGGTGGCGGCCTTCGGCAGGTTCACCTTCATGCCTGTCTGCGTTGTGATCATTGTGGTGGAAGCCGCGAAGAAGATGATCAGGATAAAGGCACAGTCGATGAGAGGGGTGAACTCGACACGGGGCTCGGTGCGGCGCGATCTTCTATCCCTCAGTTTCATCACGAACCTCCTTGCGGATAAAGTTCAGCAGCTCGGTGACGGCTTTTTCCATCTGGTTCATGATCTTTTCAACCTGAGTCGCAAGCAAGTTGTGCAGGATCAGGAAAATGATGGCGATGATAAGTCCGGTAGCTGTTGTGATGAGCGCTTCGGCGATACCACCGGACAGGGCTTCGCTGTTGCCTATCTCGCCGCCTGCGATAACCTGGAAAAGTTTCATCAGCCCCGTGATGGTACCCAGCAGCCCGAGCAGCGGCGAGATCGTGATAATGGTCGACAGCGTAGCAAGCCCGCGCTCGAGCCGGGGCGTCTCGTCGAGAAATGCTTCCTCGACCCCTTCTTTGATCTCCTCGGAGGAGAGCCCGAGCAGGTCGATTGCTGCCGAAAGCACTCTCGCCACAGGACCGGGCGTGGCATCACAATAACCGACGGCAACCCTCGAATCACGGTTCTTCAGCGCCTGCTTCACTTTATTCATCAGTTTGCCGGGGTCGATCATGGCACGCCTCAGGTTGTAGAACCTCTCGATGGTGATGCCGAGCGCTACGACCGAGAGTATAAGCAGCGGCCACATTACCGGGCCACCCTTACTGATAATATCAAATATGGCGTTCATAAGAATTCCTCCTGCAACTGCGCATTGACTATATGCAAAAATGCACATTTCGTATCAATTGTGATCAAACAGCTACAATACGTTGCATTTCGCAGGTCTTTCAGGCTATTTTATTATGATGTACTATAAAAAGCAACACTTGTTAATAAAAATAGTTAAGTATAGGTGAGGGTAAAAACGCACACATGTGCCTATACTGAACTATGTGTGACTATGCCTAAACACCTGCGACTCTACTTGCCCACACCACTTTCCTCTCACTCCGTTTCTTCTTCATTATGGCGCGCGTATTGACCCGCTTACACGGTACATGTAATATATTGCTATTGCGTTTTCGAGGGTTCACCACCCTGCTTGTGCCTGTCGAGGCGTTTTTTCGATATGGGGCGTAAGGAACATACTCGGGAATGCGCCTTTTTCTGCGTCGATTGCACTGTTTAGACAAGTGAAACCGGGGAGGGTGTCACAAATGGACATAAAAAAACTCGTACATAAACATATTTTCGATATTAAACCGTATATCCCGGGCAAGCCTGTGGAGGAGGTCCAGCGCGAACTTGGCCTGTCCGATGTGCTGAAACTCGCGTCGAACGAAAACCTTTTCGGCCCGTCGCCGAAAGTAGTCGAAGCAATCCGGGCGGCGGCGTCGGATGTCAACTACTACCCCGACGGCGGCGCATACTACCTGCGCGAGAAGCTCGCCGCCCGCTTCGGCGTTAAATTCGAAAATGTTGTCGTCGGCAACGGCACCGACGAACTTATCCGCATTCTCTGCACCGCGACCCTGGGGCCGGAGGACGAAGTCGTTTTCGCCGATCCATCGTTTGTTATGTACAAGATTTCCGCTATGGTGTCGGACGCCACGCTCGTGTCGGTAGCCCTGCGCGACGATCTTACACACGACATCCCCGCCATGCTCGACAGGGTAACAGACCGCACAAAACTCCTTTTTGTTTGCAACCCGAACAACCCGACCGGCACTTTCAACAAAAAGGACGATATCCGGAAACTTATCGACGAAGTCCCCGATCATGTGCTGGTGGTTTTCGACGAAGCCTACTACGAATATGCCGACGACCCGGATTATCCACAGACGCTGGATTATTTCAAAGCGGGCAAGGATGTCGTCGTGCTGCGTACATTTTCGAAGATATACGGCCTGGCAGGGTTGCGTATCGGCTACGGTTTTGTAAGCGAGGAAATGGGCGATGTAGTACACAGGGTCCGCAACCCGTTCAACGTAAACCAGTTGGCGCAGACGGCTGCGATGGCTGCCCTGGACGATCAGGAACATGTGCGCTCGGCTATCGAATTCTGCAAAAAAGGCAGGTCGCAGCTTTACGCGGAATTCGATAAAATGGGACTTTCCTATGCGCCGACACAGGCGAATTTCATACTGGTGGACGTCGGTCGCGACTCGGTCGAGGTGTTCGGCGAACTGCTGAAAAAGGGAGTCATCGTGAGACCCGGCACGCATCTCGGTTTCCCGACCCGTCTCAGGATAACTATGGGCAGCGAAAGTGACAATGAGAAACTTGTCCGGGCCTTGAAAGAAGTGCTCGGGAAGTAGAAACCATGTCAAGCCGAGGTATTCCCCCGGTTGCGCGTAACATCCGGAGACGCCGGTATACGGGCGCGGCATACAGATTGCGAGGCAGCGGCGAATGGCGAAAAAGAAAATAATATCCATAGCTATCGACGGGCCCGCGGGCGCAGGTAAAAGTACTATAGCGAAACTGCTTGCGGTGGACTTCGGGCTCTCTTACGTCGACACCGGCGCTATGTACCGCGGCGTCGCTCTCTTGACAAAACGCAACA
>JAJRTR010000036.1 GCA_024278215.1 bacterium
CAACGGCGCGGGCACCGTGCTGGTCGTCGACAACAGCGGCAATATATTCTCCAGCGGCACCATTTCCGCCGACGGCGGCTTCGACGCACCGATCTCGGCCACGCAAACAGCGGTGGTCGGCTACGCCGCCTATTTCAACGTCAGCAATGTCGGCAATGCCGATGCGGCCCTCAAAGTTGAAACCATCGGCACCGGCTCCGCCCTCTACGCCGACAACACGGGCGGCGGCACCGCCGCGCAGCTCTACAATACCAACGCCGGCAACACGAATCCCGTTCTGTTTCTCAGTCAGGCGGGCACCGGCGACTTCATCAACGCCTACAACGGCGCGGGCACCGTGCTGGTCGTCGACAACAGCGGCAATATATTCTCCAGCGGCACCATTTCCGCCGACGGCGGCTTCGACGCACCGATCTCGGCCACGCAAACAGCGGCGGTCGGCTACGCCGCCTATTTCAATGTCAGCAATGTCGGCAATGCCGATGCGGCACTCAAAGCTGAAACCATCGGCACCGGCTCCGCCCTCTACGCCGACAACACGGGCGGCGGCACCGCCGCGCAGCTCTACAACACCAACGCCGGGAACACGAATCCCGTTCTGTTTCTCAGTCAGGCGGGCACCGGCGACTTCATCAACGCCTACAACGGCGCGGGCACCGTGCTGGTCGTCGACAACAGCGGCAATATAAATGCGAGCAATACGCTCTATGCAAGCGCGACGGTACTTACAGGAGACTATATGAACTTCGGCGGCACACTCGGCGACACGGGCTATGGATTGCGCGACAACGCCGGTGATGTCGAATACAAGGACAACGGCGGTTCATGGACAGCACTCAATAGCCTGGGCGGCGCAGGCGGCTACGTCAGCGACACAGGCGACACAATGACAGGTTCGCTCGTTATAAACGCTGATACGGCTACGTCTTCTCTCTACATCTCGAACACAGACAATGCAGGTACCGGATACGCGGCTTACTTCACAACGACCGGTGCGACAAACGCAAGCGCGACGTTATCCGTCATGCAGGACGGCACCGGCAAAGCCGCCTATTTTGAAAAAAGCGTGGACAACACCGGCGCGGCTATTGCCGGAAGAACCGCTGGAACAGACATAGACGCTATCGGAATTTCAGGTTTCGCGGCCGGCCTTGGAAGTGGCGTGCGTGGTTACAATGCCGCAGGCGGCAAGGGCGTGATGGGAGTGAACGAATCCAGCGGCTACGGGATAGTCGCGGCCAACACAGGTACCGGCACTGCTCTCGGCGTCCAGCACTCAGGCACATCTGGCCTGCTGGTCGAGATGAATGACGGCGCAAATACCATGTTTACAATCGACAGATCGGGGAGCATCAACGCCTCGGGAACAATAGATGTCGAAGGGGAGATCCACACAGACCTGGGGTTTGACTCCGGATTGAATGTGCCGGGCTACGTCGCTTTCAAATCCGTAGGCGGCAACACGGACGGCATATATATCGACAATCCGGGAACAAGCGGCAAAGTCGCCCAATTCCTCGCAACAAGCGGCGCAAACAGCAATTACACACTCACCGCGATCAACGACGGCACCGGCGGCGCCGCGCTCTTTACGGCAAATGGCTCGTCGGGCACCGCCACGGACGTTGTACTGATAGAAACGAACAACACGACAATTGACAGCGTCGGACTGCATGTGAACCACACGAGCAGCGGTGTAGCCGCAATATTCGAGAGCATCGGAGCGACACCGACCGTCAAAGTGCAACAACACGGCAGCAATACCGGACTGGATATCTCTACAGTTGACGGCAATATCATTGTCGGTCGCAGCCTCGGCGCGGGCAACCTCACGGTATTGTCGAATTCGACAGGCCAGGGCTTCACCATCGATAACAATGGAAATGTTTACGCAAGCGGCACGGCGAACTTTGCCGGCGGTATTACAGGTTCCGTAGCGAACACAGGCGACACAATGACCGGTTCGCTCGTCATCAGCACGAATACTGCGACCGACGCGCTCTATATAAACAACACCGGCGGCGGCGACGCAATCGCAGCCAGCGGAACAGTCTCCATCGGCAGCGACACCGGCGCGGACGGTTACGATGTTAACTTCTATGGCACTTTCAGCGCGGGTGCAGGTAGTGACCGTATGTTCTGGAACGCCTCGAAAGATGCTTTAGGCGTGGGCTTCGACTCTACAGGCTCACGCTGGAGCGACGCCAATATGGGCGAATACTCGTTCTCCGCAGGCTACGACGCATTAGCCACCAACACCACCGCCGTCGCGCTCGGCTACCAGACCAACGCAGGCGGTCAGTACTCCACCGCGATGGGTAACGGCTCGACCGCAAGCGGTGATTATTCCACTGCTACGGGAAATGGCTCGACTGCCTCCGGTCTGGCTTCGACTGCCTTTGGCAACGTTACCATCGCTTCCGGCGACTTTTCTACCGCAATGGGATATTATTCAGACGCCTCCGGCGACTATTCCATCTCTGCCGGTGAATATGTAACCGCTGGCACAGCCGCCAACACTATCACCCTCGGCCAGGGAGCATCCGCCGCCAACAGGCTGGTAAACAACACGGCATCTTCTCTTATGGTCGGCTTCAACACCGACCAGCCCACTCTCTTCGTCGGCCCCGGCAGCGGCGTGGGCACATACGGCAATGTTGGCATAGGCACGACCGCCCCCGGCGCAAGGCTGGGTGTCCTCACCACCGATGTCAGCGTAGCGGCGGCAATTTTCGAAACAAACAACACAGTAGCGGCTACATCCACTGTAATAATAAGATCAAACACGAATACTTCCGGGGGACAAGCTCTTTACGTAAACCAGTCCGGCAGCGGTGACGGCGCAATACTTGCCGAGATCACAGGCAACACCAGTATCCAGACAATTTACGAGGGCAACACCACCGGAAGCGGACCGCTTATCAATCTAAAACAAGCGGGATCAAACAAATTCTTTGTCGGCAACGACGGCAGCATTTTCGCCAGCGGCACAATCGAAGTCGGATGTCCTCCCACCATGAAGGACGCCGGAAGCTACTGCATCGATATCGACGAAAATGCCGGCAACACCTTCTTTACCGCCGCCAACACATGTCAGGCACAGGGCAAAGTTCTTTGCACCACATCACAGTGGATAGCCGCCTGCAACAACGTCGCCGGTCTCAACACAATGATCGACAACGACGAATGGGTGGATTCGGTCTTCTGGAACAACGGCTCGACCAGCATCCAGAGTGTGGTCATCGGCAACGGAGCTTGTAACAGTGTTAATAACAACGACCTTACAGGAACCCAAACATTCAGATGTTGTCTTAACAATTGATTCGTGTGTAATTAGCCATTTTCAATACAGCCGTTGTTGTTAATGTCAGCGGAAATGCACAAAAACGCTATTTGCGAGTTCGCTATTGTTGCTTATTGTCTGTTGACAAATGTCATCCGTGCCTTTTTACACACGAATCAACAATTAGTCGGATTTTCCTCATGAGAAATCCGGGGCGGGAACAGTAAGCGGCTTATGAGCCAATTGCAAACCCGGTGTCGAAATAAACCTACGGATTCCGAGACAGAGCTCCATTTGATTAGAATTTCCAATAAATCTATAATTCCAATTGACATGAACTATCTCCAGAGAAAACAATTTATCCGGGTGAAAGCCGGACATGCGGCAATCCTTTTTTTGTTCATCGCAGCGGCAATTTGCACTCCCGCAAATGCCGAGACGGCGGCGGGAAGCCTCTTCACAAATGAAATAACCGCGAACTGCGCCATAACGCTCCAATTCCCTTCAGTAGGCGGCGGTAAAGAATCCCTCGAATCGCTGTCCATCACCGTCAACGACGAAGAACTGCGGTGCGGCGGCGTAAAAAAGGACCAGAACTGGATATACTTCTCCGCAACTACCGACGGGCACCCCGACACATTGTACGCCGGCCTGCTCGCGATTATGAAAACCGGTGTCGCTAAACTCGAGATCAAACGGCGCGACGGCGAACCCGTGCTATGGCGTGCCGCCTTCAACGCTACCGCGGACGAGCATTACTACGGGTTCGGCGAGAAAGCCGGCTGGTTCGACTATCACGGCCACGTGTCGACAGTTGTCAACCATGACGCGAACCCTGTGACCGACCATGAATTTCGTGGCGACAACTCATCTGAAAGCGTGCCTTTTTTCTCGAGCAGCCGCGGCTTTGGAGCATGGCTCGACGATACAGTTGTCGCAACATTCGACATGGACACCGGCGGGCGAGGCGAATGGTCTGTCGAGTTCGAGGACGACTACCTGCGCATGTATTTTTTCGCAGGTCCCTACCCTGCCGACATCCTCTCGCGCTTCACTGCTCTCTCCGGTCGTCCTCCATTGTGGCCCGCGTGGGTGTTCGCACCCTGGAAGTCCCGCGACGTATATACTGGCGCAAACGAGGTCGAAGAGGACATCGTCCGACAGCGCGAACTCGACATCCCCGGCTCCATAATCATGATCGACAGCCCGTGGGAGGACTCGTACAATTCGTTCAGCTTCAACAGCATTCAGTTTCCCGACCCGGCGGCTCTGATGCGCAAAGCGCACGGCTACGGCTACAGGGTGATTGTCTGGATGACGCCGATAACCAACATACTCAACAACACCGACATGCTCGGCATAAAACCCGGCAAAACGGACAACTACGACTTCATAGCGAATAGAAAAGGATTCGTGCGCGGCGAAAACGACGCCCCCGTCGTATTCGATTGGAGGAAAGGGCGCGGTTCGCTGTTCGATTTCACAAACCCCGCGATGAAAGATTACCTGAAAGATGTCGTGAAACGACTCGCGGAAATCGGCGTCGATGGTTTCAAGGCTGATGGCGGCGATGGTTATTATGAACGTGGCACGCGGTTTTTCGACAACACAATACCCGCCCGGCGTATGAAAAACTATTATTCATATCTCTATACCGGATCGGCTTACGAAGCGTGGAAAAAGGCGACCGGCGAGCCTGTCGTCCGGGCGCGTTCGGGCGCGGCGGGTGCGCAGAAATATTCTATCCAGTGGTCCGGCGACAATAACGCCGACTGGAGCCCCAACGGACTTCCGGCGGCTGTAATCGCGGCGCAATCAGCGGCCATGAGCGGCTTCTCCGTCACGGGCCACGACATAGCGGGCTATCTCGGCGAACCCACTCCGGAACTTTTCATCAGGTGGGCACAATTCGGTTCGCTCTCGCCGATAATGTCTCTGATGATGCAATGCAACAAAGGGCCATGGGACTTCGGCACGAATGCGCTCGATATATACAGAAACTACGCGAAACTTCACACATCACTTTTCCCGTACATATACAAATACGCCAGGGACGCTTCTGAAACCGGACTGCCCGTCATCCGTCCCCTGCCCCTGCTCTACCCCGCGGACCCCGAGTCGCATGTTCAGCGCTACCAGTACATGTTCGGCAATAGTATTCTCGTCGCCCCCGTGATCGAAGAAGGCGCGTCGTCGCGGGAAGTGTATTTCCCCGGCGACACAACGTGGTACGAATTCTGGGGTAACATTACACACGAGGGTGGAACCCTGGAAGTCGTCGACGCCCCTCTCGATGAACTACCCTTCTTCGTCCGCGAAGGCTCGATTATCCCTATGCTTCCGGGCGACGTGGACACATTAGTTCCGGCGGCGGCAATCGCCCGCGAAGATGTGGTTGCCATGGATGACAGACTCGTTGTCCGCGCATGGCCGTCTGATCGAAAATCGAGTTTCCGCATGACAGACGGCACATATTTCTCGACACGCAGAAAAGACGGCGACGTCATTGTCAAGCTCAAATCTATCCCGCGCCGGCTCTGGCTCGATGTCGCAGCCACAGACGCGGCGTCTGTAAGGATAGATTCGCGGAAACTCGATAAGATACCCTGTGGGAACGTCGCCGCCATGCAGACCGGCTGGTGCCGCAACGCCGACCTCGAAAACACTCTGATTTTTTTTAACACAACAGAGGAACAGCACACAATTGTTATCAGCGAACAGCCTGCGGCGCGTCAATGAACCAGAGCCTCCAGCCGGACATGCCGGGTGTAACGCGCTTTTTCTGTTCGGATGACGTTATCAGGATCACAGGCTCGCGCTCATCCTTCAATAGTTTCGGCAGCCGCTCGAACCTGCTGTAATGATCATGGCTCAGCAGGTCGATGTCCCGCGCAGAGACACCGAGCGCGACGAGAGCTACCTGCATCATCTCGGCGATATCGACATGGCCGCGCGTGTACCAGTCGTTGTAGACAGTGACGTCATGTATTATTCCGTCCCGGTACAGCTTCGCGGCGGTTCGCAGTCTGAGCGCGAGTGCGGGAGATGGAAACTCCAGCGGCTCATCCGAATGGTAATCCTCGAAAACGACCGCCGCGCCGGGCGCTTCGCCTATCCAGCCGGGAGGCTCGACGGTCTCGAGCATCTCGTATTCCTTGCCTGTCGGCGCGGGGTTGGCGAATGCTGTTTTGACTTTGAACCCCGCGCTCCGGAATATCGGTTTCGCCCTCATCAAGTGATACGACTGCGATATAATAAAGGCCTTTTTCTCCCAACCGAGCCTGTCGAAAAGCATACTCGCAAACTTCGCGTTTTCAACGGTCGTTCCCGCGCGCGGCTCCTCGATAATACGCTCTTGCGGCACGCCGAACGCTACGAGTGTGATCTTCATCATTCTCGCTTCGGAGATATGGTCGCGCGTGTATCCTCCTGTCACGACAATCCTGTTTATCACACCCCTGCGATACAGCCGGAACGCTTTCATGCAGCGCGCGTTCTGCTGTGCGGTGGGAGTCCGCGCGCCTGCCGGATACTCCCCGAGCACAATTCCCGGCCTGGGGGTTTCCGACGCCGCGTCCGCGACAGTGGTAAAAAATACCGCCAGCGCGAGAGAGGCGATCAGCGCAAATACGAATGGATCATACTTTTTCGAAGGCAACATACTGTGTTTCCTTTACGCAATAGATGAAACCAGATAAAAGAAGATTTTGGTTTACAGTATACACGCAACAGTCACCGGGCGCGTCATCTTTTTTGGTTCTTGCTGTCGTAGTAGTAATACAAATGTTTGTAATAACTATGAGAAAGCTTTGTGCCGTTGAGGACGGCGCCGAGAACCGGCGCCCCGGCGGACCCGAGGGTCCCGGCAGCGGAAATTATTTCTCTTTTCGGCACACGACCGGCATTCGCCACGAATAGTATTCCGCCTGCAAGCGGCGCGATCACCATCACATCCGCAACCGCCATCACCGGCGGTGTGTCGATAATCACTACATCATAGGAAACCTTCAGCAGGTCGATCATGCTGCGGACGATGTCGCTCTCGAAAACTTCGGAAGAAATCAGGGGCGTGTCTTCCGTGAGCACGAGCGGCCCCGCTGGAAGTATGGAAAGATTTGCCGTTTTCGACTCGACGATAAGTTGCGAAACGTCAAGTTTATCAATATAAATGTTCGTTATCCCGCGGTTCTCTATCTCAAACCGCTTGTGTATCGTAGGTCTTCTGAGGTCTCCGTCCACGAGTACAACTTTTTTCCCGAACTGCGCGAATGTGACAGCGAGATTCAGGGCGGTCGACGATTTACCCTCGCGCACGACACCGCTGGTAACAAGAAATGAGTTCGCGTTCTTCTCCTCGAGCGCAACTTTGAGGCGGCTGCGCAGGGCGCGATAACTCTCCGCAATCGGCGTGTTGGGTTTTTCGGCGCAAACGGCTCCGTTTCCCTTCATCGACTCATCGTAAGGAATCTGCGAAAGCACTTCAAATCCCGTGGCTTCCCGGAGTTCTTCCGCGGTTTCGATAGTGTCCGACAGCGATTCTCTTATAATAGCGATGGCGAAACCGAGCAGGAGCCCTCCGAAAATTGAAATGGCGAGCAGGATGAAGTTATACCTTCGTGTTATGTTCTGTGAAGTTACCGCCGCTTTGAGAATCTCACCCGGCGGCCTGGGCGAGCGACCGAACACTTTTAATTTCTGGAACTTATCTTGCAGTGCGATATACAGCTTTTCCGCGAGATTACGTCTTCTCATTAGACGGACAAGCGTATACTCGGACTCAGGCAGCTTCTTTAGTTCACGTTCCATTTTCTTCGTGACGGATTTCAGGCTGTCTACTTTTGTCTGGAGCGCCATTTCATCTGCTTTCAAGGCGCCAAGGCTCTGTAGAAGCACCTGGTACTGCGGGTTCGGCGCTGTAACATCCTGGCTAATGATCTTCACTTCCAGTCCGCGCAATTGTTTTTTTATCTCTTCGATCTGCGCGGAGACGGAAAGCACATCGGGGTGAATGTCACTGTACAATTGTGTAAGTTTTGCATATTCGATTTCGAGTTCGGCGAGCCGGGCGTTAAGCTTCTCGGCGATGGGATTGGACGTCACGGTCCGTTGAGACAGCCGTTCCTGGTCGCTCTCGCTAAGTTGCAACTGCACCTCCCGGATTCGGGAGCGAGTGGATTCGAGGTCGACACGCGCCTGTTGCAGATCGGTCTCGAACTGCATCAGGCCGCCGACCATCCGGTCTGTCTCCGAACTCAGGTCTTTTATTCGATTCGACTCCTTGAACTCGCGAAGCGTATCTTCAGTGACCTTCAGCTCCTTCTGTGCTTTTTGCACCTGTTCTTCGAGATATTTTCGTTCGTCCTCGGCTTCGGCACGCTCTTTTTCCATCAAGTAGCTGAAAAATGTTTCAGGCAGTATATTCGCGACATTTATCGCGATCCTCGGTTCGGGCGAAAGAACACCTACCTCGATGACTTCCGAATTCGGGACGACCTTTATCCGGAGTTCCATCCTTGCAAGTTCTTCGGCCGTCATATCGAGAGTGTCAGCGGTCCGTTTGATAATTACATCGCTGCGCATAATCTCGACAAAGGTGTTTATGTTTATATATGGGCCGGGCGAGTTGGAATCGCGCGAAAGGGCGCGGTCATTATCTCCGGATCGTTTTGGTGGCAATATGCGCAACCTGCATGTCGCGAGGTACATATCGTCGCGGCGCGTGCAGAAAATCGTCGTTGCGACGCCCGCGACGAGTGTAACGGCGACGATAATCCACCATGATTTTCTGACAGCTCTGTTTATAATTAAGCTCTTCACTCGCTGTGTTCAGTCCATAATTTATTCCTTGAACAAAGGATCGTCATTTTTCAATCGTCCACACGATCCACCCTGAAAACATTAAATAACCATTATATATATCATCAAAGATCATACATTAAAAGGACAAAAGACACGAGGAGAGACACGAATCACTGTTCCGCCGCCCTCATCGCCGCTATTTCATCGAGATATACGTTGGAAACATATTCCGTGTCGAAATCGGCGATCGGTCCGGCATGGTAAAGTATCGCTTTGGCCGGGTCGAAAAACCAGTCGCCCCGCACAACATCGCCGCCCGTCGCCTGGCCGTAGCCCCAGGGCGTGTTGGCGGAATCGCGGCCCCATGTGTTGCCGTCGATCTGCGCAGGCAGCGTTGCGCCGCGATAATCGAACGGGCCGTCAAAACACATCTCCTGGCCGACGCAGTCGCGGTGTGCCCAGAATGTCTCGTGTATCGGCGCGAGATCATATCCCACAAGCCTGTCGGAAACACCGGTCGGTTCCTCCGCCTCACCCTTGTACACGTATCTTATAGTATTTGTAACATGCGGATTGGCGCTGATGCTGTCGTTCATATTGCCGTAAATGCCGTGTCCGTATTGCTCGACAAAAACTTCCGGTCTGCCTTTTTTCATCGTAATGCCGCCACGCACTTTCAGCGCGCCGCCCTTTATGTATTTCTTGTTTGTGTAAAGAGCAATCTCACTGTGGAAAAGAGTTTCCATAAGTTCAAGATCACCGCGCGGCGAGCCGTCCTTGCGCACTACGAGCTGGAGAGCCTCCAAATCGTTCTCGTGACAGCCGCTGGGACAGTTGATGTCGGGTGTGTAGTCGCGCGGATGATAAAGCGCGTAAAATAGAAACCAGTGCGTATCCGTTTCTTTGACATCGTAATAGACAAAGGCGGGATGTGGATAATAGTTGAAGTTTTCCCAGTTGTTGGAGCCGATCCAGTCACCGTCGAAATCCATTGTTGTGATGAAATCTGCGGTGGTGGCAACCGCCTGGTTGATAACGGGCGCCCATATTTCCTGTATTCTTTCGGTGTCTGTCGCGGCGTTTGCCGCCGCCGCCGGATACGCAAAAACAGCCACCGTGACAAGGACAATAACTATCAGTGAAAATGACATAAACGTACAATATTTGACGGACTCACGGTTATTTGTCATACTACCCCTCACATTTTTATTGTCGGCGCGCCGTTTCGCGTTGAAATCCTGACTTGAATGATTTAGTATAGACATGGATATGCCGGTCCGCCGGAACTTTTACTATTTTACAGTGGTTCTGTTCTTTGATCAAAGATATTGCGACATTATATAACAAACAGCAGAACCGCCGAAAAGGTGCAAGATGAAATTCAAAGCCTGGTTTCAATGTATCGCCGGTTGCGATGGGAAACACGACCTTGGAGAAATTATCTACAGATGTCCGAAATGCGGCGACCTGCTCGAAGTCAAGCACGACATGGAACTTCTCAAGCAACTCGACGCCGGGGAGTGGAAAAAGAAGTTCGAAGGCCGCTTCTGCCACACCGAATGGCCCTACGGCAGTGGTGTGTGGGGCAAGAAGGAAATGGTCAATCCACAGGTGGACAACGACAATGTCGTCAGCATGTTCGAGGGCGCCAGCAACCTTTTCTGGGCCGAACGGCTCGGCAGGGAAATCGGCCTGGAAGACCTCTGGATCAAGCAATGCGGGAACGGCCACACAGGCAGCTTCAAAGACCTCGGCATGACTGTGCTCGTGTCACAGGTAAAACAGATGCGGGCCAACGGTATAAATATCCCCGCCGTCGCCTGCGCCTCGACCGGAGACACTTCGGCCGCCCTCGCCGCCTACTGTGCCGCCGCCGGCATACAGGCTATCGTCCTGCTGCCCAAGGACAAAGTGTCCAATGCTCAACTCATCCAGCCTATCGCAAACGGCGCTCTCACTCTCGCGCTCGAAACCGACTTCGACGGCTGCATGAAAATCGTCAAGGAACTCACGGAAAAAGAAAATATATATCTCGCCAACTCGATGAATTCTCTAAGAATCGAAGGCCAGAAAACTGTAAGTATCGAACTGACACAGCAACTCGAATGGGAAGTCCCCGATTTCGTCATTATTCCCGGCGGCAATCTGGGCAACGTGTCCGCACTCGGCAAGGGCTTCCTTGAAATTCAGGAAATGGGCCTCATCGACAAACTGCCACGCATCGTCTGCGCACAGGCCGAGCGCGCGAATCCTCTCTACCAGAGCTACCTCAAGGGATTCGAAGAATTCACGCCGATGACTGCTCAAAAAACTCTCGCAAGCGCCATTCAGATCGGAAACCCCGTCAGCATAAACAAGGCCATTCGCACACTTAAAATATTCAACGGCATCGTCGAGCAGGCAACCGAAAGCGAACTCGCGAACGCCGCCGCCCGCGCCGACCGCACCGGCCTCTTCTGCTGTCCCCACACAGGTGTCGCGCTCGCGGTACTCTTCAAACTGATAGATCGTAAGCAGATCGATTCAAAATCGCGTGTCGTTGTTATATCCACGGCCCACGGCCTTAAATTCACCGAGTTTAAAATCAACTATCACGAATCGAAACTGGATAATGTCGACTCGAAGTATGCAAACCTTCCCATCACACTACCACCGGATTTTCATAAGGTACGAGACGCCGTCTACCGTGCTATCGAAACCAGAGAAAACAATTAGGTTGTGGCTGTACGAAGACCTGGTTTTTCATGCACAGCTGTGCAGAGCATTTCTTCCCGGAGCGAAGTCGAATGGTAAATGCCGTAGATGTCCTCCAACTTAGCACGGGAAGCATCTTCTGATTAGTCTTGTGTCCCGCCTTCATACTCTGAAATTCAGACAAAAAAATTCAAAAGCGCACAAGTTTGGATATAATATGCGCTTATAACGGCATGCCCGGAAAAGCCGGGGGAGGTTCCGAGGTTGTTTCATAGACTTATCAGGTTCACAGACAAAGCAATTCACTATTTTGAAGTGAGCTTCCTGACGATTGCGCTTACGGCAATGACAGGCTCATTGTTTTTGCAGGTGATATGCGGATTTTTCGAGAAGTCTGTCCCCTGGGCCGGCGAAGTGGCGAGATACCTCATGATCTGGGTAACATGTGTTGGAGCGAGCGCGGCGACAAGGAACCGCGGGCATATCGCTATAGAAGCGCTGGTCAATAAACTTCGAGGGAAACCACGCCGCGCCGTCGAAATATTTGTTGTTGCATTATGTGTTGTCGTGTGCGCGGTTTCATTCGTTTTCGGCGCTCAATATGCGCTCGACGCCCGCGAGATCGGTCGCACGACACTTGTTCTGAAACTTCCGCTCTGGATGATTTTCTCCGCACTTCCCATATCGGCCGCATTTATCGGACTGCGTTTTGTGCTGACTCTTGTTCTTCCGCCTGAAGATCCTGCGAAAGAAAGCAGGGCAGACTGATGATTTCCGCGTCCATTATCGCAGTTTTTATCATATTGCTGCTGCTCGGCGTACCCCTCTTTATCGTCATCGGGTCTGTGACTGCGCTGTGCATGGTGTTAGTGGGCGACTATCCGCTGATGATAATGTTCCAGCAGATGTTCTCGATGACCGACAGCACGGCGCTGCTTGCGATTCCGCTGTTTATCGTCGCTTCCACATTTATGACGCGCGGCAAAAGCGCGGGCCGGCTCGTCGAGTTCGTGCGTGCGCTTGTCGGCTGGCTGCCCGGCGGCATGGCGCTGTCGACAATCTTCGGGTGCCTCATCTTCGCGGCGCTGGCGGGCCTTTCGCCCGCCGCGATAATCGCCGTCGGCTCGATGATGCTGCCCGGTTTGACAAAAGCCGGCTATTCCGAGCGTTTCTCTCTCGGGCTCGTCACATCTTCGGGCTCGATCGGTATTCTCGTGCCGCCGAGTATAGTCGTCCTTATTTTCGGCATTGTCGGCGAACTCAACATCGAAGCTCTTTTTATCGCGGGTGTTGTTCCGATAATAATAATCGTGACGCTTTTCATGGCATATTCACTCGCCGTCGGCAAGGCAGTCGAGCGCGAACATTTTGATCTCGGCAGGGTATTCAGCAGCATAAAAAACGGATTCTGGGCGATCCTGCTGCCTGTTATTGTGGGCTGGGGAATATTTTCAGGTGTTATGACAGTCGTGCAGGCGGGCGCCATCGCTGCAGTTTACGCTTTCGTTGTCGAATTCGCTTTCTACAGGTCCGTGCGTCTCAAAGACATCCCCGAACTCATGCGCGAAGCCGGCTCGATGATCGGTATGTTGCTTATTATTATCTCCGTCACTTACGGTTTCAACTGGTTTCTTACCGTCCAGGGAATACCGATGACGCTCACTGACTGGCTGCTCGAACACTTCAAATCTCCGATACTGTTCCTGCTGTCGGTCAACATTCTGTTGCTGTTTCTAGGATGTCTGATGGATATTCTTTCGGCGGTTTTCATCACAGTTCCGCTGCTGCTGCCTGCCGCCGTCGCCATGGGAGTCAATCCGATACACTTCGGCATAATATTTATAATCAACTTCGAGATCGGCTACCTGACACCACCTGTTGGGATCAATCTTTTCACTTCCGGCGCAGTCTTCAAAAAACCGGTCGAGACAGTCGCGCGCTCCGTGCTGCCCTTCCTGCTGCTCCTGCTCTGCACTCTCGCGCTCGTTACATACGTCCCCTCCGTCACCCTGTGGCTCGTCCGCCTTTCGGGGAATATGTGATATTCCGGAAAATAATTGCCCGGACAATACAGATAAGTTTTTATCCCGTATTCATTTCGGTATTCCATTTGAAAACGACCGGCGGCATCTTGTTATCATCGCCCAGCACTGGTAAAATACGTCAAAACATAATTCAAATATCCTGCCGATGGAGGGCTCATGCAACGCTACAAGATCACTCACTATTATGATTACGGACTTGATACTGTATGCGATATATTGATGGACAGCAAAACGCCGCTCTATGAACTGGTGGACCTGCCCAATGTTTCCGCAACAAAACCTATCAGCGAAAAAGATACGGGCGATAAGAAATACATAAAAAACGAGTGGTGCGTTCATGGACAGATACCCAAAATCGCTCAAAAGCTTATCAAGCCCGAGATGCTCACCTTCATCGAGGACTCGGTCTGGGACCGGAAGAAAAAAACATATACCGCGAAGATTATCCCCCATTTTTTCAAGAAACAGCTCAACGCCCGCCACAAGGTCGTGTTCTCCGACAACGGCGACGGTCGCACGAAACGAGACCTCGTGGGCTTCATCGAAGTAAAATTACCGATCATCGGCAGAGTGTTCGAGCTCGCCGTGATCCAGCATCTTAAGGATAATGCCGAAGCCGACTTCAAGATAAGCAAAGAGGCACTCACCCAATACATCGAGAAATACGGCGATCCACATGCGGACAAGGCGGATTGAACAACCCCGGAGTAAACTCCGCATTGCCCGATGTCGTCAGCTCTTTGGCTCTCAGGTGAAACTATTTCTTTTCAGGTGTTGTGATTTCTAAAAGCAGACTCATAGAATAATGTGTCGGAAAAACAAGTGGAGGAACCTGTTGAATGAGACATTACAGACTTAGCGCGATATTGCTGATTTTATTATTGTTGTCTTCCGGATTTGCGGTCGGCGCGACGCAGGAAATCAAAGAGATAAAAGCGCCCACTTTTTCGCAACCGTTTTTTGTAAAGAGCGGTGGCGATGTGGAGATCAATATTGATGTTGCCGAAAAGGGACTTTTAAAAGAGATAACGCTTTCCAACTCGAACACCCACCGGCAGGCAGCGCCGATCATAGTGGATCTGCCTCTTTCGGAAGGTGCGAATAAAAACACTTTTTCCGTTCCGTCCGACATCGAGCCCGGGCTCTACGACATGTGTGTTTCCATACAGACCACAACAGCGATACAGGACTGCCAGAGGCATTCCGTTGCAGTTGTCGATTCGTTCGATCCGCCGTTCAAGTTCGTTCAGATCACGGACTATCATGTCGGCGACCCGCGCGCTGAAAAACAGTTTCCGGGAGTCGATATACAGAAAGTCCGGCGCGCCGCTTTAGAAAAAGCAAACGAGCTTAAACCGGATTTTGTCATCATGACCGGCGACATCACCGCCTACCCGAGGACTTATGATGTCGATTATCCGGCCGCCGTCGACGAGATTCTGGACAACATCAAAGAGCCGGTACTGATAATCCCCGGGAACCACGATCGTTACACATACATGGCTGACGATTACGATGGAATAATAGAAGGAGATGACTACTGGGCGAGATACTTCGGGGCGAAACATCGAGTGCTGGACTATGGGCGGGTCAGGTTCGTCATGTTCAACAGCTATGACTGGGACCAGGTGACGCGAAACAGGAACAGGCCGTGGCACCTCAACAGGCCGTCGTCTCACACATACCAGGGCACGCTGTCGAAAAGCGAATACGCATGGGTGAAAAAAGCGCTGAAAACCGGCGACGGCAGAATGCCGGTGCTTGTCGCGCATCACGACCCGCGCTCGTTCGAGGTGATGCCGCAACAGTGGTGCAAAGATTGTATTTCCCGGACAAAATTCCTATCTTTAATCAGGAAAGCGAAGGTCCCGTATTATTTATTCGGACACATACACAGAAACGAAGAATACACCGTTGGAAAAACCCACTATATAGCGACAACATCCTCCGGGAGCGATGTCGATGCGGAAGATTTGTGGTGCATAAGGGAGTTCACCGTCGGCAAAGACCTTAAGATCGAATCGCGCTTAATCAAACTATTCGACAGCCCGCCCATGAAATGAATGAATCGAAACACGAGGGAGTCACAGAGTTGTCCTGTGGACACGCGGAGAACACAAAAGGTATAATTCGTGAAGATGGAAAACCGCCTGTCCCAGATAATAAAATCATTGCCGCCATGGTCAAAACCGGTAGCGGTCCCGGTCTGTGTTCTTATCATTATCATTCTTATAGTCTGGATGCGAAGACCCACGCCTGAACCCGGCGAGATCGTGAAACAATATGTAAATGATATATCGGCCGGCAGATGCTCCGCCGCTTATGATCTGGTGTCCGATTACGCGCGGACATATTTCCTTGAATACGGCACATATAAAGATTTCAAAAAGAATGTGTGCGACAGGTCTATCAACAAATATGAGGTGCTGCGCGTTTATCGGATTGACGATACGGTGGAAGGTGTCAATGAAGCGGTTGTTTATATCAGGTTGAGGTACCGCGCTTCATGGATGACAACGGAACAGGACAGGCCGATGAAGTTTAATCTCAGCCGCAAAGGTAAACGCTGGAGCCTTGACGGCCCGTTTCTCGAATTATAAAGACTGTACTAATGGAGAAAACATGAAGAGAACGACAATAATCGCGACACTCGGTCCGGCATCGGCGAACAGGAAGATTATCGAACAACTCGCGCGTGCGGGAACAAATGTTTTCAGGTTAAACTTTTCTCACGGCGCATACAGGGACCATGCCGCGAGCATCAGGATGATCCGGACAGTATCGAAAGCGCTCGGAACGCATATAGCGATTCTCCAGGACTTGCAGGGGCCGAAGATACGTGTCGGCACGATGCCGGAAAAAGGTATCCTGCTGAAGAATAAGCAGGGGATAAGAATTGTCACAAAAGATGTCGTGGGCAGCAGCGATACGATTCCGACACAGTATAAGCACCTTCCGAAGGATGTGAAAAAGGGAGACAGGATACTGCTCAATGACGGCTATCTGGAACTGAAAGCGCTTGGAACAGGCCGTGGATATGTGGATTGCAAAGTGGTCAGGGGCGGTATGCTGACATCACACAAGGGTATAAATCTTCCCGGTGTGAACGTGAGCGCGCCGTCGTTGACAAAAAAGGACATCGCCGACCTGGAGTTCGGAATAGGTCAGGGTGTGGATTATGTAGCTATGTCGTTCGTGCGAGATGAAAAAGATATAAAAAAATTACGAAGGAACGTGCTACGGCTGGGTGCGGATGTGCCGCTGATTGCAAAGATCGAAAGGCCCGAGGCAATCGAAAAACTCGAACAGATTATTGATGAAGCAGACGGCGTGATGGTGGCAAGAGGCGACCTCGGGGTCGAGATGCCGCCTGAGAAAGTGCCGCAATTGCAGAAGCGTATCATCGAGCAGGCGAATATGCGCGGCAAAATGGTGATAACGGCGACGCAGATGCTCGAGTCGATGATCACAAACGCGCGCCCGACACGCGCCGAGGCGTCGGATGTCGCCAATGCCGTCTACGACATGACCGGAGCGATCATGCTTTCCGGTGAAACCGCTGTCGGCAACTATCCGGTCGAGACAGTGAAGTTTGCAGCGAAAATAGTCGAAGCTGCCGAAGAAGGCCTTATCGACCAGCCGGTGATGGAGCCTTCTGAATTCCTTCTGACAGCTGCCGGTTTCAGCGGCGCCGTCGCCTACGCCGCTGTGCGCACAGCGAAAGAACTCGGCGCAAGGGCGATCCTGACTTTCACACAGTCCGGCACCACGGCGCGCCTGGTCTCAAAATACCGGCCTTCATGCAATATCATCGGCGCGACGATGAGCGAAGATGTCGCAAGAAAGATGAGTATGTACTGGGGTGTCGACCCCATTCTTTTCAATAAAATTACAAGTACGGATTCTCTTGTCAGGGATGTGGATAAAATACTGCTTGGAAGCCACTTCATTAAAAAGGGCGATATTATTGTAATTACATCCGGTGTGCCTGTCGGCAGAAAGGGCACGACAAACCTGATAAAGATTCATCGCATCGGCGATGTTGATTAGGCCCAATACCGGTCACTTAAGATCACAAGGCGCGGCAAGTGATTGTCGCGAAAAATCCGGCGCCGCCGCAACAGAGAGGCATTCGGAGTTCGGAGCGGGGACACCGTACCCCAATACAGATAACTGGAGCTATTTATATGAGTAAAAAAGACGTGGAATATGACGAACCGGAAACGATAATTTCCGACGAGGTTAAACTTGGTGAATATGCAAACTTCGTAAAGATACAACATTCAGGCATCGATTTCCGGTTCGACTTCGCGAAGGTGCTGCCCGAAGAAAACGCGGTATATATAAACACACGGATGTTCATGAGCCCTGTTCATGCAAAATTGTTCTACAAAGCGCTGGAGGAGAATATACAAAAATACGAAAAGAATTTTGGCCCGATAAATATTGGAGGCACACATGGGATACCTATTCCGGGAGTTCCATCCCGGGAAAAGCACTGAACAGGGATTCTGTTTCCGGGGCTGGTCGCTCCAGGCAATATTTGGTTGATGTAATCAATAAATGCCGGTAAAATTATCTTTGTCGGGACGTGATGGATATGGCGAAGAATGCCGGAAAAAAATATATCGGCGTTCACTTTGAATGTTGCGGTGTGTACACAAGAATATACTATGACAGTAAGCAGAATGCGTATGTGGGCAATTGTCCGCTGTGCCGGCGGCCCGTAAGGGTGCTCGTAGACCCGTCGACCGGTATCGAGGCCCGTTTTTTCAAAGCTAAGAAGAATTAATTACCCGGATGAGCCAATTGCAAAATTATGATTCTGCTGCGGTCGGCTGCAATTGTCCATAGCTGCGTTGTCGGCATAAAATCGTCCTCGACATACTCTACAAGTATGCCTGCGAGGATTTTACACCTCCGTCTTGCTCTGAACAATTTCGCTCGACCTCGCTACGAACATAATTTTGCGATTGGCTCGGATTAATACGATTTGATATTGTACCGATTGCATCCCGATGAGTATTCTTTCATGGGAGTGCCTAGATGTGAGATACCCGGTGGCAAACAATTCGCAGCCCACCGGGAACTTTTATATGTCATTCCTGTCTGAATAAGCAGGATATGAGACAGTTAGAGGAAAAAATGCAGCGACAACAGGATACCGGAGATTATGCCGGCGAACCTGACGATTCCAGATTGATCGAAAGGACATGCAACGGCGACTTGGCTGCATTTGACACTCTCGTCGAGAGATATCAGGACCGCGTATATGGTTACACATGCCGGATGCTGGGCGACCCTGAGACGGCACGAGAGGTGACACAGGATATATTCCTGCGCGTCTATCGCTACCTGGACCGTTTCAGGGGCGACTCGAAATTCAGCACATGGCTTTACACAATTGTCTCGTCCACCTGCAAGAACGCGCTCTCATACTACGGGCTTCGCGCGAAACACAGAGCGGACGACAGACCCGCAAACGATATCGATGGAGAGAGGACCTCTTTGCTGGACAGAATACCCGACAAGACGCTGTCGCCGGATGTCGTCGCCGGACGCAGTGACATACAGGCAATGGTAAGAGAGGCAATATCGAAACTGCCGGAACACTACAGGCAGGTGATAATACTCAAAGATATAAACGGGTTTTCCTATGACGAAATATCCAGGATCGTCGATTGCAAGGTAGGCACAGTGAAATCACGACTTGCACGCGCCCGGCTTATCGCACGGGAAGAACTCACGAAAGCGGGTCTGGCGGGCCCGGAAGGATGAAGAAATATGAATTGCAGTGATGTCAGAGAACTTATAAACGCATACATCGACGGCGAACTCGGACAGTTCGAAGCACATCAGGTCGAGCGTCATATCGATAAGTGCGAAAGTTGCCGCGAGGAGACTGAACAGTTCCGTAAAACAAGCGCTCTGATCGCCGAGTATGGCCGTGAGACGGCACCTGCCTCATTGATCAACGATATCCGCATGAAAATGGAAAAGGAAAAATCCGGCATGATAAATCTCCGGTCATTCCGAAAAACAGGGTGGTGGGCTCTGGCGGCAAGTTTCATCCTTATCGTGCTTGGCGGCGCATATATGAATGTCTTCAAAATAAATGGAAACAGTCCGGCACCCGCGCAACAGGTGATGGCCGCCGCACCGACAGTCGTAAAGCCGGAAACACTATCGCACGCCGCAGTGCCTGAACCTGAAGAAATGCACGCGGCAGAGGCCGGCGGCACAGGCGCGCTTCTCTCCGATACGGCAGCGGCTGAAATTGCCGCGGAAGATACGGTCGGAGAAGAAGATAGCGCGGGAGTCACATCGCCATCACCCGCACTGCCTGCGAAACGCATGGCAACCGCGGCATCGGCACCGGTCCCATCACACACTACGGCTGACACTGCGGCCTCGGAGGACAAACCGGCAGAAGGCATGACCGACCGGGAAGTAGTCCTCACCAGGGTTCGCGAAGAATTCGATAATATGGAACATAAACTGGAGATGAAACGCATACTGAACGGAGGGTCGGATTCCGAACCGGCTGATGGTCATGCAGCCGGCTTTTCCGCCGAACCCTCCGGAGTAATTGTGCCGGTATCGGCGCGAACAGCGGAAGGCAGGTCCGCGGCAGGCCGGATCATTACAGTGGGCGCGGGCGGCGTATCGCCCAGAGTAGTCACAGGCGGATTCAACATCATGGAGGAAGTACCATCATACGAATCTGCTGCCTACGGTGATACTCCGTCCGGCGTTTCGGCCTTCGCAAGGTCCGCTGCGGCGGTTGATACATCTCAATATATGCGCAGGGTGCTTCGGGCTGAAGATGTCTATTCTGTAGAGAATGCGGACGCGGCGGCGGCTGAATGCGAGCGGATCATCGAAGAAACACTTGCCGCCGCCGGAGACAACGACACGAAATATATCCGCGACGGTCGAAGTGTCATCCTGCGCGGCAGGTTCAGCACAGTGGATGCCATCAGAAGAAAACTCATCTCGAACTTTACGGGCAACGACGACATCGGAGAATCGACAATAACCGGTATCACATCGTCCAGCGCTACATCCACACAGCGGATACCTCCGGACCTGACGGCTGTTCTTCAAATAAACTTTACATATTAGTGTCGTGTCAACTTTGTATCGACGTTTTGAGTGTAGACAAGGGCGCGGTCACTGTACCGCACCTGAGCATATATTACGCATAACTGTTTGTACGACCAAAAGTTGAGGCGCGCCGCGGTGACCGCGCCCTACACTTTTTCTGTTCCTGCCACTAAATCATTTTCTTACGTCTTTTCATCGCCGACACGACAATAAAAAGTGTTCTTTCCTTTGTACATGATAATCGTAACTATGCGAGCCGCTTACGAAAGTCTGAATTGTTATCGACGACGGCGGTCCTGTGTGCACAATGACGTTCTTCCGGTTTTTGAACCCGCATTTGTGAAATAAGCGGGTTATTTATGCCGTGGTCTTTACATGATTTCAAGCAGTTCGAGTTCGAACTGGAGGTCTTTGCCGGCGAGCGGATGGTTGGCGTCGAGAGTTACCATGTCGTCTGTGACATGTGTTATCTCGGCCACAAGCTGCTGCCCGTCTCCGCGGTCGACCTGCAGGAACTGGCCGACAACAAGATTGATGTTTTCCGGCAGCTTACTTCTTTCCACCTGTGCCACCATATCTTCGCGGTGCGGGCCATAACCCTCTTCGGCGGTAAAGCATATCGTCTTCTTCTCGCCGGTTTTCATGCCCAGCAGCGCCTTTTCAAAGCCCGGTATGACCTGGTTTTCCCCGAGTTTCACTTCGAGCGGCTCGTTTCGTTCTACAGACGTGTCGAATATTTCTCCATTATTGAATGTCCCTGTATAGTGTACTCGCACTGTGTCGCCAGCATTCGCAGTTGCCATGATTTTCTCCTGTTTCTGTCGTTTGCTACGGTAGCAAAACAGCCCCGTTCCCGGGGCTGTTTGAATATCGATACAATTAAGTTCGATTGAAAGCTTTTGAAAAATCAGTCAATGATTATTCAGGTTTTTTGAAGACCTTCTGCGATTTCATGACATCTGCCATATTTCCCTGAATGCGGATTTTACCTGTCATGAAAGCTGTTGTCGGTTCAACTGTGCCCTCTGCGATTCCAACCCATGTTTCGGCATCGGTTTCGAGTGTGGCTGTGGCATCATCTGCTGAGCCCGCTTCGACTGTGCATGCGCCGCCCGAGACTGTGACTACCCACTCTCCTCCGCCTTCGCCATCAATTTTGTACTGAACTTTTGCTTCCCAGTCGCCCGCGGCTTCCGCATCGAACTGATTGGGCATTTCGGTGAAGATTTCCTCGCATGTGTAACCCATTTACAACACCTCCAGTATTTTTATTTCTTTTTAATTTCTCCAATTGATAAACTGCCATATATGACAAAACAATGCCAGCATAATATCAGACGATAACACCTTTGTCAAGCGATTTCAACTGCCGTGGCCGGATGATTTTTACAGGGTGATTCTCGTACCGCATCCTGTCCATTATCGCTGCAATCGCCGCTACCGTCTGCATGGTAACAATGTCGGTTACTTGCCCGTTATTTACTGTTCATTATTGCGTGATAAGTTTTGATTCACGCTCGATCAGATCGTATACTTTCTCGAAAACGATTTCCCTTTCAACATCCAGCGTCACCACATGGCCCGACCTGTCGAGTTTCACAAACTCCTTTTTCTCGCTGGAAATATTATTAAAAATAAGCTCCGCGTTTGACATTGTGAGCATCTCGTCGCTTCGGCTGTGCAGGATCAGCATTGGACATTTGATCCCGGGCAAACCGGCACGCACCTGTGGAAGCCCCACATTGTTCAGGCTCGCAATGCAGGGGAGCGGGAAATGATCGTAGGATTTATGGAGCTTGCGCATTTCCGGGTCCTCAAATTCATCGGCTTTATCTTTCGGAAAATATTTTACGAAACGCCCGATTACGGGCAGCAGCCATTTGACGCGCCAGTCGGTCACGAGCGTGGCGCCCGCCAGACTTGCCGCTCCCGGCAGATCGTATCGAGCCGCAAGGTAGAGAGTCAGCGCACCACCCATCGAAAGCCCGGCTACAAACACTTCTTCGCACTCTTTTCGCAGGTCGAAAAGGCCCTGTTCGGCAGCTCCGGCCCAGTCTTCCCATCGCGTTTTTATCATATCCTGAGGTGTTGTGCCGTGGCCCGGCAGCTGGATGCAGCTCACAGTTATGTCGCGCTGGGCGAGATATTCGCCCAGCGGCAGCAATTCGGGCGGTGTGCCAGTGAACCCGTGCAGGAGTAGGCATCCCACCGGGCCGCGTTTGAGATAAAAAGGTTCTGTGTTCAGAGGTTCCGGGTTTCCGGGATTAAAATTCATGGTTTCATTCTCTCAGATTCCAGTTCTGCGTTTTTATAATATACCATCAATAAATTTTTCGGACAACAAAAAAGTGACACTTCGCTATATGGTGTGGGTATGGAAATATAGTGTGCTTGTGGTCGAACTGATAATTTGGCAACGACATCTGTAGAGTTTACGCTTATTCTTTGCAGGCTTTTTGTCATAATCCGGCATTTTCAGGTGGGAAGTTCAGGCTAAAGCAAGCAGTATTGGGGTTGGGGGCCTGTGAGACGCAGCAGCACAGGTGTCACGCCTTGTACCGCCCATGAACTTTTCATCGTCCCGGGGCTCCGCCCCCCCGGAACACAGGGAATGAACACTCCGCGTTCACCGATCTCTTTTTCAGCATTTCTTTGTGAGAAATCCGGGTTAAGTAAACGGTATTGCCTTTAGTTACGGATCGTGTCCCCGGGAAATTCTTCGCCTGGTTAAAGTGTTACTACGAACCGAATTCGTCTTTGACTATTTTATATGCGGCGTCCGCATGTTCGAGGGTTTTATTGATGTCGTCCTCGGTGTGCGCCGAACTGAGGAACCAGTTGTGGTGCGGGTGGAAGAACGAACCACGCTTTGTCACTTCGGCGCAGAAGAGCTGGTTGCGTAAAAAGTTGTCCTCGTTGGCAAAGCGCATGAACGGTATCGAGTACGGACCGGATATTTTCACCTGAAGCCCATGTGTTTTCGCGAGGTCTTCGAGTCCTTTCATGAGTTTTTCGCCCATATCCATCATAATCTTCACGGAGTTTTCTTCCGCCATCACATCGAGCACGGCGCACGCGGCGGCCATGGGCACGGAACTGTTCCAGTAGCTGCCTGTCAGGAAGACTTTCGAGGCGTCGTTTTTGAACTTGTCTTTGCCCATGCACGCGCTGAGTGGATGGGTGTTGCCAATGGCCTTGCAGAAGCAGACGAGGTCGGGCTCGAAAC
The DNA here is from genome assembly GCA_024278215.1 of bacterium. Classification (GTDB taxonomy): domain Bacteria; phylum UBP15; class UBA6099; order UBA6099; family JAJRTR01; genus JAJRTR01. Next base: position 24,155 of record JAJRTR010000036.1, read on the forward strand.
CGAAATAAACGTGCGAGCCGCGTGGGTCGAGCCTGAAGCCTGCGCGCACATCGTCCACGATCAGAACGATCTCCTCTTCGTTGCATGTTTTCTGTATTGTCTGCCACCAGCCGTCAGCCGGCATGATCGAGTCGCCGAACGCGGGGTGGTGGTAAGGTGTCATTATAACAGCGGCGATTTCGCCACGATATTTTTCTATCTGCTGGTGGAAGCTCGACTCGTCGTTCCATGTGAAGAGATGAACATTCGAGCGGTCTTCCGCGATCAGGCCCGCGTGTCCTGGTGTGCACCAGGCGTGCGCGCCGTGATACGCGCCCGATACCATCAGGACTTTCGAGCGGCCTGTGTGTTCCCTCGCCACCTGTATCGACCACGAAGTTACGTCCGAGCCGTTTTTGGCGAAGACCGACCAGTCCATGCCGGAGACGAGATTGACGAGTTTTTCCGCAAGCTCGACCATCACCGGACCGGGATGGTTGAAGCAGTTGCCCTTCTTGCTCTGCTCGCTGACCGCCGCCTCGACTTTCGGGTGGTTGTAGCCGAGCACCATCGGGCCATAAGCGCATATATAGTCGATAAACTCGTTGCCGTCGATGTCCCAGTAGTGGCTGCCCTGCCCTCTTTCGGCGTAGTAAGGAAAAGAGCCGGGCACGAGAATCGCCGGGCTTTCGTGGCCGTAGATTCCCGAAGGAATCAATGTCGTGGCCTTCTTGAACAATTCCATTGATTTATCGAATTTGTATGTTTCCATTTTTGCAGTCCCCCTTGCGTCACAGGAGTTGTGTATATGTGAGATTAAGGCAACAGTACGCTGAGCCTGTCGAGAAAAGCGTTGACGTTGTCCACGAAAGGAATCAGGCCGCGAATGCGAATATCGGTCAGGCCGAGCGCGGCCATAGCGTCCGTCTGTCCGCTGAAAAGTTCGTACGCGAGTTGCACGCCTTCAATGTCCATATATGCGTCGGCAGCGCCCGGGGCCTCGCCCTTTGCGGCGCTGAACACTCCACCCGTTTTTTTGATATACGCCGCCGGCCCGTCGGGCAGTATCTTTATCTGCAAGACGCCCTCGGCTGTGTTCTGCGAAAGGCTCGCCACATGATCGTCGTGGTTTGCGACCTCGCACGCGCCGAACACCGCCGCATACAACATAAGCTTCACGATGAAAGCGTAATTCGCCTTGTCCGACAGCACTTCGTCCGTCGGCTGCATGTAGTACTCCAGCCGCTTTGTAAGTTCCGTGAATTTCGCGAGTATACCGACATGCCAGAAACCCATCCACGGTATCGGTATCACGTTCTGGCCCTGGAACATCGCATTCAGTTTCGCCGGTTCGGTGAGATAGAGCGCAATAGAAGGTATAGTAATACTCCTGCGCAACGCGTCGCACTTACCGTTTCTGAACACAAGTGTCGTAGCCGGTCCGCCCGCCTGGTGGAGCATGATCGAACATTTCCAGCTCTTCACCATCTCCTTTGCCACATCGTCGTAGCCCACGACTTCTTCGAGCAGCGGCAGAACAGCCCTGAGGTAAATACGTGAGAGAACCTGTTCCGAGTTCAAGAAGGGCACCTCCCGTTTTCGTTTTAAAAACAGTAGTTTGAAATATTTATTCCAACTTTTGGAATATCCAACAAATGGAATAATATCACCTTTTTTTTATGTTTGCAAGTATGAACCGATTGCTATATTCAGTTCTGCCGCGTCCGGCTGCAATCGGCCTGTATGTGTTTCAGTATTTCATCCCGCGCTTCTATCTCTTTTTCCTGATGGCGAAATCGACAGCCTTGATCAGCGGGTCATAAGCCTGCGAGACAGCCGGGCAATAGGCGAGTTCGAGCCGCGACATCTGTTCGAGCGTCATGCCGGCCGCGATGGCTGTCGACACGACGTTCACACGGGAAGCGGCCCCGCTCGCCCCCACCGCCTGCGCGCCGAGCACGCGGCCTGTTTTCTTATCGGCAACAACTTTTATCGTTATTTCCGTGCCGCCGGGATACCAGTCGTACAGCGTCATGTCCTTGATTTTTCCGAATACCGGTTCATACCCGAGTGTTTTCGCGAAGGCGAGCGTGTAGCCGACCGCCGCGACATCCAGTTCGCCCACCCTCGACACGAACGCGCCCGTGACGCCCGGATACTTCGCGTCGCCGCCCGCCGCGCATGTGCCCGCTATTGTCGCCTGCGCCCAGGCGGTTGTCGATAACTGAAGTGTGAATGGTTTCCCGTCGATCAGCGCGCGCGTCTGCACGCAATCGCCCGCCGCGTATATGCCGTCGACTGTCGTCTTCATGTTTTCGTCGACAACGATCCCGACATTACCGGTTTCTGCACCGGCTGTGGCGGCGATTTCCGTATTTGCCCGAACGCCCGCAGCCGCGACTACTATGCCGGCGTCCTGCTCTTCGCCGTCGATCACGACCTTCTCGACTTTATCCGTTCCGCATATTTCATCCACTTTCGCGCCGCACATCACTTTTATTCCGAGACTTTCGAGATGTGCCTGGAGGACAGACGCAATGTCCGCGTCCAGCGCGCGCGGCATCACACCCGGCAGCATTTCCGCGACTGTAACTTCCATGCCGCAGCGCCGCAGAGCGACCGCCGTCTCGAGCCCGATCGCGCCCGCCCCGATGCACACAGCGCGACCACCGATCCGCGCGACGTCGCGAAGTCCGGCGGCGTCTTCCGGCGTCGAAACCGTGAAGACGCCCCTGCCGATGAAGTCCGCGAGACCGGGCACAGGCGGAATGAACGTCCGCGCGCCGGTCGCGATAATCAGGCTGTCGTAATCGACCGCCAGTTCTTCACCTGTCGATTCGTTCACTGCCGTTACATTGCCGCGCGCCGGGTCGATCCGCTTCGCGCGAAAAGGCCGGATGTGCCCGACCTTCATTTTTGCCAGGTTAAGCTGGTGCTTGAGCTTGTCGAACGAGTCGATGACGCCCTCGACCGCGTAGGGCAGTCCGCACGGGTGCATCAGGTCATAGGTCTTATCGTCGATAACTACAATTTCCGCGCGCCGGTCCGTTTTTTTTGCAGCCATCAACGCGGCGAATCCCGCCGCACCAAGCCCGATAATCACGATTTTCGCCATATTGCCGCCGTTCAATCTCTGTTCTCAACAAAATCAATATATTTGCCGGCCGACATAAGCAAGTCGAGTTCAGCCGGATCGGACATTTTTATCTTGACCATCCATCCGTCACCGAACGGCGACTGATTAACCAGTTCGGGAGCCTCCTCGAGCGCTTCGTTTACTGCTGTCACCGTTCCGCTTACAGGCGCGTACACATCGCTGACGGCCTTCACGCTCTCGACCACGACGAGTTCATCGCCCTTCGACACTTCTCGCCCCACCTCGGGCAGCTCGACGAAAACTATGTCCGTCAGTTCTGTCTGCGCGAAATCCGTTATGCCCATCCTCACTTCGCCGTCTTCGTTGCGCACCCATTCGTGTTGATCCGAATATAACAGTTCTTCAGGTGTTTCCATATCATTTCTCTCCTCTGAATTTGATGAAGGGGCGTTTGACAATCCGCGCGGCATACGCCCTGCCCCTGATTATTATTTCGACATCTGTGCCGGGCACGGCGTAATTCGAGTTCAGCATCGCAAGCCCGATACCTTTCCTGAGCGTCGGCGAAAAACAACCGCTGGTGACAACTCCGACCTCTTCGCCGCAATGAGCTACTCCATAATTTTCGCGCGGCACACCCCTCGACGTCAATTCAAAAGCCGCGATTTTCCGGTCCGTTCCCTCATCCATCTGCCTGTATATGAACTCACAGCCCGGGAAATTCTTTTCGCGCGCCACAGCGAAGCCGATTCCCGCTTCGACAGGCGTTGTGTCCTCATTTATCTCATGTCCATACAGACTGTAACACGCTTCGAGCCTCAATGTGTCGCGCGCGCCGAGTCCGGTGGGTTTCAGTCCGCGGGGCGTGCCCGCCTCGAGCAGCGCACGCCACAGCGCCGGCGTTTCCGCAGCCGGGCAGTACAGCTCGACACCGTCTTCTCCCGTGTAACCCGTGCGCGACACCAGTGTTTCCACCCCCGCGACATCCTGCCGGTTGAAGCAGAAACGCCGCGGCGCGGGCGCGGATGCTATTTCGTCGAACACGGCAATCGCCGCCGGCCCCTGGAGCGCGACCATGCCATATTCGCCGCTTCGGTTCTCGACAGCGACATCGCCGCCTGCGCGCGCCGCTATCCACTCGAAATCCGCATCCGTGCGTGAAGCGTTCACGCACAGCATATATTTATTATCGTCCAGCATATAAACCCACAGGTCATCGACGCAGCCGCCTTTTTCGTTGGTCAAAACAGCATAAACGGCACATCCGGGACTTAATCCGCCGATGTCGTTTGTCAGCAGCGACTGTAGAAAAGCCCGGCTGTCGCCGCCCGACACGAAAAGCTCGCCCATGTGCGAAGTGTCGAAAAGCCCCGCATGTTCACGGGTCGCCGTGTGCTCCTCGATGACGGCTGAATATTGAACCGGCATATCCCAGCCGCCGAATTCGACAATAGTCGCGCCGAGTGCCTTATGTTCGTCGAAAAGAGGTGTTTTCTTTGCCATAGCGCCATCCCCGTGAGCAGCAATTGTTAATGAATAATATTAATAGGAATAACACGCGAATAAAACAATATAATCCCGCAAAAACAAACTCAGTTCCCAATACCGCTTGTTTCAAAGCGCAAACAATTTGGAGTGCGACATTTCAATATCGCTTTCATCGCCGGGAATCAATTCCCGGATAAAGACAAAGCGGTGATTTATCACCGCACTCCAAATCCCATTTTCTTATCGTAGTAGTATTGGAATCAGCCTTTTATCTTATCTGATAGTTCCGCAAGATGTTTCATAAGAAGATCGACGCTTGACGATGGGTTGGAATGTTCAGAATTACCATCCCCTTTGTGTTTTTTTCTCAGATTTTCCGATCTGCGGTGTGCTTCTTCCAACTTACCGCATGTCAGCCCAAAAACCCCTTCCATTCCTTTTTCATAATTTGGTATACACTTCCTTAATTCCTTTAAAACTTTATCACGTTCAATATGCGCTGTTTGATCCTGGTAGTGAAGAAGCAGCCACAGTTCGAAAGACGGCAGCGAATACGCAAGTCCGAAATTATTTCCCTTTGCCTGATCTATCGCTTCGGCAATCCTTTCGTGTTCGTCCCGGTCGAAGACACACCAGACATTTCCCGGGTCGACTTTTTCACCGTCTTTCCGCCCCTTACCTCTTTCAATCTCTAATTTCTTATCCTGTGCGCTTTTTACGAGTCTCGATGGATCCTGACCCAGCCCGAGTATGGACACGCGAGTAAGGTTGTACTGTCTGCAACAATCTGTGAAGTATTTAGCTTCTGTTTTTTCCCCTTCACAGGCTATGATGATAATCGGCTGTGGATTTCTGCTCGACCGCCTTCTCAGGAGAGAATTGTTGTCTCTTTTTCTCCTCTGAGATCTATTCATTGACACACTCGCTGTCAAATTTTCTCAGAATGGGAATCGCCCCATATTTCCCATCAAGGTACTTTTTACTGAAATCTTCGCCTGTCCGGACATCTTTGATATCGCTCAAAGAAAACAGGGAAGTCGCACCGGTTGCGTGATCCTTCTCCGCAAACCATATCTGGTCTCTCCTGAAAATCTCCGGATCGAGCAGGTTCGTATTATGAGTGGTAAAGATCATCTGACCGCACAAACCGCTTTCCGTTTCTCTCATAAACATATCTCTGATAAATTCCTCTGCCAGCAATGGATGCAGTCCCATGTCCATTTCGTCGATTGCAATGACAGAAGATGACCACGCTCCCCTTATTAATAAAAATAACCATAATAAAATATATTTTCTGGTTCCATCCGACTCTTCGGATAAATCCAACATCGCTTCACCCGGCACACCATCTTCATTCATTGAGTAATGAGCGAATTTTACCTTAACAGAATCGTCAAGATTTTTCAGGAACCTCTCTTTTTCAACGACCTCAGCTTTTTCGTCATCCTTCAGTGCGGGTCCTAATTTATCTATTATGTCCGCCGGATATTTTAAATTAATACTTTTAATGCCAGTGTCCGCCAGTTGCAATTTTGATGCTATCTTTTTCTTGAAATCAGAACCAGGCAATTCATTGATAAACATTACGTTAAGTTTGATGAAGTCATCATATTGAAATTCATTTGACAATATATAACTCTTCATATTACCTGACATAAAATGAAAATATGAAAAGAGAGCATTTGCTGTTTTGTTGTCGAATTGTGCTGCTGTGGACAGAAATAAAGCGTTTTTTCTTGTCAGTCCTTCAATTGCCTTTTTTTCGCCTTTAAGGCTTGTCCCGAATTTTATCGGTTCTCCTGAATATCGTTCGAATAACAGCGCTTCCTTGCCTTTTGGGGCATGATACAACCATTCTTCATGCACTTTTTCCGTGTCAACGACAAAACCATATCTGTACCGGACACCTTCGGAAATAAAAATCATTTCAAACTCAGACGGTTTGTTGGCACACGATGCATCTAATTTAAAGGGAACAACATTTATTCTGGTCGTGTCGGTGCCGACGTGAGAATTCACAATGAATTTGCACATAAACTCGAGTGCTTTTATCAGATTAGATTTGCCTGAAGCGTTGGCGCCGTATACGGCAGCGACCTTGAGGAGGTCGATGCCGGTTCCGCCCGCGTCAGCGATCACGTTACGGGGGTGTATTTTGTCCTTTGAGGCCACCATGCTCAGCACAACTCTATCTTTAAAAGAAAGGTAATTCTTAACACTGAACTCTATTAACATATCAGCACACCACCATTCAGTTCACAACTAATCCGGACATAATAATTATAAGACTATTTTAAGGATTACATATATAATTAACACAATATTTGCAAAATTACAACAAATCGTGAAGTTATTTTGCATGTCTGCATAATAATCCCCGTGCTGTTTTTGCGAGAAACCATAGTTGCATGAACGATGATTAGTATGTGCCTATATTTACATGCAGTTAAATACAGGCAAATAGGGGTTAAAGCTTGTAATTGGGGATAATCTGTGGAAAATGTTAAAAACATTATCCGGGATGTGGAAAAATATGCCCGGAGATGTGGAAAATATCTATATGTAGGGTTTTTTCGAGCTGATCGTAAAAAAAAGCACAAAATTTTGTGCAGGCATCTTGACAAATGTCTGGATTCGTATAGAATGGCAAATGTTACTCAAACACACTTAACTATATCAAAAATAGTTTAGATAGCCGGTAATACTATAAAACAACATTTTTACAAACCGGCAAGCCGGGGATAAGGGGCAGTTTGTTTTATTGGATGTGCAGTGCCCGTGGGGATCATAACCAGAGTTTTGCCCACCACAAGCCCGAATCCTGACATAAAAGAAAAGATACTCGATTATAAACTTCAGTTCATTTCGTTGTTTCACTTTCGGAGGAATAATGAGCGGTAAAGTTATAAATCTTATAAGGAAGCGTGACGGCAGGCTGCAGGAGTTTAACAAGTCGCGCATCACTGAAGCCATTGCGAAAGCATTCGCCGCCGTCGGCGACCCGGACCTGATCAAGGCAAAGGAAGTCACGGACAGAGTCGTGACCGTCCTCAGAATTTTCTATAAGGACAACAAAAACAGAATACCGTCTGTCGAGGAGGTGCAGGACCTCGTCGAGTTGAAGATGATCGAAATGCGGTACAGCGAAGCCGCAAAGGCCTACATCCTCTACAGGGACAGGCGTGCCAAGATGCGCGATGGAAAATCTCTTCTCGACGAAGCGCTGGAACTCGTCGAGTCGTATGTCGGACGCGCCGACTGGCGGGTAAATGAAAACAGCAACATGGACTATTCGCTCCAGGGTCTCAACAACTATATTTCCTCGTCGGTGATATCCAAATACTGGCTTGCGGAAATTTATTCGCCGCAGGTGAAAATGGCGCACGAAGAAGGCTGGTTCCACGTACACGACCTTGGTCTTCTCAGTGTGTATTGCTGCGGATGGGACCTGCAACAGCTGTTGCTGAAAGGTTTCAGGGGCGCGTTCGGCAAGGTGGCAAGTTCGCCCGCGAAGCATCTGCGCAGCGCGCTCGGACAGATCGTGAACTTTTTCTACACGATGCAGGGCGAAGCGGCCGGCGCGCAGGCGTTCTCGAACTTCGACACGTTGCTCGCACCGTTCATACGCTATGACGGACTGGATTACAAAGAAGTGAAACAGGCCGTCCAGGGTTTCGTGTTCAACCTGAATATTGCGACACGTGTCGGATTCCAGACACCGTTCACAAACCTGACGATGGATCTCCAGCCCTGCCCTACCCTGGCCGGTGAGCCGATAATAATCGGCGGCGAACGCAGGAACGACGTGACCTATGCCGACTTCCAGCCCGAAATGGACATTCTCAACAAGGCGTTCGCCGACGTGATGATGGAAGGCGACGAATCGGGCCGCATTTTCACGTTTCCGATCCCGACCTACAACCTCACCGCTGACTTCGACTGGGACAACCCCAAGCTGGATTCGCTGTGGCGCATGACAGCGAAATTCGGCATACCCTACTTCGCCAATTTCATCAACAGCGACATGAAGCCGGAAGACGCGCGCAGCATGTGCTGCCGCCTGCGTCTCGACAAGAGGGAGCTGCTCAAACGCGGCGGCGGCCTGTTCGGCTCGAACCCGCTCACAGGCAGCATCGGCGTCGTGACGATAAATCTACCGCGTCTCGGCTACACGGCGAAAATGAAGATGATTTCTTCACCAACCTCGACCGGCTGCTCGACCTGGCACGCGAGAGCCTCGACACCAAGCGCAAAGTGCTCGAAAGCTTCACCGACCACAACCTGTACCCGTACTCGAAGTACTATCTCGGCGATATGAAAAAAGCGAAAGACTGCTACTGGTCGAATCATTTCTCCACCATCGGCCTCATAGGTATGCACGAGTGCTGCCTCAACCACATCGGCTCAGGTATCGAAACCGAAGAGGGACGCGAGTTCTCGCTAAGAGTGCTGCGCCACATGCGCGAAAAAGTTTCTTACTACCAGGAAACAAGCAAAGAACAGGTGCTGTACAACCTCGAGGCGACACCCGGCGAAGGCACCTCCTACAGTCTCGCGAGGCTGGACAGGAAGCAGTATCCGGACATCATCGCGTCGGGCGACGAAGAACCTTACTACACGAATTCGACACAATTGCCGGTGGGCCACACGGACGACATTTTCGAGGCTCTCAACCACCAGGAACCGCTCCAGACAAGTTACACCGGCGGCACAGTGTTCCACGGCTTCATCGGCGAACGCATCGAAGACCCGGAAGTGTGCAAGAGGCTGGTGAAAAAGATTGCTTCCAACTTTACACTTCCTTATTTTACGATTTCACCTACATTTACCATTTGCCCCATTCACGGCTACATACCCGGCGAGCACTTCGAGTGCCCACACGACGCCGGGCCGGAAGACGAGCCCGTGAGTGCAGAACAGGCATGATCACAGGAAAGGAAATACCATTGTCAAAATGCACAGGAAAGACAGAAGTCTACTCGAGGATAGTCGGCTATTTCAGGCCGGTGCAGCAGTGGAATAAAGGAAAGCGGCAGGAGTACCATAAAAGGACAATGTTCGATGTCTCGGGCGCGGACAGGTATGAGCCGAATGTCTATGAATTCAAGGCGGTGAATGATGCACCATTGCTCGATCAAAGGATTTCAAGGCACGTCGCTAATTGACTATCCCGGCAGGATAGCGTCGATAATCTTTACCGGCGGCTGCAACTTCAGATGCCGTTATTGCTATAACACGCAACTTGTATCGGCCACGGCACTGCCCGATCTGGATTACGACGCTGTAATCGCCGATCTGAAAAAGCGCAAGGGATTCATCGAGGGCGTTGTCGTCACAGGCGGCGAGCCTACGATTCACCCCGGCATTATCGACCTTCTTTATGCTGTAAGGCGCATGAAGCTGGACGTCAAGCTCGACACAAACGGCACACACCCCGAGATTCTGGAATGGGTCATCGAAGAGAAACTCGCGCAGTATATCGCTATGGACTACAAAGCTCCGATCAGCAAGCTGGAAAAGGTCGCAGGCATCCGGGGCGCGGCGCAGAGGGTCGAGGCGTCGGCGCGGCTTCTCATAAAAAATGCGGACAGGTACGAGTTCCGAACCACCGTCCACCCGCTGCTCCACGATCTCGACGATCTCGACACTATTGCCAACGAAATAGCCGGTGCCCGCGCTTACTATCTGCAACAGTATCATCCATTCAATTCGCTCGACGAAAAACTCATGAAGTCCAATCCGTACAACCCGGATTTCTTCACGACCGCCGCGCGGCGGCTCCACTCGAAGTTCCCGGTCTTCGGACTGCGCAACCTGCCCGACTGCGAAGATACAATATGGCGCTCGGAAAATGTTGCTTACCGTGAGACATCGGATTCGGCCGGGGTTCGAAGCAACAGTGTGCCCTCGACCACAATTCAATGACATTTGGAGGTGTGCCGCACACAAACCGTTTGTGTGAAATTGCTCTTACAACAACTGCATAATACACGGAGATTGCTTCGAATATCTTCCCCCCGAATGCGAAGATCGTTTTAAGTTTTGCCTTATAGCAACAGATACAAACGAAGCGGTCTCCTTTTTTATTGGCGACAACACGTTATCGCGATTTTCCGGATTTCTCTGTGAGAAATCAGTTGTCGCCATAAAAAGCATCTACAAATACGATGGAATATATCCGAAATAGCGTCCCATCCAGTACGGCGTGATAACGTCGACACCGGCGAAGTTCCTGCCGTTGCCTGATGAAGGCCATGTGGCGTTTACTCTGTATGGACTGCGCTGCCACTGGAAATCCGACGGTTTTCTATATTGCACCGGCACAGGCTCGCAAGCCCAGTCTTCATGGCCCGGTACGGTCTCGAACTCGACAGGTTCCGAGACAACGAACGGGGCGCGCGGCCCCTGCGGAAACACGATCAGTTCGGAGAGCGCTTCGAAGATTTTGTCCGGCTCGCGGTCGCCCTGCGCTGCGAGATACTGCCATGTAAAATGCGGGTTCTTCTCTCTTCCGGCGCGCCGCTCTTCGGGTGCCTCACAGCCGTTTTTCATCTCTTTTTTATCTTCCCAGAGATTTCGCAGCACGGCCCTGTATCTCTCGCGCAGTTTCGGGCGTTTCTCGTTTCGGATCAGGTGAAAGTAATTATTGAACAGCAGGTTGAGGTTAAACCATACGGTATCCCAATAGCTGTTATACGCTTCGCCGTACACGTAAAGTTTCTTCAGGTGTGATGTGTAGCTTCTCTCGAACGATCTGCCCGGCGCGGGATTCGGCTTGTTCGACACAAGATTTTTGTAGCGTTCGCGCCATAGTTTTCTTGTTTTCGCGTCGCGCGCCGCTGTGGCGGCCATGTTGAACCAGTTCAGGACGAGCGCCCCGTTGAAACCGTTGGGCATCCTTGCCGGGCTCGTGTAAGGATCATAGTTCACGTGTCCTTCCGAATCCTGGATGCCGTAGCCGGACATCACACCGTGCCTGGTGGGCTTGCCGTCCTTGTCCATGATGTGCATTTTGTTGTCCCATATATGCGCCGCCATCGAGACGATATTTTCAACAGCCGGGTCCACGAGCGCCGGATCGTCGAACAGGTCGACCACTGTGTCGTTGCCCCACAGAACGCCGGTGAACTGGTCACGGCTGGCTGTGCTGATGAAGCGCCACCCTTTATATTTCCCCTCTTCCACGAGATAAGAGTTTTCCGCCGGGTTGACTTTTATGTAGGGCGCGTCCCTCCTGCCTTTCCATTCGTCGAATTCATAAGCGCGTGCGATGAGACCCGGTACACCGGTGATCTCGCGGAGTTTTGTTGTCGCGTTCAGGGCCTTTTCGAGATTGGCGCGTGCGAAGTCTTCGCCAGTGACAGCATAATAGTAGGCAGCGCCCGCGAGATATGTACCCGTCCACATCGCCGCGTCGCCATACGAGTGATACGCGCCGTTGGGGTCGATCTCGAGAGTGAGTCCGTAGGGCGAAAAGCGCGCCTGGTAGTCGCGGTTGTACTCACGCGCTTTTGCTTCGAGCCAACCGGCGCTTCCCGGGTCGGCGGCACTCCTCAGCGCATAGAATTCCTCAGCCTCCGCACCGTCCGCATCAGCCGCGCCGATCAGCATCAGCACAATCGTATCCTCATCCGGCTCCGCCGTCAGGGTGCAATCATTCGAGAGGGTCAGCCAGCCCGGCGCTTCGTCCACAGCAGGCGCCTTCGCTCCGGGTTTCGCAGCACCGCCGTTCCTGAATGTCCGCACCTTACGCAATGTGCAGCGATAGGGCGCGGTGCCGCCGGTTCCTTCAATTCGCATCTCGGCTTTTTGTCCTTTTTCAGCAATAGGAAGCTCCCTGTACAACAGCCTGACGCCATTGCCGACGACACGGAAAGTCACAGAACCTTTCACTTCATTTCCGGCGTCATCCACCGCGACAAAATCCGCGCGGCTTTCCTGCACAGCAGTCGGGTATCCTTCTATCACGCCCGCATCTGTAAGTCTCAGCCCGTAAGGCAGACTTCCCCCCGCTATTCTTACAGAGTAATCGTCTCCAATGCCGTCGACTTCGACCTTCTGCTCATAGTATGAAGTTATTTCAATAGCATCCGCACCGGGCAAAACAACCTCCTGAGAAGCCACGGAAACAGACGCTGCAAAAAGCATCAGAATCGACAATACAAGCAATTCATAGTGTATTTTCATCATAAAAGCCCCAATCCATTTCTGATTGTTTTGCAATTGGCTCTATCAGATTCGTATTGTACCGTCAAAGTGAAACACTTTCCAGTCGGAAACCCGGAATGAATAAACTCTGAGACATTCAGAGCCAATTGCAAAATTATGATTCTGCTGCGGTCGGCTGCTATTGTCCATAGCTGCGTTGTTGGCGCGAAATCGTCCTCGACGTACTCTACAAGTACGCCTGCGAGGATTTTACACCTCCGCCTTGCTCTGAACAATTTC
>JAJRTR010000037.1 GCA_024278215.1 bacterium
AGGCCGGATGCCGTCCGCCGCGCGGGCCGCCCGGCGCAGCAGGCGGGAGATCATTTCACTTTCCATGTGGCCGCCCGCCACGGCATCGCCTGTCGCCATCGCTGGCGGGAAAAGTTCCACCGACGACGCCATCAGTTCTTTCAACGCGGGGTCCTTCTTCTCGGCGAGGAATGCGGCGTCGAGCGTACTCAGCGGCCTTACCATCGGCCATATCACACCAGCGATAAGACCTGTGGCGCCAACCGCGGCGGCGGCGGCCAGGAGCACAAATCTCACATTGCCCGCAGCCCCGAGCAGAGCACCCGGCGCGATTATCACCGCCATGAGCACAAGCGTAACCAGTAGCCCACGCACCGCTGCGCAGATGCGCCACGCGGACAGCAGCCCGCGCAGTTTGCCGTTTATCTTCCTGTATGCCGCTCTGTCTTCGCTGTTCATGACTGCCTTTTCCGGACGGTTGCGCCTTTCCATGATGTACACGGGGAACCGATCGGAAGATTATACAACCATTATATTACTTATCGCGAATAAATAAATGTCGACACGGTATGATCCACATATTCGCGCTCCCGGTTTTTGACATTCTGAGCGTATAATGCAAAGAAGAGACAAAAAATGTATAATTGCATAACAGAGGAGGTGTTCCATTTGGAAAAGGAATTCACCGAACTGAAAGATTACGTAGTCAACGGCAAAGCGGAAGAGGCAGTGGAACTTGTCAACAAGCTGATCGACGGGGGCGGTAAAGCCGGCGATATCATCGACAGGGGACTTATCCCCGCGATGGCCGAAGTGGGGGACAAGTTTCAGCAGCACGAGTTTTTCATACCCGAACTGCTGGTGGCGGCGCGTGCGATGGAAACGTGCATGAAGATACTGGAGCCGCTGCTTGTGGAACAGAAAGTAAAGTCCAAGGGCGTGGCGGTTGTCGGTACAGTGAAGGGCGACCTGCACGACATCGGAAAAAACATCGTGGCAGCGATGCTCAAGGGCGCGGGATTCGGGATAGTCGATCTCGGTGCCGATGTGCCTGCCGAGAAGTTCGCGAGCGCGGTCAGGGAACATAACGCCGACGTGATTGCTGTTTCCGCGCTGCTGACGACAACGATGAAGAACATGCGCGACGTGATACAGACACTCGAGACGCAGGGCGTGCGCGACAGTGTGAAAATCATGGTGGGCGGCGCTCCGCTGACGCAAAAGTACGCCGACGAGATAGGCGCGGACGGCTATGGCGCGGATGCTGCCGACGCGGTGAAACTCGCAAAACAACTGGTGGGATAGTTTTGCGATTTTTTCATGCAGCCGACATTGCGGGTTCATTGCTTCCGGACGCGGTAGCCGGATGTATACACCGGCGGTTGTTTGTGTACGCGCTCTGTTTTTCTCTGTTTTTCGTTTTTTGTCATTTCATACCCGCCCATGCAGCCGACCGCTCATGGGCCGACAGTTATTTCGAGCCGGGAACAATTGAATGTGACATATTTTCAGGGCACTCCGGAGGTCTGAAAACCGGCAGTTTTGCCCTGTCCCACGATAACATTCCATCTCACATAACACTGGAAACCCACACACCCGACATTGAATCAACATTCCTTAACAGAGTAAACGCAGAACTCGCCTTCGAGCTTCAAGCCGCCCAAAAAAGCATCAAAGATTTGCACACAATGGGTGAAGGCTATCTGATATTGATTGCCTCGATAGACAAACCGCTCGACGAGCAACTACGAGCTCTCAAAAACCGGCTGGCTCAAAAAAAAGTCGCAGGTCAGCAGCCCCTTATTTTCCCGTAAACGACAGAATGTTGCCGCTAATATCTTTATGGTGAAAGCCGGCACTTTCTGTTGTACAAAATTTATTTGATAAATCAGCCGACGACAAACTAAAATATATGATTCGGACTTTCCGAAAATTCTGATATTACACGGGATAACTTGGTGATTTTGTGAAAGCCGGTGACTACAGACGTCTTTTCAGCTCCGATGTATGCACACGCGGGCTGAACTATTTCAAGCAGGACCGCGTCGAGCTTACAGAATGTGGCGGCAATAATGTTTCCGCCATAGTCTACGGTACGGAAGTCTATACCACATCAATAATATTCGACGATAACGCCGATATCAAACGGATGTCGTGTACTTGCCCGTATTACACAGGCTGGGAAAGCAACTGCAAACATCTCTGGGCCACAATTCTCAAGTGCGAGGCGGCGGAAGAACAGTCGAAACAGAGCGGGAAACATGTACTTTCTCCATTTTCTCCTAAAAAGACAAAATTCTGGAAATCAGCGCTAATCAAAATTGAATCGGCAGCCGTTGCCGGGACGAAACCGGCCGCCCGTGAAGATGTTTCCTCTTACGGATTACCTTTCTATCTGCTGGATATAGAGCTTACGATACGGCAGGGAGTTCCTTCGCTCGTATTATGCAGAATGACCATGAAGAAAACCGGCGAATGGGGCGCTATTAGAAGTATTCATTCTTATGAGACATACTTGTTCAAAAAAACCGGCAATTATCGTGATTTCCAGATCGTCGCGATTCTGAATTCGATGAGAAGTGAAATGTTTTTTGAACCCTATGCGGCAGGCTATGGCACATTCGATGTTTTTTCTACCGCACGCATAGTTGATTTGATCCCGATGATGCTCGAGACGGGCCGTTTCGGCTTTATGGAAAAGAAGGGCAGTCGACCGGTTATCGTTTCCGAAGACACGCAAGGAGCGTGGAGACTGCAATACTTCCTCGACGGAAACGACGATGAGGGATACCGGATACACAGACACTTCAGGCGCGGCGATGAGACTATCGACTACGAGGATACAAACCTGATACTAGACGGCGACCCGATGTGGTGTTTCGCAGGCGAGAAGTGCCTGCGCGTGGAAAAAGAATATAGTTTTGCATGGGTGGTGGGTTTCGCGAGAGACGCGGAGATAGTTATCGAGAAGGAAGACCTTCCGGAGTTTTTTGAAATCGTTTCGAGAGGCGGGTCCACCGCACCCGATTTCCAGTTGCCGGACAGCATCGATGTCACCGAGGACGACAGCATCGAGCCGGTTCCCGAGCTGGTGGTGGAGTTCAAAGA
The DNA here is from genome assembly GCA_024278215.1 of bacterium. Lineage (GTDB taxonomy): Bacteria > UBP15 > UBA6099 > UBA6099 > JAJRTR01 > JAJRTR01. The sequence goes on from JAJRTR010000037.1 coordinate 3,088, forward strand.
TAAAGAAGTGACGGGCAGTCTTTCTTTCATCTATGAAACACATACCATCGGCGAAAACGACCGCCGCTCGCGAATCCTGAACGTAGGCGACTGGCGATACATAATACGCGACGAAAAAACCGAAAACGCGGCCCGCGCGCTGCTCGAAGAAGTCGGCTTCGGACCTGTCGGAGAAGGCGCAAAACGCCGCATATCAATTCAGACGGCTTTCGATGCGCTCGAGAAACTCGTCGGCGCGGGCTGGAGCGTGCTGGGCCGCGAAGGCAAACCCATCTCGGCTCACAGCGGTTTCAGTATGAACGTCAGCTCCGGCATAGACTGGTTCGACATCGAAGGAAGCGTTTCGTACGGCGACATCGACATACCCCTGCTCGATATGATCGAACAATACGCCTCCGGCGACCGCCTTGTCAGGCTCGACGACGGCACAATGGGCCTCATGCCCGCCAAGTGGCTTCAACAGAACATGTCGCTGCTCGAACTCGGCAGGTCCGGCGACGACACGATCCGATATTCGAAGGCGCAGATCAGCCTGCTCGATACCCTGCTGGATCAATCGCCCGCCGCCACTTTCGACGAGAAATTCAGAGCGGCACGCGATAAATTTAAAAAGTTCGACAAGATCGAACCTGTCAAACTCACAAGAGCCTTCAAGGGCAAACTGCGCGAATACCAGAAGGAAGGCCTCTACTGGCTGAATTTCCTCGACGACTTCGGGTTCGGCGGCTGCCTCGCGGACGACATGGGACTGGGCAAAACTGTGCAGGCGCTCGCCCTGCTCAGCCTCCCGGCCGTCCGCAAAAAGGGCGTCTCCCTCGTCGTGGCTCCCACCTCACTTGTCTTCAACTGGCTGGCCGAAGCAAAACGTTTCACCCCTGGCCTCAAAACCCTCTCATACACCGGCCCAGGCAGAAAAGAAAAACGCGCCTCTCTCAAACGCTACAACCTCGTGGTGACAACTTACGGCATAGTGCTGCGCGACATAAAAGAACTGCGAAAGATACAATTCAACTACGCCATACTGGACGAAAGCCAGGCGATCAAGAATCCAAAAACAAAAACCGCCAAGGCCGTGCGCCTGCTGAAATCCCGAAACCGGCTCGTCATGACTGGCACACCGCTCGAAAATCGTCTCGAAGAACTCTGGTCGCAGTTCGAGTACATCAATCCCGGTCTGCTCGGAACCGAAGAATTCTTCTGCAGCCGGTTCATCAACTCCAGCAAAAACACCGCCGTCGAAAACAGCCCGGCCCCAAAGCGTGAACTGCTGAAAAAGATAATAAAACCGTTCCTCCTGCGCCGCATGAAAGATGAAGTCGAACTCGACCTGCCACCAAAAAACGAGCAGACACTCACCAGCGACATGACCGCCGGCCAGCGAAAAACATACGACCGGATCGCCGCATACTTCAGACAACAGATAATCGATTCGATGGACAAGCGCGGGCTCGCCCGCTCGAAAATGAAAGTGCTCGAAGGCCTGCTGCGACTGCGCCAGGTCTGCTGCCACCCCGCACTGCTCGACGAACAGCTAAACACGGCCCGCGCACGCAATTCAGGCAAATTCAACCTTTTCCGCGAAATGGTACTGTCATCCATATCGGAAAATCACAAAATACTCGTCTTCTCCCAATTCACGTCCATGCTCGCCATAATCCGCAAATGGTTCGACAAAGAAAAAATACCATACGAATACCTCGACGGTCGGACAAGGAAACGCGAAGAACGGGTTACTCGCTTCCAGCACGACGACACATGCCGCGCATTCCTCATCAGCCTCAAAGCGGGCGGCCTCGGGCTCAACCTCACCGCCGCCGACTATGTCTTCATCTACGACCCCTGGTGGAACCCCGCCGTCGAAGCGCAGGCCGTCGACAGAACACACCGCATCGGCCAGGACAAAACAGTATTCACCTACCGCCTCATCGCCGCGGATTCAATCGAGGAGAAGATACTCGAACTACAGAGCAGAAAAAAGAAACTCGTCGAATCCGTCCTCGCGGGCCAGAGCAACCTCTTCCGTGACCTCACCCGCGAAGACATTGTTAACCTCTTCTCATGATGCGCCTGCCGTTTATTATGGATATTCCCCCCGAACGAACAGGGTAAAATCGGAAATATGCGGGCTGTGAAGGATGTCCCCGGGGAATTCTTCACCTGGCTGCTACGTTACGCATAAATTATAAATCATAATAATATGCAAAACTGATAATGAAAAAAGCGCATGTCTTTAAAATAATATTTTCATTTTACATTCGGTCGGCCGCATGGGTATGTTTGCTGATAGGATACAAATTAAAGGAGCACTTTTCAGCAAATAATTATAATGAGGTATGAATATACCGGAACCGAATATTATTGTCATACATGATTCAACTAAATACAGGGCGGTTTAATATCGAATATGAAATGAAGCAGGTCTTTAATTTTAAAAACAGGTATTCAAAAAAAAACCTTGATTTTTTCAACAAAATCACTTAAAAACATAAAGAACAGTTATGCTATCTTTAGTAACAGGATGAAATCGAATGTTATTACAATCCGGACCTCGAGTTTTTAATAATATTAATAACTGATTTAGATTGGAGACAGGCCTCTATGTCATTGACTTTGAGCAAAATCAAGAAGGACTTCCAGCAATTGGTGGAAGTTGACAAACTGCAGAAGACAATAAGCATACTGGAGAAAGATAATCTCCATTTGCAGGAAGAGGTCAGAGCTCTAAGAAAAGAAGTTATGGGACTGGCAAAAAAAGTAGATTCGATGGGCCCCGGTGGTAAAAAATTGAAGTCAAAACCTCTAATTGACGTAATCGAAGAGATAATGCAGGACAGCAAAGAACCTATGAAGGTTGTCGAACTCAGAAATATATTGCTCAAAGACAGACGGGTCAGAAGCAAAGCCGACAATTTTTATGCCGTGATCGCAACAGCTATGAATAATAGTGATAAATTCGATAAGGTCGGGCCTGGGGTATACGAATATAAAGGGTAAACAGACGATCCAATATCTTTACTAAACTTGTGCGTTTTTCAATATATTGTGAGAGTTTTGGGAACATGACTGAAATTTGACCTTTAGTTCCGGATGTCCCCATAAATTCTACTACTGTCACGTCAGGCTTGTAATGTCTCAACAAGGGCGGAGTACGGTGCCCCCGCCCTACACTTTTATGGTTTTTACGCTACCCCATCTTACATCTTTTCTTTGTTGACATGACACTACCTTTTATAAAAACGCACAAGTTCAATATCTTTATTTCCCTGGTAACATGATCCGAAATTACAGGACTATTTTCGGGTATGTCACCCTTATTCTAACAAAATATTCAAAACCACTTAGTGTCGTGTCAACTTTGTATCGACGTTTTGAGGGCGCGGTCACCGTACCGTACCTGAGTATACATTACCCATAACCCGCATGGTTTCACAAATGCGGGCAAAAAATCGGGAGAATGCCTGCAATACAAGGCGCGGCAAGTGAGTGGTGAGGAAGCAGCCGGCAACAACGGCCTCTTGCGTAAAAAACGAGTATGTGACCGATCCCGAATCGCCGCCGCAACAGGCGTAGAATAGGCGTTATCTCGATTTTCCGGATTTCTTTGTAAGAAATCCGGTTCAGAACGTCAGGCTCAGCACGGTGAACAGAGTAATAGCCGAGGTTTCATTGTTGTCGGAATCGGTGGCTGTGAGTGTGACGGTGTGAACGCCGGTGGAGATATCTGTTTTTGTAAAGCTCGAACCTGTGCCTATTTGCGTGGTGTTGTCGAGAGTCCACACGAGGCTGGAGCCTGTGAGTGAGCCGTCTTCGACGTCGGTCGCGCTGCCTGAGAATGTGATGGTCGCGCCGGGCTGGTAGTTGGAGCCGGCTGTGGGCGATGATATAGTCACGACCGGCGCGTTGGTGTCGAGTATCGTGATGTTCACGGTGTCCGTATCCGTCAGGTCGGTCGAGTCGGTCACGGTAAGGGTGATGACATGATTGCCGGGTGTGAGGTCGGAGCGCTGGACGAGTGTGCCCGTCTGACTGAATGTGCCGTCTATGCTCGAAGACCACACGAGGTTGCCGCCTGTGATGGTGCCGTCTTCATTGTCAGTGCCCGTGCCGGTGAAGGTGATGGTGTCGCTTTTATTGTAAGAACTGTTGTCGGTGGGAGTGAGGATAGTCGCGGTGGGTCCCGAGTCGGCGGTGGCGGCGGTGACGGTAATGGTGATTTTGGAAGTTCCTGTTTTGCCTGCCGAGTCGGTGGCTGTGAGTGTAATGATGTGTGTGTTGACTGAAAGTGTAGTCGTGGCGATAGCGGCGCCTGTTCCGAGTTGGCCGTCCCGGCTGGATGTCCACACGAGGCTCGTGCCTGTGAGGGCGCCGTCCTCGCAGTCCGCGCCGCCGCCTACAAATGCTATTGTCGAGCCCTGCGTGTATGACGATGCGTCCAATGGTGATGTTATCGTTGCGCTGGGCGGCGCATTACCGTCTGCCGGTGAAAGTTCGAAGGAAACATCGGTGCGGGTGTCCGCCTGTATCGTTACTGTCTGCGAGTCGGGTGTGAGAAAATCGGAGTCGACAAGTGTTACGGAGTAGGAACCGGGCGAGATGTCGCTGATTTCGGTGAATGTGCTCTTGCCGGTCGTTTTTCCATCGATATAAACAGTGGCGTCCGCCGGTATGTCGACGGGATAAGCAGAGCATGAAACGGTTGCGGAAGCGTAGAGGGAACCTGTGGTGGCGGGAGTAAGCGTAAGCTGGTCGTCGCCCACCTGGTCGTTGGCTATCGTGGTGGTTTTCGCGGTGACATCGACAGTGAAAGTGTTCGACGCGCCATCCTTTTCGACTTTGACGGTGTATGTGCCCGCATAGATTTCCGTGAATTTGAAATAGCCCGCGGAATCGGTTGTCTCGGAAGGATATTGTGTGTCGACGAGAGTGACGACCGCGCCCTCGACCGCGGAGTATCCATCGGGCACGGCACGTGTTGCGACATTAAGCGTTCGAGCCGCGAAAGAGTCTTCATTGTAGCTCTTCGAGTATACGTAACCCTCGAGGTCCGATGGATTCTGGTTGGGAACCACACTCGAGTTCATGTCGCTGCAACCCACGACAAAGATCACAGCCGCAAGCGCGAAAAGTATTGTCAGCCGTATTTTCATATTCGATCATCCCACATAATATATTTGCCATAAAGAGACACTCGGCATCCCCGCGCATCCGGTGATATATTATCAGAAATGCTGTTGTGTGTCCAATTTTATATATGGCCCGGCGCGTGGATTCAGAATAAAAAAATCAAGAGCGTCGATCGCGGCAGAATCAGAATTTTGCAGTCGGCTCAGGATACTGTTTCTTCAGACCCGCTCGCAGGGCAGTTCCGCCGCGATGCTGTCGCAGATCGCCATTGTTCTGTTCTGCATGTCGAAGCTGCGGCTTGTGTAGATGATCGAGTCCCACAGTTCCGTAGCGGCGGCGCTGCTCTTTATTCTTCTGTTTTCATTGACGCCGGCCCCGCCGAGCAGACTGATCTTTTCTATCGGCGCACACAGGTTCTTTCCGCCCGCGCCGCCGTCGTCTCCGAACGGTGTGCCGCATACCATTATTGTGCCCGCTTTGCGGCACAGCGCGACGACCCCGGCGGCCATCACGTCGCTTGCGGCGAATTTTTCGGCGACGGCTTTTCTGTCTTCGGCTGAAGAGCCGGCGTAGAAAAATCCTCTTCCGCCCACAGCCACACCGACACCGCTGAAAAGGCCTCCGCCCCGCTCCACCATCAGCATCGAAAACCATGCCGGAAGCCACGCGTCGAATATCCCGGCGTCCGCCGCCATCGAGACGGTTCCTCTGTTTTCGGACGGCTTCCACTCGGCCCGGAAGTCGCCG
>JAJRTR010000038.1 GCA_024278215.1 bacterium
CGGCCAGGTCCGTTTTCGCGCCGACAACGCAGCTATGGACAATAGCAGCCGACCACAGCAGAATCAGAATTTTGCAATTGGCTCTTATAGATAAGGGAAGAACCTTTTGAGAGTAATGATAAATGCCGCCTCCGCCAACATGGGAGGTGCCCTGACATACCTGATGAATGTTCTCGCCGAGCTTCCGTCTTTCGCCGGCGGCAACGACCGCTTCATCGTTATCGTGCCGCCCCGCACTCTCGAGATACTCGACACTTTCACGGATAACAACCTGATCGAACTGATTCCTTTCGACGGTGTTTCCGGACAATATATGCAACGACTTTCCTTCGATCATTTCGGCATCCCTTCCCTGCTTAAACATCACAATTGCGATGTGCTATTCTCATCGACCGGCTTCGGAAGCCTGCGCTGCCCGTGTCCACAGATATTGCTCTTACGCAACCTGGTTTACTTCAGTCCCGAGTTTCACAACAGGAGAAACGAATCGCTGAAAACCTTTTACATACGGCGCGCCCGGCGCGCTCTCAGCCTCATGTCTGTAAAGTCCGCGGACATCGTTATGTTCCCGACCGACGCCATGCGGCGGATGGTCGGGAAGAACATCGCCCTGGGCGACAAACCGGCTATACCCATGCACTACGGTTTCTCTCGCGACCGCTTCTTCAACACCGGCTCCGAAAAACCGCAACTCGCCCGAGACATCGACCGCTGGAAGGCCGAAGGCTGCCTCATCATGCTCAATATCGCTTCTTATGCGGTCCAGAAAAATTTTGAAACAGTAATCGAGTCTCTGCCGGCGGTTGTAAACTCGGGTATCAGCCTGAAATTCGTCACAACACTTTCACGCGACATACTCGGCGTCGAGCGCGTGCACTACGACAGGATGCTCGATCGCGTGAAAGAGCTCGGGCTCGAGGACGTACTCGTCAGGGGCGGGCAGTTCGACTATCGGAAACTGCATTATCTTTACACGAGGGCGGATGTATTTATTTTTCCGTCATTCACGGAATCTTTCGGACACCCGCTGGTAGAAGCAATGTGCTGCGGACTGCCTGTCGTCGCGGCCGACACCGAAGTGAGCAGGGAACTCTGCGGCGACGCGGCGATGTATTTCCAAGCCGCGAGTGTGCAGGAATGCGCGGAAACATTGAAAATACTTTTCCATAGTCCGGACCTCAGGGAAGAGATGCGCAGGCGCGCGAATGCCAGGGGGGAACACTTCTCGTGGACAAATTATACTGCTGAACTAATGAATATTTTCAGGCGGGCGGCGGACATGAAAAAGTAACATTCTTATATCCGTCATATCGAGGAACTATCGCAATCCCGCGAAAAATATTTTATATTTAGTAACGGAGAATATACGGTCATGAGCATAACGTGAAAAATAATGACCGTTCATACGGAAATAACATTATGAAAGCATTTTTCTATCATCCGTTGTCCAACCCCGACGGCTATTCGGAGCCGCCCCTCGGGCTTGCATATCTCATGCGCGTCGCGAAGGAAAAGGGCTGGGAATACGAATTCTACGACGAAAACCATCATCGCCATAAGTTTCCGATCGACAATCTTTTCAAACACTTCCGGCCCGATCTTTTTGTAGTGTCTATGATGACGCCGCAGTACGTCGAGACAAAGAATGCGTTGAAATATTTTAAGAAGGAGTTTCCCGATTCGACAATAATCATCGGCGGCCCGCACCCGACCGCCCTTCCGGCGCAGACACTCGATGAATTCAGTGAAGTAGACTATCTCGCAAAGGGCGAAGGCGAAAAAACATTTGCCGAATTCATCGAATTCATGGAAGGCCACCGCGAAATCGACTCGATAAACGGTCTGTTCTTCCGCAGGGACGGCAGGGTGGTTTCCAACCCGCCGCGCGAACTGCTCACGCGCGAAGAACTCGACGAGGCCGAAGTCGACTATGAAAAACTCTACGAACACGGCCCGTACAAAGTTAAACTCAGCTACACGGATTATGTCGGGCCGGGCTTCACGTTCATCACGGCGCGCGGCTACCCCAACAAATGCACTTTCTGTGACGAGGGCAATATCTGGAAGGGCAAAGTCCGCATGAGGTCGATGGATAAAGTCGTCGCGGAAGTCGAATACCTCGTAAAAAACTGGAACGCGAAATACTTCAACATCCTCGACGATACTTTCACGCTTTCGACGAAACGGGTAAAAGAATTCTGTGAGCGCGTGCGACCGCTGAATCTGAAATTCAGGATCACTTCGACGATAAGGGAAATGAACGAAGAGATGCTCGCTGCGCTTAAAAGCGCGGGCTGCGAACTCATCGCCTACGGCGTCGAGTCCGGAGACAACGAAGTCCTGCGGATAATGCGCAAACGCCAGACGACCGACGAGATAAAAGCTACATTCGCGATGACGAAAAGATACGGCATTATCACATACGCGCTCTGCATGGTCGGCAACATCGGCGAAGACATGGCGGCTGTACGCGAAACCGCGCAACTCATCAAGGACATCAAAGCCGATCTCATGTCCTGCTCGATCATGATACCCTACCCCGGCAGCGCGAATTACAGGGTCTGCAATGAAAACGGCTGGATAATCCACACAGGCTGGGAAAACTGGGTGCCCTCGGTGCTGAAAATGAAGAACTTCCAGGGCGTCACACGCACCGACAAGATGGACGCGGACGAGATTCTAAAAGCCTACTACTTTATGAACCGCACGATAGTCACGACACGGTTCAAGCACAAATACGGAAACCTTTACTACCTTAAACCAGACTTTTATTTTAGAGAGATATTGCCGAGGCTCAAAAGTATCGGGCTGGCCGCTTTCCTGAAACACGCCCTGCGCATGTTCGGCCACTCGGAAAAATCGGGATAGCACTTTATAAGGATCACACTGCAATCATTATGGAAAAACTCCCTGTCAGCGTAATAATACTGACCTTCAACGAAGAAGAAAACCTGCCCGACGCTATCGACAGCGTCAGTGACTGGGCACATGAAATCTTCGTTGTCGACAGCCTCAGCACGGATAAAACCGTGGACATCGCACTCGCGGCAGGTGCGCGGGTTGTACAGCGACCGTTTAAGAATATAGGTGACCAGTGGTGCTGGGCTCTGGACATGCTGCCCATCGACCAGCCCTGGATACTGAAACTCGACGCGGACGAGCGCGTAAGCGACGCGCTGCACCGAGAAATCGACGACGTCGTCAACAACTGCGCCGCCGCCCACGACGGTTACTTTATCAGGGTGCGGCTCTGGTTCATGGGCAGGCCGCTTCATGTTGTCGTCAAAACATGCCGCCTCTGGAAAAACGGCAAAGGCAGCTTCTCGAACGTCGCTATAAATGAACATGTGCATATCGACGGCTCTGTGGGTACACTCGCCGGATACATCGAACACGTCGACAGCCCCAACCTGCACCGCTGGTTCGATAAGCAGAACCGCTATACCACGATCACCGCCGTTCAACACGTCACCGGGCAGGTCTACCCGACGAAACCCAACCTGCTGGGCTCGCCGCTCGAGCGCCAGATGTTCTTCAAGAAGATTTTCTATCGCGTTCCGTTCAGGTACGTTTTTCACTGGCTGCACGAGGCATTCGTCCGCCGCGCGATACTCGACGGCCGCGCCGGGCTTACATGGGTCGCGTTGCGAACCTTTGTGCGGAAATCGGCCCAGTACAAGATCGCCGAGATAAACACGACCGGACGGATTCCCGAACTCCCGCCCGTACCAGCGGGCGGCTACGACCCGCGCGTTCTCGAATCGCCGCTCCAGAAGCTGGTTATGCGCAATGATCGAAACTAGAATAGACGGTTGTAGTTACGCACAGGAATAATGAGCACAAGATACAAACTTAAACAACTCGCGGAACACATTCCCGGCCCCGTCGGGAAAGCGCTCGCGCGTGTCCCCTATGCGTGGAAGCTCGGCCCGGTTTACAAGAAGACAAAAAAGGAACACGACGAGTTCGAACGGCTGCCTGTTGCGCGAAAAAAAGAAATAATCACTCGCCGTGTCCGCAAAATCGCATTATTCGCATATAAGAACATCGAGTTTTATAAGGAACGATACGACCGGGCCGGATTCGCTCCTTCGAGCATAAGTGATTTCGAGGACATCGCGCGCGCGCCGATATTTACAAAAGGCGATTTGCGTGCGGCAGGTATCGAGAAGCGAACCCACACGGAACCCGGCATGTTGCAGATAAACACAGGCGGCTCGTCCGGCGAACCGCTCGAATTCCATATCGACCGCCACGCGTTCGCTCGCGAATGGGCTTTCATGCACACGATATGGGCGGCGGGCGGCTACGAGCCGAAAAATCTGAAAATCACTTTTCGCGGTAAAAATCTCGGCGATGCCCCCATGCGATTCAACCCTGTACACAACGAATATTACATAAACGCATACTGCACGCCGAACGTGCAGGCCGATGCGATAAAAACCGTCGCCGCCTCCGTTCGACACGTGCACGGCTACCCTTCATCCATATACGAATTCGTTCGCTTCTGTGCCGTCAACAGGCCGGACGTGCTCGATATCCTTCGCAATAATGTAAGGTCTGTTATGATGGGGTCGGAATTCCCCGCGCCCGTTTACCGCGACCTGATAGAGGAAAAACTTTGCGATAAAACGATCTCGTGGTACGGACTTTCCGAGATGACTATACTCGCGCCCGAAACGGATAGATACCTGTATGCGCCGTTCCACTACTATGGATATTGCGAGGCGGTCGACAACGGAGACGGAAGGTTCAGGCTCATCGGCACAAGTTGCGACAACACGGCGTCTCCATTTATACGATACGACACCGGCGACCTCGTCGCGCCTGTATACGACGACGGATTGCTCGTCGGCTTTCGTATCGAAGACGGGCGCGTCGGCGAATTCGTAACAGACAGAAACGGCAACCGCATAGCGCTCACATCACTGATATTCGGTCGCCACCACACGATATTCGGCAGCGCGAAATTTATCCAGATCGCACAGTCGGAACCCGGAGAAGCGACACTCGTTGTGGTGCCCGTCGATGGCCGGAACATCACTGCGGACGAAGCGCGTGCCGGGTTCGACCTCACGAATGTGGAAATTGATTTCACCGTGGTAATACGACAGGAACCATATAAAACACCGGCCGGAAAAGTTCCGCTTATCGCGCTGGAATAATGTTGAACAAACATTGTCACGATGAATGATCGGAATTGCTCCAGATGAACGAAAAAAAACCAAAAGTCATCATAAGAAAATGCGAACGGTACGACACCGACGCGGTCGAAAGAATCGTCCGCGAGTGTTTTGCCGACCTTGCTTTCACGCCGTGCGGCAATGTGCTGATAAAACCCAATATCGTCACTGCCAACAGGCATTACATACATCACTCATATACACATCCGGCTGTAGTGGGGGGCTTGATACGTGTCCTGAAACATAACGGCATCGACGGCAAAAGAATCACAATCGGCGAATCCAGCGGCTACGGGATACCGCCGGGACTATTCATGTACGAGTCGGGCTACGCTGCGCTGGCAAAGCGCATGGGAGTGAAGATAGTCGACTTCAACGAGGATGATTCCGAGTGGGTCGACCTGAAACGAAGTAGGGCGCATCCGGGTTTCAACGTCGCGAAAAGCATAATGCGGGCCGACACGAAAATCTGGGCTACGAAACTCAAATACCATATATGCTGCCAGGTCACAAATGCTCTCAAACTTAATATCGGCCTCCTGCAACATCGCGACAGGATGAAGTTTCACGACGACAGGCTGAACGAAAAGATTGTGGATATGCTGGAGATAGGATACCCGGATGTCGTGGTCACGGATGCGATAGTTATCGGCCACGGCTACGAATCCGCACCGCGCGGTATCGACCTGGGTGTTGTTATGGTCGCCGACGATCCGCTCGCCGCGGACGCGGTCGCCGCCTTCGCGCTCGGCTATGAACCCGCGGATGTCGTGCACCTGCGAATTGCTGCCGAACGCGGCTACGGCTCTATCAACCTCGACGACTTCGACATATCCGGCGACACCGCCCTCGACGAACTAAGAGACATCACGCGCGGTGTCGAAAGCGAGTATCAGGACATCCACAAAGTAAAAACGCCGATAAAATTTTACTGTGGTTATTCGCCGGGCAGGAAAGAATTCTGCTACGGCGGCTGCCTTGCGGCCGTGAAAGGCTGCCTCGGTACGATAGACAAACGCAGGCCCGGCTCGGTCGCCGCCGCCCGGCCCGGCGCGATAGTGACGGGCATAAACGATTGCGATGTGATACACCCCGGCCAGACGGTAGTGCTCGTGGGCGATTGCACAAAGGTCACCGGCAGGCTCGAGGCAGCGAAAGTAAAACGACTGAAAGGCTGCCCCATCGGTACGTCGCAACTGATATTCGGGCTTCCCGGCAGCTTCGGACTGCCCAGCCCGGCGAGCGATGCGGATGCCGCAGTCAAGTTTGTATACTTCACGCTGAGAAGTTTTTTCCGTAGAATCACCCTGAAAATAAGATCAATATTTTCGTAGTAATATCATCCGTACCATAATCTCCGGAATAATATCTTGAACTTGTGCGTTTTTCATAAAAGGTAGTGCCATGTCAAGAAAGAAAGGATGTAAGACGGGGTAGTGTAAAAACTATAAAAGTGTACGGCGGGGTCACCGTAACACGCATGAACATATTTCTCGCGAAAACGGTTTGTACAGGCACAAGTTGAGGCGGGGTACGGTGACCCCACCCTTCCAGCGACATTACAAGCCTGACGTGACAGTAGTCGAATTTCAGGAGATACGGTCCGGAATTGAGGTGCAAATTCAAGTCGTGTCCCCGAAATTCTCACTTGATTTTGAAAAACGCACAAGTTCAGTAATATCTTGAAAAGTGGTTGAGCGAAGGAGTATCGCCGACTACATTTTAAAATGCTTTGGCGACATCAGGACCGGACCGGCGTTTATCAATATGTTCGCCGCCATCTGCAACGCGCGTTTTTGCAATATGCCGTAGTCGGGTTTCTCTCCCGCCGCCTCCTGCACGAGCTGCACGAGCGGCATCATCTTCGGGGCTAACGGATTCATCAGCCCCATCATGCCGAGCGTCAACTGGCAGCCGTTGCAGTATGTAACCGCCATGTCGGTTTCTGCCTTGCGCATATCGTTTGTGCGTTGCAGCCCGGCGCTGATCATGTCGTACATACTGTAGCGCCCAACTCCGGCGGCAAGCCCGCAGCAGCGCGAGTCGTTCCTGTTGTATTGCGCTTCTTCTATACGCGCACCCAGCGCCTCGAGTAGTTTTCTGGGCGATTCATGTATATCCGGTGCCATCATCTTCGCGTGGCACGAGTCCTGCACGCAAACTATTTTGTTCATTTTCTTTTTAAGTTTCAGTGTGCCGGACTCGATGCGCTCGAGCAGCCAAGTTGCGAGGAACTGCTTCTCGAAATCGAACTCGATGCCGAACTCACGAGGCAGCACATTGGAAATAATGTTCATGCACGCCGCACAGATAAAAACCATCTTTTTAATTTTGAAGCGATCCAGTGTTTTTTTCAGTGCGAGACCTGTTTTTTCCGCGTCGTCGAAAAGCCCCATCCGGTAATACATCTCGCCGCAGCAGTAATCGAGTGAGCCGAAAGGTGACAGACCGTCGAAAATCTCCGATTCGAATATTCGCGGGAACATCAGGGAATTGCAGCCGGTATAGAGCACAACCTCGGAATCCGGCGGCCCGGCCAGTCTGTCGACAATCTTTTTTTCCTTCGCGGAATACTGTATTTGCGACCTGAAGTTCGGCTCCGAGTGTGGCATCATGTAGCGGGCGCGCTCGGGCAGTCCTTTTTTGTTATAGCGCATATACCACAGTGAACGTATGAGGGTATAAGGTCTGTTGCCGTTCGGGCAATACGTGTCGCAGGTCCAGCACCCGACGCACTTGCGCACTACCACACTGCCGCGGCCTTTGCGCATTCGTCGCATCTCGCGGGCGGCCTGTGCGAGGCTGAAGTCCATATAAGGACAGTGTGTCAGGCATTCACCACAGGCTGCGCATTCGTCGTAATTGTATTGTTCGATAACATTTCCGGGGCCGTCCTTCATCATTCACACAAATCCTTTCTCATTCTGTCGAGCCGCTTGCAGTAGCAGTTATATTGCTGTCGGCTCTGCCGGTCGAGGTATTATCAAGCCATATTTTGCGACATTAATTTCTTAGCTTTCGGCACGGGCAGCGCCTGGAAGCGCAGGAGCGATTCGAGCGATTCGATACCGGCACGCTGAAGGCGGTCGAGAGCGTGGATAAGCAGTTCAGCCGTCGCCCATGCGTCGCCGTGGCCGCGGTGTCTCTCGTTCGGGTCGAGGTCGAGGTGCAGCATGTCTATTATGTGATCGAGGCAGTAAGACGGCTCGCCGGGGAACACACGCCGCGCGAGTTTTACCGTGCACAGAACATCGTTCTCAACAGGCGGGTGTCCACATCTTGCGAGTTCCGCGTTGATAAAAGCAAAGTCGAACCGCGCATTATGTGCCACGAAAACGCCGTCTCCAAGGAAATCCAGAAACTTCGGGAATACCTCCTCGATCCTGGGCGAATGTTCGACATGTTCATCGTAGATGCCTGTGAGATGCGATATCGGCAGCGGTATTTTGCGGTCCGGATTGACCAGCGCCATCATCGAGCCCCTTATGCTGCCGCCGACGGCCCTGAACGCGCCGATCTCGATAATGCGGTTGTTTGCGCTTCTGCCGCCAGTGGTTTCGAGATCGACAATTACGAACGGTACGATGTCGAGACTGTTGAATTCACAGTCCACGAGCCGCCAGCGTCCGTCTTCGCACTCGAAGCTGTCTGTGCCGCCTATGACGTCTTCGACAAGCTTTGCGGCTATCGCGGGCGGAACGGATTTTATGCCCATCGCGTGGCGCGCCAGTTGCGCGGGTTTCATTCCGTCCGGTTTGCCTCTGAGCAACTCTTTTATTCTTTTTACGAGTCGAATATTTCTATTTCCGTCTTTCATCGGGTCCAGCGCATGAGACGAACAACCGCACTGCTGCCCGTCCGAATGTCCTGTGCAATCGCAATCGTGCATAATAAGGTGACCTGTCTTTCAGCTTTTATCGCACCGCAGGCGGCTCGAATGTGTTGCATTCGCTGCCGCGACCATGTCTTGCGTTTCCGCCTGGGACGGTGGGGACGAGTAAAACAATACACCCACTACTTTTCCATCATATCTTCAGAGACGACGCGGTTGCGGCCGCCTTCTTTACCGACATAGAGCGCTTCGTCGGCTCTTTTTATAGCGTCTTCTATATTCGCGCCGGGCGCCCGGACACCGACACCGAATGTCATTGTAATATTGAAAGTGTAATCCTCATATACAATGGTGGTTTCCTGTATCTTCTTCCGCAACTTTTCCGCAAGTGTTCTCGCGCCTTCAAGGTTGGTTTCAGGGAGCAGGGCGATAAACTCTTCGCCGCCCCAGCGGGCATAGACATCCTGCTTGCGCATTGTGTTCCTTATGGTTTCCGCAATGGTTTTCAGGACATAGTCGCCGCAGTCGTGGCCATAGGTGTCGTTTACCAGTTTGAAGTGATCTATGTCGGACATAATAATGGAAATGGGCTTGCCGGAGCGGTCTGCACGCGCATTTTCGACATCGGCTTTTTCGAGGAAATCGCGGCGGTTGGGAAGTTTTGTGAGCGGGTCCGTTCTGGCCATTTCCTCCAGTTGTTTCGTCTGTTTTGTAATGATTGCATTTCTCCGCTCCAACTCCAGCACATGTTTTTCGATCTGTTTCGTACGCTCTTTCACCAGTGCTTCCAGTTCGATATTGTGTTTTCTCACCGTTGATATGCGTCCTTCATATATAAGGAACAGTACAGCCGCGACAGCGAAGACGACAAGGACCTTGAACCAGAGTGTCATCCACCATGCGGGCAGGACGGTGATATTGAGAGCAACTTCCGAGTTGCTCATCAATTCGTTGTTGTTGGACCCTTTGACCCTGAAAACATAATCGCCCGGCGGCAAACTCGCATAGGAAACGAATCGCCGGGAACTGTCCGTCTCGATCATGTCTCTGTCGAGCCCCTCGAGCTGATACCTGTAACGGTTCCTTTGCGGCGCGGCATAGCTGAGCGCGGCGAACTCGAATGAAATGATCGATTGCCTGTGGTTCAGCACTATTCTGTCGTCCTGCCCGGTCATCGCCCATATCTGTTTCTTGAGTACCGAATCGGGACCGACAGGCACTTCCTTGTTCAATATGCGGAAATCCGTCAGCACAACAGGCGGTCTGTACTGATTGCTTTCGATCATGTCGGGATCAAAGGAATTGAAACCGTTTATCCCGCCGTAGTACATCATATTATTGTCTTTGTCATAATATGAAGAAAGGAACTCATTACCCTGCAGGCCGTCTGTGACATCGTAAGTCGCGTGTACGCCTGTATCAGGATTGTATTTTGTAAGTCCTTTCCCGGCGGTGAGCCACAAATTCCCATGCGCATCGAACTGAATATTTGTAACATTCCTCGCGGGGAGCGCTCTACCCCTTGTGATGCGCATGTATATCCCGGTGGGCGGGTCCAGAACCGAAAGACCGCATGATGTCCCGAGCCACAGCCTGCCGTCCGGGGTTCCTTTTATCGAGTTCACTGCTACAGTGACATCTTCATTCAAATAATTAAGAAATGTATCGTTCTCCCTGTCGTACAGGCTGAGCCCGAGTGGAGTTCCCACCCAGACGAGATTCGACGAATCTTCATATATTGTCAGTATCCTGTTATGGATCAATGTGTTCGCCTGCTCGTTGCCTGCGCCATAAACTTCGAACTTATCCGCCCCCTTTGCAAGGCGCAGCAGGCCGCCAATATCGGTGCCGACCCACAGGTCGCCGGCGCTGTCGACCATACAGGAAGAAACATGGCCCTGCGGCAGTTTTCTCTTTTTTGATTGCCTGCTCGCGAATTGATTCACTTTCCCGGTTCCGATGTCCAGACGGTCGAGCCCCTTGCGGGTGCCGATAAATAAATTGTTTTCTTTGTCTTCGCACAACGCGAAAACGAAGTCGTCGGATAGCCGGTAGCCGGGCGCGGAATCCTGGGTATATGCACGCCACCGGTGGGTCCCACTATCGTATGCGTTCAGCCCGCCCCCGCTTGTACCTACCCACAGCGTGGCCGAACTCCCCTTTAGAATTGCCGACACCTCGTTATTGTTCAGACTGTTGAGATTATCGGGTTCAGCCCTGAAGAGCGCAAACTGCCTGCTCGCCGGATTGTTGATATTGATGCCGGTGCCGCGTGACCCTATCCATATCAGACCCTCGCGGTCTTCATAGAACGATATCGCATTATTTATAGAAAGGCTCTTGGGCACACTCGGCACATTCCGGTAATGTATCGCCTCGTCCGTGTCCGGGTTGAATTTATATATCCCCTGCGAACTCGTGCCGATCCACAGATCACCGTCCGAATCCAGAAACAGCTTCGTCGTATCGCTGAAACACCCGTAACGTGTGAAACTCTTTCTCGCCGTATCAAACCGCAGCAGACCTTTCAGGTTGGATGTCAGCCATATAGTTTCCTTTATGTCCATCGTCATGTCGCGAACGATAAATCTGCCTTTGCTCTCGAGCGACATGAGACGCGGACTGAACGCTTTGAATGTCTCCGCTTCCGGATCGAATCGGCCAAGCCCTATGTTTGTCGTCAACCATATATAACCGCTCCTGTCGGCAAGCACTTTTACAATGACACCGGGCGGAATATTCCCGCTGCCCTGCGAACCCTCATATTCAGTTATTGCTTCAGTCCGTTTATTGAATTTTATCAGGCCGCCCGACGCGCCGATCCACAGATTGTCCGACTGGTCTTCGACTATTGAAAACAGTTCGTGCGAAAGCAGGCTGCCGCCGCGCCCACTCTTCTTTACGTAGTGTCTGAAAGTGTCTGTTTCCGGATCGAACCGGCTGAACCCGCCGCGCTGGTAGACGATCCATATTATTCCGTCAGCGTCCTCATACAGTGCCGCTATACTGTTGTTTGCTATGCTGTCGGCGTTATCCGGATTATTGTTGTAGACTTTAAACCGGTAGCCGTCGTAGCGGTTCAACCCCTCGTCTGTTCCTATCCATATAAACCCGTGCCTGTCCTGTATTATGGAAGTGACAACACTGCTGGAAAGTCCGTCGTCGGTTGTGATACTCTCGAAACGCCCCCCGAGATTTGGAGCCGCATGACCTTCATCTGCATTTTCGGTGGCCGACACGGAAATTACCTGTATCATGAAAAAAAACAGAACAACTGCTGCTCTGAAAATACTTTTTGTCGGCATCCCGCGCGATTCCTCAATCTGTATCTATGCTGAACTTGCGTATCTGTATATATAATAAGGAAAGAACCATAGTTTCTTCAACTCCGCGTCGGATTACCAAATGTATTTTCATATATTCAGCCCTGTCGGTAAATTCTTCGGTTCCCCCATCGGAATGGCAAACAGTTTATGTAACCGTGCCGAGTGTATAAAACGGTTTTAGCCCGGATTTGTGAAATATTCGGGTTAGTATCAATACCGTTTACTTTAGCAACAATGATGCGCAAAAAAGCCTGTATTTTCGCGAATATTGATACCCATGCTCTCTTAAGTAAACGGTATTGGGTTTAGTATCTAACTACAAAATCCGTCAGTGTGTCATTCCGGGCAAAGCGACGACATCCCGTCGCTTACGGCGAACAATGGGGATAAAGGACCTGAAAGGGTTTTGTCATTTGAGCCAGTTGCAGCCGACCGCAGCCGAATCAGAATTTTGAAATTGGCTCCTTTGAGATTCAATCATTTCCGTTTCAACTCCAGCGCACGGAATGAGACACGTTTGCCATTGTGTAGCAGTGCGCTGCGGGCGGTATATGTGTCGTCGTCAATTTTAGAGATGAATTCCATGCCGCTGTATTCTTTGCTCGCCGTTTCGTAATTCGACACGATGGAATCCTCGACGAGGACGTATCTTCCATGCAGGTCGCCGAGTTCGTGATCCACAGATGTCCAGTTGGTTGCTTTTCTGCCCTCAGGCCAGGGATCGATAATATGTTTTTTTCGCACAACCATCTTCTCTCCGGTTTCGGGAAAAAGGGTCAGCCGGCTGTCAAGGAGCCAGACTTCGTCGCCGTGTGTAATCTCGATAATACCTATGCACGGGATTACCTTTTCGTCGGCATCCATAAAAACACCCTTTGCATTCCATATGCCTTCTTCGATTATGTATTTGTGACTCATACGATCAGTCTCCATTCGCCAGAAATAAATTCATAATATTTTATCACGATTACGATAAAGAACGGCTATTTATCAGTGACTTTGATGCTTTTCATTGCTTTGAACCTGTCGACACCTTCGAGGCAGGCTTCGAACGCTTCACGCCTGCGGACTGCACTTACGGCGACAACAGCGACAACTTCGCCGACTTCGAGACGCCCGAGCCGATGAACAACTATTATGTCTTCGAGTTCCCACTTCCGTTTTATTTCATCTGCTGCTTCGGCGAGTTCTTTTTCCGCATCGCCGATAATATCGAACTCCATATAATTCGTGATCCTGTTGCCGGTCTTCCCTCTCACGATTCCAACATGAGATACGACCTAGCCAGAATTATTTTTACTGATTCTTTCATATATTTCGTTCGGTTCGATCTTTTCATTTGTAAAGGAAATCATGTGCTGCCCCCTGTGAAAACAAGTGTTGCTGAAAAGACAACCCGCATATCTCATCAGCGCGGGCTGAAAATCACACTTATGAAAAAGCCGGGAACATGTTCATGCTCCCGGCTCATATATTCCTGACGGCGCTGTGTGCGCAGTTGCAAAATTCTTACGATAATTACGGATTAAGCAGGTCGAACTGCTCGTTCCTGACCGTCAGCATTTCGAGCGAATTTATATCAAGCCCGTTGTGGTCTTCTTTGCTGAAAGTGAAGACGCCGCCGGTGCCGGGGAAGTCCTTGATATTCTCGATAGCGTCGCGGATGCCCTGCCTGTCGGCGCCCGCGACCTTGATCGCTTCGACAAGTATTGTGAAAGCGTCGTAGGCGTGGCCACCGAATGTGCTGACGTCGCCACCGTATTTCTTTTCATACTCGTCTTTGTATTTCACGAGCAGTGCTTTTTGCGGGTTGCTGTCGGGAAGTTTGGCCGCGACGAGAAGTCGTCCGGCCGGGAAGATGATTCCGTTGGCCGCCGCGCCGGCGTCCCTGACATACTTGATGTTTCCGAAGCCGTGACTCTGGAACAGAACGATGTTGGCCATTTCCAGTGCTTTCATTTTCTTCGGGATGACAGACTGTGTGGGCAGAATTGTCCAGTCGACAATGGCCTGAATGTCGCCCGCGCTCTTGACCTTTGTCAGGAGAGTCTCGATGTCGCCATCTGTGGCGGCGGGCTGGAAGGCTTCTTCGAATGCGACCGTGACGTTGAACTTGGGTGCGAGAGACTTGATCTGTTTGAGACCCTGCTGCCCGAAACCGGTGTTGCCGTAGAGCACTGCAATATTTGTGATGCTGTGGTCTTTCATGTAGCTGAGAATCTTTGTCGCTACAAAGCTGTCTTTCTGTGGAGTTTTGAAAACCCATGGGTTGACGGGATTCACGATAGCCTCGGCGGCGGCGCATGAGATCAGCGGCACTTTCTTTTCGCCCATCATGTCTTTGATCGCCATCGTGTTGCCGCTTCGTGACGGCCCGATGATAGCGAGCACTTCTTCTTTTTCGATGAGTCTTGCCGCCGCCTGTTTTGTTTTGTCTTCGAGCCCCGCGTCGTCTTCGATGATCGCCTTGATCGGTATTCCGTTGATGCCGCCCGCGGCGTTGATCTGTTCGACCAGCATCTCGACCGTTTTCTTTTCCGGGTCGCCGAGGAACGACGCTTTTCCGGTTACCGAGAATATTGCGCCGATCTTGTATTCGGTGACTTTCGGCGTTCCTTCCTCTTCTCCTCCTTTTTCACCCGGAGGGGTGCATCCGCCGATGATCATGGCGAAAGCGGCTACTACCATCAGCGCCAGGCTGATGTGCAATACCTTCCTCAACTTCTGTGTCATTCAACACCTCCTTGGATTTTGAGCGCTTTATTGGTGGGTGTCAGGTTTATCGCTGCCCCGGCACTCTTATCGTGTATATATTAAACCGAGTATACCTCCTCGGGTGAGAGCAGTCTTATGCCGCCGCCTTCGAGCGTTTCCGCGGTTTTCTCTTTGTCGTCGACCCTGATGATTACGACGGCGTTGTCTGTTGTTTTCGTGAAATAGGCATAGAGGTATTCGACATTGATGCCGTTGTCGCGGAGCTTCTCGAGCAGGTCCGCCAGGCCGCCCGGCCTGTCAGGCACCTGCGCCGCGATTACATTGTTGGCCGTCGCCGTGAAACCCGCGTCTTTCAACGCGCCGAGCGCTTTGTCCATGTCGTCGCATATCAGGCGCAACACGCCTAATTCCGATGTGTCCGCCACAGCCAGCGCACGTATATTGACACCGGCGTCGGATATCGCCCGCGTCGCCTCCGCCATCCTGCCCGACTTATTCTCTATAAAAACAGATATCTGTTTAACCATCGTTTTCCTCCCTTTTTCACCGGATGCACTTTCTCTTTATATCAGATATTCCTTTTGTCGACAATACGAACAGCTTTTCCTTCGCTTCTCTTGATGGTTTTTGGTTCGACGAGTTTGATCTTCGTGGAGATCAGGAGCGCGCTGTCGAGTTCGCTCTTGATCTTGCGTTCTAGTGTTTCGAGGCCCTTGATCTCGTCGCTGAAAATCTTTTCGGAGACTTCGACCCAGATCTCGAGCGTATCCATGGATTTCTGCCGGTCCACCACTATCTGGTAGTGGGGTTCGACATCGTCGATGGCCACGAGCAGGCTCTCGACCTGCGAGGGATAGACGTTGACGCCGCGTATTATCAGCATGTCGTCGCTGCGGCCCTTGACACGCTCCATGCGCACTGATGTGCGCCCGCACGCGCATTCGCCGGGGTGCAGCGATGTGATGTCCCGCGTTCTGTATCTGAGCAGCGGGAACCCTTCTTTGTCCAGAGTCGTGAAAACCAGTTCGCCCTCTTCGCCGGTTGCGACAGGCTCGAGGGTTTCCGGGTCGATGATCTCGGGCAGGAAGTGGTCGTCGAACACGTGCAGATATTTCTTTTCGAGGCATTCGCTCGCCACGCCGGGTCCGATGATCTCGGTAAGGCCGTAGATGTCGATTGCGTTGATGCCGGTTTTCTTTTCGATCTCCCGGCGCATCGCCTCGGACCACATTTCCGCGCCGAAGATGCCTGTATGCACCTTCAGTTTGTCGATGTCGACGCCGGCTTCGGCGGCTTTCTCGAACAGCAGCAGCGCGTATGAGGGTGTGGCGCACAGTGCGGTCGAGCCGAAGTCCTGCATGATAAGCAGTTGCCGTTTAGTGTTTCCGCCGCTGATCGGGATGACCGTCGCGCCGAGACGCTCGCCGCCGTAGTGCGCGCCGAGCCCGCCGGTGAACAATCCGTATCCGTAGGCGTTCTGGATGATGTCGCTGCTTGTGAGGCCGGCGCAGGTGAATGTGCGCGCCATGACTTCCGCCCACATCTTTATGTCGTTTTTCGTGTAGCCCGCCACCTTCGGCTTGCCGGTCGTGCCCGACGACGCGTGGACACGGACGATCTTTTCCATCGGCTCGGCGAGCATTCCGAACGGATAGTTTGCCGCGAGGTCTTCCTTCGTGGTGAACGGGAATTTTGCCAGGTCTTCGAGTCTGTTCAGATCGCCGGGTTTCACGCCCGCCGCGTCGAATGATTTCCTGTAATGCGGAACCTTTTCGTAAAGTTTTGTTACGAGTAGCTTTAGCTTTTCGAGTTGCAGTTCTTTTCGCTTACTTTCTGTGAGACACTCGTTTTCCCTGTCCCATATTATTGCCGCCATAGGTCAAACCTCCTCTATCGAGCCAATTGCAAAATTCTGAACGAACCTAATTTTGCAATTGGCTCTATCTCCATCACTGAAGATGCGCCGCGAAGCGCATGATATATTTTATTCGTTTCACAGGCCTGTGTCAGCTTTTCCCGACAAGCTCCATGCCCGCTTCCAACGCCTTTAGATTTATATCGACGAGTTTCTCTTTGACGAACTTGCGATACATCTTTCCCCAAACACTTTTCTTCAGTGGCAGCAGGGCCGCAAGGCATCCCACCAGCACCGAATTTGTCACACGCTCGGTCCCCAGTTCCTTCGCGATGCTGTTGGCGTCCAGCGTGATGATCTTTTTTGTTTTCTTCCGTATTTTTTCCAGCACGTCCGCCGGATATTCTTCACGACCGATCGCGACGGACGGCGGGTCGCTGCGCAGCGTGTTCAGGATAACGGTGGTCTTTCTCGACGCGTAATTGAGGTAGCGCAGGGTTTCGAGCTGCTCGAAAGAGAGAATGAAGTCCGCGTCTGTTTCCGGTATCAGAGGCGAGTATACTTTCGCGCCCGCGCGCACATGGGCCGACACCGCACCGCCGCGCTGCGCCATGCCGTGCACTTCGCTCTGCTTCACATCGTAGCCCTCGGCCACGAACGCTTCGGAGATTATCTTTCCGGCCAGTATATTGCCTTGGCCGCCCACGCCTACTATGAGTATGTTGCAGTCCTGTTTTTCCATTATTATACCTGTCCGTTCGCTGTTTCTTCGCGCGCCGCGTCGTGCGCCGCCGCGTTTTATTTCTTAATAACCTTAATCGCTTTCTTCGGGCAAATCTGTGCGCAGACAGTGCAGCCGTTGCACAGGAAAGTATTGATGGAGGGTTTGCCGCCTGAACTGGTGATCGCCGGGCAGTTTATGCGCAGGCAGCCGCCGCATTCGTTGCACACGGCCTCGTCGACAAACATGGGAGTGTGCCGTATCTTCGCGCGAAGCGGGCAGGGCGCCGTCGAGATCAGTACCGAAGGTGCGTCTTTCGCAAGCTCGCGCCTGATGACCTTGCGGGTTTCCCTGATCTTGAACGGGTCCACTCTGAAAGTATTTTTTATGCCCAGCGCTTTGCAGACCTCGACCAGGTCGACGGCGTTTGTGTCGTCGCCCTGGAGTGTGCGGCCCGTGGCGGCATGTTCCTGCCCGCCCGTCATGGCAGTTGTCCTGTTGTCGAGGATAATAACAGTATTCAGACCTTTGTTGTAGGCCATCTCGAGTACGCCCGTGAGCCCCGAGTGCAGGAAAGTCGAGTCGCCGAGCACACCCACACACTTCTGAGCGTCTTTGCCCGCGGCTTTCGCGTATCCGTGCGACACGCCGATGCTCGCCCCCATGCACACGCACATGTCGTGCATACTCAGCGGCGGCAGCACACCGAGCGTGTAGCAGCCGATGTCGCCGAAGACGATAGTTTTAAGTGGTTTCAGAGCAGTGTACGTGCCGCGATGCGGGCAGCCCGCACACAGGTTGGGCGGCCTCATCGGCAGCCCGCTCGCATCTTCCACAGGGTGCGGGCGGCGCCGGCGCACCAGCGCGTTCTTTATGATGTCCGGGTTCAACTCGCCGCACACGGGCAGCTTGCTTTTCCCGATCACTTCTATTCCCAGCGCCTTTATCGAATCTTCGAGGAACGGTTCGAGTTCCTCGATTACATATATCTTTTTAACACTTTTCGCGAATTTTCTTATCAGTTTTTCAGGCAGCGGGTTGGTCATGCCGAGTTTAAGAAAACTCGCGTCCGGGAACACTTCCTTCGCATACTGATATGCCACGCCGCTGGTGACGACGCCGATTTCCTTGCTACCTTTTTCGATGAAATTAAGAGGTGACTTTTCGCTGTATTCCTTCAGGTGCGCTGTCCGCTCTTCGACAAATTTATGTCTCTTTCTGGCAAACGCCGGCACCATGACGTACTTGGGCGGGTTCTGCACGAACGGTTTTTGCTTAACCCTTTTCCTTCGTCCTGTATTGACAATCGTGCGCGAGTGGTTGACGCGGGTGGTGGTGATCACCAGCACGGGCGTGTCGAAATTCTCGCTTATATCAAAGGCAGTCTTGACGGCGTCGAGCGCTTCCTGGCTGTCGGAGGGTTCGAGCAGCGGCACCTTTGCCAGCTTCGCATAGTAGCGGTTGTCCTGCTCGTTCTGCGAACTGTGCATCTCGGGGTCGTCCGCGCATATCAGGACAAAACCGGTCGGAGTGCCGGTATAAGAGAATGTGCAGAAAGGGTCGGCGGCGACATTGAGTCCGACATGCTTAAGGGATACGATGGTGCGGCGGCCTGCCATTGCCGCGCCGATGCCCACCTCGAGGGCCACCTTTTCGTTCGGTGCCCACTCGGCGTATATTTCCTCATACTGCGCGAGATTCTCTGTGATTTCCGTGCTGGGTGTGCCGGGATACGCGGCGGCGAAAGTCGCGCCCGCTTCCCATGCTCCCCTCGCTATCGCTTCGTTGCCTGTTAAAAGCTGCTTCATTTTTTCAGTTGCCTTTTCGTTTCAATATAATGCGCGGTCCTTCTATATTCAGACATTCGGACCGTCGCAATGCCTTGTGATTGTTTACACAAGTGTTGAATTTTATCACTTTTTATATCAAAAATCCACAGTCTTTTTGTATATGTGGTGTGCGATAAAAACGTGGATTTCGAGTGTACAGTATTGAAAATGCGTGAAAACAGAGTTGCTTGTGTCATACACTGCCAAAAAAGGGCTGGGCTCGATTGTTGTTTTTGACTGGAGTTTTCAATTTCATTTGTGTAAAATTGCGAAATCGTATGATTTCAATTTTTTGACTTTTTAATCTGTTGTCGCGATTGTTTTCTATTTTGAGCCGGGTAAACCATAAATGGTATCAGTTGAATTCGAAAGTGTGGTAAAGCGATTCGGCTCGACGGTCGCTGTGGACCGTGTATCGCTGAAGATAAACGAAGGCGAGCTCTTTTTTCTGCTGGGGCCGTCGGGTTGCGGAAAGACAACCTGTCTGCGCATGGTCGCCGGTTTTATTTCGCCCGACGGCGGTTGCCTTACATTCGACGGACACGATATCGGCAATATGCCACCGCATCGTCGCAATGTCGGCATGGTTTTCCAGACTTACGCGCTTTTTCCTCACATGACGGTCGAACAGAATGTTGCATACGGGTTGCGTTTCCGCAAGGTAGGTGCTGCCGACAGGAAAAGGAGAACGGCGGAGATTCTCGAACGAACCCGGCTCGAGGGGCTCGGAAAACGGCTGCCCGCGCAACTTTCCGGCGGACAGCAGCAGCGTGTCGCTCTGGCCCGCGCTCTCGTGATACAGCCCGATGTTCTCCTGCTCGACGAGCCTCTCAGTAACCTCGACACGCGGCTCCGCATCGAGGTGCGCGAAGAGATAAAAAAGATACACGAAGAGTTTCGGATAACTGCGCTGTATGTCACCCACGATCAGGACGAAGCGCTTTCACTGGCGGACCGGCTCGCAGTGATGCGCGACGGCCGCATCGAACAGATGGGAACGCCCGAAGATATTTACGCGCGGCCCGCAAACGCTTTTGTCGCGGGCTTCGTGGGCGACACCAATATCTTGAGTGCGGCCCCCGCCGTGCGTGATGGCACGTCCGGCATCGACACGCCTGCGGGCTGGGTGCCGATTGGCGACAACGCCGGTTACGCGCTGCCGGTAGGTGAGTTCGACATATCTGTGCGGCCCGAATCAGTGAAGCTCGCCGACCCGTCGGAGTGCGACGCGGCGGGCACTGTGCGCAGCATCGACTTCTTCGGCAGCACAGCGCGTATCATTCTGGAACTGGACAACGGCCTGGAGTTGAGCGCGCTGGCCGTGGGGCCGTCCACGCGCTGGAAAAAAGGAAGCCGCGCGGGCATCAGGCTGGAGGCGGGCGATGTCGTTATCCTCAAGTGAGCGCCCTGCGGCAGGCACATACGCGGGCACAGCGGCGATCGTGGCCTTCTTTCTTGTTTTCCTTTTCTATCCGCTCCTTTATGTGTTCAGAAAATCGTTCATCATCGACGGCGGTTTTTCCATGACGTTTTTCAGGCAGCTTCTGGAAAACCCGGTGATGCGCGAAAGCATCGTCAACAGCCTTGTGATCGGGGCGACTGTGACGATAATTTCAGCCGGCCTCGGTTTTCTTTTCGCCACGCTGATGGTAAAGACCGACATGCCGTTCAAAGGTTTGTGGGGCAACATGCTGCTCGCGCCGATTATCCTGCCGCCTTTCGTCGCGGCGATCGGCGTAAAATATATATTCGGCAAATTCGGCATGGTCAATTCGCTGCTCATGCAACTGGATATGATCGAACCGCGCCACCCTATCGACTGGCTCGGACAGCCTTTCTGGGGCGTTGTTATACTCGAGGCGCTCCACCTGTTTCCCATAATGTACCTCAATATAGTCGGCTCGTTTTCGCTTATAGACCCGTCGCTGGAGGAAGCCGCGCGCGGACTGGGAGCGAAAGGGCTGTCTCTTTTCCGCTCCATAACGATGCCGCTGCTCGCGCCGGGTTTTTTCGCGGGCTCTTCCATCGTGTTTATCTGGGCCTTCACCGATCTGGGCACACCGCTGCTGTTCGAGTACCGCGCGGTGGCGCCGGTGCAGATTTTAAACGCGGTGCAGGCGGCCCAGGTGAATCCCATAGGCTATGCGCTGGTCGTCGTGGTACTGGCGGTGACGGTGATATTCTTCGCGGCTTCGAAATTCATGTTCGGGCATCGTCGGTTCGAGATGGCGGCGTTCGGTCGCACTTCGGGCACGCTGACGCGACTTTCGCCGCTCGTAAAATTGTTGCTGGTTGTCTTCATGACGGCATTTGTGCTCGTCTCGATTATCCCGCATATAAGTGTTGCCTTGGTCTCATTCTCACAAGATTGGTTTATGACTGTGCTGCCGGATGCCTGGACCACCGAGTTCTACGCCAAAGTGTTTTCCCACCCCATTGCCGCGTTGTCAATGAAAAACAGCATGTTGTTCAGCAGTCTGAGCGTGATACTCGTGCTTGTGATGGGTGGCGTCATAGCGTACTACCTGGCAAGGAAGAAGTTCAGGGGTAAGGAAGTGCTCGACGCATGCGCCATGCTGCCGCTTGCAGTGCCCGGTGTTGTGCTCGCGTTCGGCTATGTGCAATGTTTTTTCGGCACGCCGATAGACCCACGAATGAACCCGGTGGTGCTTCTGGTGATCAGCTATGCGGTGCGGCGACTGCCGCTCGTCGTGCGCGCACTGTACGCGGGCTTCCAGCAGTCGAGCGTCACACTCGAGGAAGCGTCTCAGTGCCTCGGCGCGTCGCCGGGCACCACACTGCGCCTGATCACGTTTCCGCTCATCCGGGCCAACTTCCTCGGCGCGGCAATTCTCGCATTCGCATTCAGCATGCTCGAAGTCAGCGACAGCCTGATACTCGCCATGCAGGAGAAGTTCTACCCGATGACAAAAGCGATATACATGCTTGCGGGCAGACTTGGCGACGGCGGCTACATCGCCAGTGCGATGGGGATGTTGGGGGTGCTGCTGCTCGCAGGAGCCATCATGATCGCCCAGCGCCTCATCGGCAGCCGCATGGGCGACCTCTTCAGAGCCTGATCGAGTTCCAACGCCTGATTCGGCACAGTCGAAACTCGGAATTCGATAGTTTTATCTCACCCGGAGAAATCGACATTGCGGATTAGTTGAAGTGTGCATTGTTTGTCGCGGAGGCGGCGGATCATGGCTTCGTTGACGACTTCGCCCTCAGCCGCGAGAATATTGCCCTCCGAGTCGGCGACATCTTTTTTCAGGCGCTTGCCGATGAGGTAGGCGAGTCGTTTGATGTGGGTGTCTTCGAGCTGGCTGCGGGTGGGACCTACGCCGGAACCGCGTGCTGTGCTGCGGCTGGCGATCTTCAGCGGATTCTCCGGTCTCTGCCCGCCGAACAGACTGCTCAGGATTCCGCCTCCTGCGAACATGCTCTCGAGGTCTGTCCTGAAGCCCTTGCTCAGGAGCTTTTCCATATTCTTGAGAATCGCTTTGAAACCCTTTTCCATTTCGATGTCGCGCCTGTCCAGATGGTCCTCGATGCGCTCGACGTAGTTGTCGATGACGTCGCCGACACGCGCCTCGATGCGTTCACGCAACCTGTCCATGTCCTTCATGCTCGCAAGTTCATTAAGTCCCGCATCTAGTGATTCGCGCACACTTTCGCGCAACTGTTTGAGCGTCTTCTCGATGTTTTCGTTCGAGCGCTTGATGGCCCATGCCTGATCCGATAATTTTTCGGACATCTTTCTGTCTATATCATCGCTCAGGCTGTCATGAAGTTCGGCGCTTTTTTCAGCGATTACCTGCCGCAACTGCCGGAGTGTTTCTTCCGGGTCGCCACCTGCGGCACCGATCATTTCTTCGATGCTGTTGCGCAACTCATTTATTTTATCGGCGTTGTTTTGCGTCACATCGTTCGCCTTCGCGCCGACTTCGTCGATAATCCTGTCGCGGACTTCGTCGAGCCTGCCCGGCAGCCCGCTGATTATTTCCTTTGTCGCGTCGTCATCTGCCGGTGCCGTCTCCGAGAGTTTGCTTTCAATTTCCGACATCAGCCTGTCGGCATTTTCCTGCGTGAATATTTTCATGCTGTCGAGTTTTTCACCTGTTGTGCTGTTTATGCCGCGCCCGAGGTCGTCCAACTGCGATGAAATACGGTCGCTCAGTTGCGTAATGTCATCACTCGACGCGGCTCCAGCGAATTGGGCACCCTGTGAAAGAAACTCCCTGATGCCTGCCGCCATATCAGAATACCCCGACACGCTCTCTTCGAGCCGTTCGCGCAGGCCGCCCGTCAGCGCTTCGGTTTTCGTCTCGAGTCGTCCCGCCGCGTCGTCGATTTTCGACAGTAGTTCGGTTTTAATATTTTCGAGATCGGCGGTTGTCGCGCCGCCGGATTTCTGCAACGCGCCGGCAATGCTTTCATCAATCATCCGGGCTATTTCAGCGACGCCGGGCAACGATACTTCTTCAGTTACCGCCGCGCTTTCCAGAAGGTCGCCGACTGTTTCAGTCACCGCGGCGGCGAGTTCTTCGCGCAACGCGCCGATCTGCTCTTCCGTAATCACTGCCGTCGCTTCGCCGGGGGCCGCACTGCCTGTTCCCGCCGCGATTTTCGATATTGCCTCCTCGACGGATTGTTTAAGTTTCTCGACTTTCCCGGTAAGTTTCTCGTCCAGTGTTTTCAACTGTTCACGGTTGTCCAGAGTGAGTGTATTCAGTACGTCGACGACAGTGTTGATCTCATCGACGAGTGATTCTGTGATGTTTTCCGTATCTGCGCTGTTGCCGTCCGGCAATTTCTCCGCGAAGTTTTGCATCAATTCTCTAAGCCCGTCTATGTCTTCGGATTTCGCTGAGGCCGCCGTCGCATCCCGTACAGCCTCGATAAGTTCGGCTTTCAACTTTTCGAGAGTTTCCGCATCGACCGCATCGCCCTGCGCCGACGACGGACCGGCGGGCTGCGCATCGTCCGCGCTTTCTTCCGGCGCGATATAACCCATTATTTCCTGCTGTATCTTTTCAATATCTTCAGACTTCAGCATCAATTCCGTCATCGACTTGAGGTCTTCATGGAAAGCGCTTATCTTTTCAACGATAATGCCTGCCGTCTCTTTATCTTCCATGTCGGATTGCGTTGCAGAATATAGTGTCGTTTTATCGAGCCAGCCGCGGATAACCTCGAGGTCCTGCTTGCGCAAAGCGCCTTCTCCAAACTCTGCGAATTGTGCCAGGAGATCATTTTTCAGTGATTCGAGATGCTCGATTCCTACACCAGCCGGAGTCGGCGCGCCGGTCGCGGTTTTTTCCATCAATTCGTCGATCCGGTTCCTTATGGATTCGAGGTCATCCTTCCTGATAAAGTTGTCGAGGTACATCTCCAGCCTGCCGATTATCTCCTGTTTCGCTTCTCCCAGCAGTTGCTCTGTCACGGTGTTTTTCGAGTCTGTGTTTTCCAGTGACTGCCGCACTTCGCCCAGTATCTGCCTTATTTCCGCAAGGGCGTCCGCACCTGTATTGTTGTCGCCGCCTATCGCAGCAATCATATCCGCCAGTTCGTTTCTCAGGTTTTCGATGTGCGATACTTTCACAGAGTTTTCGTCTTCGACAGGCTGCGCGGGCGCGTACTCCGCCAGCCACTGCCGTATCACAGAAAGGTTTTCCTCTTTAAGACCTGTTTCGGACGCAACGCCGACAGCATCAATAATTTCTGTTTTAACCTTATCGAGCAGTTCCTCTATATCAGGCTTACCGGCATCTTTTTCTTCAGCGCCGAGCGCAAATTCATCTATCCATTGCCGGACCGGAGCAAGGTCTTCTTTCTTCAGAACGGATTCGGAAATGTCGGAAATAATGCTTTCGATCTTTTTTATTTTTTCGTTCAATTCAGCAGCATGTTGCGCTTCGAGTTCCATGCGATGCGCGATGCGCGATTCGAGCAGATTCCTTATCGAGTTTTCGATTATTGTTTGCTGATCGTCAATGTCCTGGGCAAGTTTGTTGTGCCGTTTTTCAGCGTTTTTCGCCATGTTGTCGAGCTTGCTGCCGAGTTCGAGAGCGTATGTCTTCATGTTTTCCATCAACCCGGCCATCAACCCGGCGAGTTCTTTGCCGCTGTTGCTTTCGACAGCATTTTTGAGTTCTTCCATCGTCTTGTTCTGCGTCTGGAACGCTTCGGAAAGTGTGTCGACAACAGCGTCGACCGCGCCTTCGTTTTCTTCGTCCATTTTGCTCGCGAGTGAACGGATTTCGCCGATAATATTTTTCGACACGCCGCCGAGGGCTTCATCTTTAAGCCCGGAGATGATCTTTCCAGCAAGGTCGTCGAACATGATGGCTGCTGTGTCGGAATCCAGTAGTTGAGACGCGCCGTCGGCTGCACCAAGTGCACCGGCGATACGGTCCAGCTCGGATGTAACCATCGAATTTATTGCCTTCGTCCGCTCTTCGTTCCTGTTGCTGAAATCGAGAAGTTGTTTCTTGAATTCTTCGGTCGTTATAGCTTTGTCCTCGAAGTTTTTCACTACCTCGATAACAGGCGCGGCAAGTTCGGCGGCCAGTTTCTCCGGGTCCGGTCGTTCTTCCTCAAGTTTCTGTTTCACAGCATCGACTGTTTCGTCCAATTTCCGTCCGAGCGATTCGGCAATCTCCTTTATCGGGGCGGTATCAATCTGCGGGGCTTCCTGTCCGGTCGCGGCAAGTTCGTCTGTTTTTTCTATCAGCTTACTCAGCATGGATTCAATGTTCGCAAGCGATTCCTTAACATTGTCGATGGGAGCCGTCGCGCCGATCGTGATCTTTTCCTCGAGCAGCATCTCCATGGCGCGTGCTTCCTGGTCGAGTTCATCTTCATCGACGGTTTTTTCATTTTGTGCGCGGAGCGCATCGAGTATTTCCTCCTTGAAGCTTTCCAGCGACTGCGCCGGGGCAAAGTCACTTATCCGCTCGAGCATTGCGCCCGACATTTCCTCGAACAATTCCCTGACAGCGCCTTTTATATCGTCTGTCGTGGGCACCTCCGGCAACTCGATTCGGGGCATCAACGGCGCGGGGATTGTTTCCGGCGCGTGATGCGTGGCCTGCATGGACGAGCTTTCGGGCATTGCGGCAACTTCAGGTTGTGATGTTGTCGTAGCAGTCGGTGTCGCCTGCGTGGGCTGTTCGACAGGTGAGGTAGCAGGGGCCGGCTGTTGGGCGGGGCGAGGAGGTGCAGGCGCTTCAACAGCATCGTCGTCGTCGATTTTTTCTGTGAGTGCGTCTGCGTTGACGATGATCCGCTCCTGCGTGATTTTCATGATGTGGCGACCGGCGACCTTTTCCACATCCTTGTCGGGTATCAGCGAAAGCCTTTCGATCACACCGTCTTTTTCACTTATTGCGAAATCATGCACCGTTCCCATCAGCATTCCCGTGTCGGTGATAACCTGTGCTCCGGCGACTGCTATGTCTTTGAGAAAAGTGTTCAGAAGCTCCGGGACATCGGACAACTTCAACGGCGATGACAGATTCTCGGTGATTACGGCGTTCGAATAGACACTTTTAACATAAGAATACGGAACCACATCAAGCGAACTCTGCCCCTCGGCGGGTGCGAGTATGAAAGCTGTCACCCGCTTCTCGTCGGGCTCGATCACATAACCCTTGATCTGCCCCATCTTTTCGTTCTTGTCCGAATTGATTACCGGTTTGTTCAGCAGTACGAGACTGTAAACCATGAGACCCCTCTTTTGCATGCTGATGCTTCCGGGCGTTTTGCATTCTACCGGAAACTCACGTTTCTGATGCGGCGCGAAAACCGCCCCTGTTCCTGCTCGAACTCCCCGGCTCGTGCATCGGGACTTTCCGGGCACGCAAATATAACAACGGCATTCCTGCCGGATTCCATTATAATATAGTATCCCTCACTTATGAACAACAGTTGTATTAACTTATTAAGATTCGCATAGCGCCCGAAGTAATTTGTCGTTTATGTATTCAGATGCCGAATTTCCGTTTTATCCCCATTGCAGGTATAATCGGGATGGACATGGAAAACAAACATAAAGACCGCTTCTGCCGCAATTGCGGCACAGCCCTTTCGGCCACATTCATCTTCTGCCCCGGATGCGGCAGGTCAATCGGGGCCGGCGATGCCGTTGCTGAAAAGCCGGTAGCTTCCGACGGCAGCGTGCCGGGTGGCGAAAAAAGACTGTCTCCCGATGCCGAAATGGTTATGCGGGAATTCGACATGAAATTCCGGAAGCTGAAGGCGGACATGCAGAATCCCCTGCGAAACGGCATCCCGTTTATTACTCGTTCTCCTTTCAGCTACATCAAGGACCAGCGGATTGTTTTGTGGCTGACAGTATCTTCATTTGTGATCTTTTTCGCAATGATCGTCGGCTCTTATTACCTGATCGTAAGGTTTTTCTTACCGTACATAATGAGTATGCAGGCGATAGATTGATTCAACTATTAAATTCAGCAACAACACCTGGAGGTGCGAATCATGAAAACTTCGAAATGCTTTATCATTATCCTTTCACTATCGGTAATCCTGTTTGCCGGATGTTCCGGAAAGAACAGTTCCGAGGCAAAAAATCTGCTTCGTGAAGGAATGAAATGCCATAATGCCGGCGACCTCGAATGCGCAATGAAGAAATATCAGGCCGCACTCGATATTGAGGAAACCGCCGAAACATGGAACCTGCTCGGCATGGTCTACAGGTTCAAATATCTTAAAACGCAGAACGGTGAATGGCGCGACAAAGAGATAGAAGCATTCAAAAAGGCTGTCGAACTCGACGAAAAGTATGTTGTCGCTATAAAAAATCTCGGCGTGACATATTATCAGATCGGCGAAAAAACAAAAGCAGCCGGGCTTTTTCAGCGTGCTCTCGAACTCAATCCACACGACCCGGAAAAGGAACAACTCGAAAAGATGATTTCAGAAGGAAAATAACACTTCGAGGCGCTGTTGATAAAGTCCGGTTTCCCTGAAAATAGCGTGTTTGAAACGGGTTAGCCCGCATATTTCACCAATGCGGGCAGGAATCGCTATGTTTGTTTTACGGTTGAATAACGGGTAAGAACAGAAATGACAGGCACACTTTCACAATACATAGAAGGCCTGCTGGTCAGGAACGGTACCGCCTACCAGGGGCTGATAATATACCCGATCTGCCTGATAGCGCCTGAATTCGAGGTCACAGTCGGGGAAACGGCATCGCTCGGCGAAGCGCTGAAAAGAGGCTCGATTCACGTGTTGGAAACGGGTGAGATGGACAACATAAGAATAATAAACCGACGTGGCCGGACGGTTATTATCGACGGCGAGACATTGATCGGAGGCGCGCAGAACAGGATGATAAACGCCGGGGCCGTATTCGACGGAAAAGAAGAATCCGAGATGCCGTCGAGCTGTGTCGAAGTGCACAGGTGGGAATGCGGCGGCGACAAAACGATTTTGCCCGGCAAGCGGCTGTTCCGTGATACGGATGTGGTATTCGGAAGCCTGAAGAGGCTGAAAATGACGGAATCCGTCCGTTCCCTGCACAAAGACAGGGCTATAAGCATCGACCAGCGCAAAGTGTGGAAACACATAGCGGAAGTTTTCGGTGTCAGCGGCGCGAAAACGAAAACACTCGATATGCACGATCTTTATGAATTCTGGGATAAGCCCCTGCATATTTTATCGAGACGCTTCACATTCACACGGCGGCAGGTAGGCACAATTTCATTTCTGGACAAAAAAACGTGGTTTATCGACATATTCATGAATTCGGATATGCTGATGAAGAATTTCCGGAAAATCGTCCGCGCGTATTCTTTCGACGCGCTGATACAGGTCGAGCGCGGCAGATCGACCGAATATCTCAAAATGCCGTCGGTGCAAGACGCGCGGCAGGTGTTGAAAAGCCTTCGGCTCGCCAGGCTGCATGTGTTCGATGTGGACACTGCCGGTCGGCGCAAAAATCACTTCTTCTCCACAAACCGCTACTGCGGCACCGCCGTCATCGAAGGCGAAACCCTCATTCACCTCACAGCCTGCTCGAAGTGAAGTCGTTGTATTCCGGCGCTTCTCGCAATTCTATTGTTGCCGCGGTCAATTTACTGTAGCGTCGAAAACAATCGCGCCGGTCGCTCCGGCGGCAATATTGGGGATGAGGCAGTTTACGGATGCCGTAGCGGACAGGTAGCCGCAACCGTCTGTGTGGTCGTCATCGTTTGTAGTTGTCGTGTCGTTAGTTATGATCTCGATGGAACCGGAATAATAAGTCATGTCCGATGGTATCGGGTCGTCGACCACAGCGTTTCTGGCCGCCTCGCCTTTGTTCTCGAATTCGAGTTTGAAGGTGATACGCGAGCCCGGCACAACATCGTCGGGGTTTCCGTTGTAGCCTGTCCCCGTCGGCGCCTGTATGTCGATTATGGATTTCGTCGCTTCGAGAACAGACACGATACCGGATATGTAGCCGCCCTCGAGCCGGTAGTTTGCGCTGCTCATATCCGTGTAGCCCGCGGGCTGGGCCGCGCTGAACACCAGCCAGTAGCCCGCGCCCACCAGCCCCGGCGCGCCCGCCGCCGTAAGCGAGCCGTGCCCTATCTCGTAGCTGGTTCCCGCCGCGCCGGCACATGCGACCACTGCGCTGAACAATACTATAAACAACATTGCCGCCGGTATTGAAAATAATTGGAGTTCCGTTAGTTTTCTTTTTTGTTTCAAATGCACTCTCACCCTGATTATATGGTACCGCACATGCCGTAATGCGTCAATTGAAACACAGTATAATTCATACCGGAAATTGCAAAAACGTGGAAAGTCTGATAAGAATAGAGCCAATTGAAAATTATGTTTGTAGCGAGGTCGAGCGAAATTGTTCAGAGCAAGGCGGAGGTGTAAAATCCTCGCAGGTGTACTTGCAAAGTACGTCGAGGACGATTTCGCGCCGACAACACAGCTATGGACAATAGCAGCCGACCGTAGCAGAATCAGATTTTTACAATTGGCTCAATAAGGAAAACAATCAGACAGGATCGGGAAACTACGTAATTGTGAAGTTTATTGAAGCGACCATATATGTTCTTTTGCTTGCGCTTGCGGTGTCGTTTTCGCTTGCGCCGCAGGTTGACAAGCGTGTGCTTATCGCCTCGGACGACCACAACGCCGAATACCCCACTACAAAAGGTCTTTATAAGATAAAAGAAATAGTGGAGCGCGAGACAGGCGGTGCGCTGAAGGTCGTCGTGCGACACAGCGCGCAGCTCGGCTCCGAGAAAGAAACCATCGAACTGACGCAAATGGGCATCATCGACATCAACCGGGTGTCGTGTTCGCCCATGGCCAGTTTTTCACCGAACATGGGTGTGTTCAGCCTTCCCTATATCTTCCGCGACTCCGGACACGAATGGAAAGTGCTCGACGGCGCCATCGGCCGGGAACTGGGCCGGGAACTCGAGCGGGTCGGCATGGTGACGCTGGCGTATTACGATTCCGGCGCGCGAAGTTTCTACAACAAGCGGCGCCCGATAAACAAGCCGTCCGACCTCGAGGGCCTGAAGATTCGTGTGCAGAAAAACCCCGTGATGATCGACCTGGTGAACGGGCTCGGCGCATCGGCGACTCCGATGGCGTTCGAGGAGGTGTACAGCGCGATACAGACGGGCGTCATCGACGGTGCGGAGAATAACCCGCCGAGCTATGTGACTACAGGCCACTACGAAGTGGCGAAGTACTACTCGCTCGACGAACACACGCGAATTCCGGAAATAGTACTGTTCAGCAAAAAAGTGTGGGACCGTCTGCCGGAGAGCGAGCGGGAGATCGTCGCCCGCGCGGCACGTGTGTCGCAGGACTACCAGATCGAACTGTGGAAGGCGAAAGAAGAAGCGGGAATGAAGGCGGTGCGTGAAGCTGGCAACAAGGTGAATGTGCCGGACAAGCAGCCGTTCATCGACGCTGTGCAGCCCATTTATGATAAGTATGCCGCGGACCTGGGCGGCCTGATAAAACGAATACAGGCGGTGAAGTAGGAAAGACAACAAGTCTGGAAGCTGGAGCTTCCATTGCCCGGTGTTCCTACATGGTGGACCATAGTGTCGTGTCAACGATGAAAAGACGTAAAACCGATAAAAGGGTAGACAAGGGCGGCCCGCCTCAACTTTTGCTCGCACAAATAGTTATGCGTAATATATGCTCAGGCGCGGGACGATGACCCCGCCCTTGTCTACACTCAATATGTCAATACAAAGTTGACACGACACTATAAACAAGCAGGGGAATGAGCAGGAAATTACACATCAAGCATGAATTGTTGATTTGTATATGTAAACCATAATAAACTGCTATAAAGTTGAATAGTAATAAGTTTTGCGGATGCGGGAGCGTCCAGTCGTTACATTCCCGCTGTGGACGGTGGGAACGAGTAATAAATGACGGGTAGACGGATGATTCGGAGTATTGGATCGTATGTGCAAAAAGATAGATTTCAAGACGTTGGGAGAGAAGCTTTATTGGATATACGCAAATATCGCAATGGCACATGTTGCATTGGACCATAATCATAGTAAATATCAACGGCTTGACTATATGGTGCGTGCTAGACTGTATAAAGGATTATGTACCGGCACAATGAGAATCGGAACTTTATATGATGACGAAAAGGAAAAGCTTGGTAATGATATATGTTGTTACTGTGGGAGCGGAGACAAATTGACTCTTGATCATCTGATCCCAAGAAAAAACGGTGGTACTGATTCTGGGGATAATATTGTTTATGCTTGCAGGAAATGTAATTCTTCAAAAAGTTCTACTGATCTTATAGAATGGATGTTACGGAACGATAAATTTCCACCATTATTGATACTCAGAAGATACATGAAAATTGTTATATCATTTTGTGAAGTTAATGATTATATGGATAAAGATTATACAATGTTTGAAGAACTTGATTTGCCGTTCAGAATTGATCTTTTGCCATACCGTTTTCCGAACCCTGGAGAGTTGAGATTAAGAGCCGCTAACTGAAGATGAAAGCTTACGAAGCACTATTAAAAGCAATCTCGAAGCTCGTGGAGTTTGTGACCTGTGCGCTTCTGACTGCCCTTGTGCTGATAATCACATGGCAGGTTTTCTCGCGCTACGTGCTGGGCACGACACCGTCATGGTCTGAAGAAATATCGGTAATACTTGTCGTGTGGTTCGGTATGCTGGGAGCGGGGCTGGGAGTGCGCGACGGAAGCCATCTGGCAGTCGAGTTCATTGTGCGCGGCATGAGCGCGGGGCCGCGCATGTTCTTCCATCGGCTTTCCTTCGCGCTGATAATCGCGTTTTCAGGACTAATGGTTATCGGCGGCTTCAGGCTCGTCAAATTTGTTATGGACAACAACGAGATCAACCCGGCAACAGGAATACCCGTAGGATATACATATCTCGCGCTGCCTCTTGCGGGCATTTTTATTTTCATGCACGCGCTCAAGCATCTTCTGGACCTCTTCGCGGGCCGGGAGCCCGCAGTTGAGGACCTGTTTGCAGAAACGGGAAAGGGGGCGGACGCAGAGTAGATATGGACCCGGTGAATGTCGCAACCTTTCTGCTTATAAGCACGTTTTTCGTGCTGCTGCTCGTGCGGGTACCCATAGCATTCGCGCTGGGCATAGCCTCTTTTGTCACGATATCGTATCTCGGGCTCGAACCCATGGCGGTCGTTCTGAAGATGGCCGACGGGATCGACTCGTTCGCGCTGCTGGCTATCCCATTCTTTATACTTGCGGGACAGATCATGGCCGACGGCGGCATAGCGAGGCGGATGATCAACTTCGCGAATATATTCGTCGGACGCATCAGGGGCGGTCTGGCGATGGTCAACATACTCGCCAGCATGTTCTTCGGCGGCATCTCCGGTTCGTCTGTCGCGGACACCGCTTCCATCGGCTCGATCCTTATCCCGATGATGAAGAAAAAAGGATACGATACCGACTATTCAGTAGCTGTGACTATAACATCGTCCACACAGGGCATCATTATTCCCCCGAGCCATAATGTGATCATTTACGCGCTTGCCGCCGGAGGCGCGGTGTCGATCGGCAAGCTCTTCCTCGGCGGCGTGATCCCCGGCGTGCTGGTCGGCATCACTCTCATGATCGTATCCTACATCATCGCAGTGCTGCGCAATTATCCGAAAGGCGAAAAGATCGGGTTCGGCGAGGCTCTCAGGATCACTATCGACGCATTCTGGGGCCTGATCACGGCGGTTATTATCGTCGGCGCTGTTGTTTTCGGCGTTGCCACCGCGACGGAATCGTCGGCCATCGCGGTAGTATATGCGTTCCTCGTGACATTCCTTATCTACCGCGAGATCGGCATCGGCGAGTTCGGAAAGATTCTACTGAATTCGGTAAAGACCATATCTATGGTCATGATGCTGATAGCGACGGCATCGACATTCGGCTTTATGCTGGCTTATCTCGGGGTGCCTGCAAAGGTGACTGCGCTTCTCGCGGCGGTTACCACAAACAGGATAGTACTGCTGCTGCTGATAAACGTGATGCTGCTCGTGCTGGGCTGCATCATGGACATGGCACCGCTGATACTGATAGTGACACCGGTTCTGCTGCCGGTGGTAACAGGCCCTGCAATCGGGATGGACCCGGTTCATTTCGGCATCATGCTCATGCTGAACCTGGGCATCGGGCTCTGCACGCCGCCGGTGGGCAGCACGCTTTTCGTCGGCTGCGCAATAGGCAACATCAGCATCGAGAAAATGGCGAAATCGCTCTGGCCGTTCTACCTCGCCATGCTATTCGTTCTCCTGCTTGTTACTTATGTCGCTCCGGTCACCTTATGGCTCCCCTCGCTGATTATGAAGTGATTTGAAGAAAATTCGGAGTTCGGAGTTCGGAGTTTTTACTCGTTCCCAGGGTCCGCCCCGGGAACGCGGAAACTGGAAGCGTCGGCTTTCGTCATAATTGTATCGGCAGGCCTTCCGGGTTTTTCGTTCAATCGTTACTTTACTTTTTTATTTTTCCTGGGCTTCCTCTTTTCACTTTTCGGTTCAAGGAAAGAAAAACGCAGGAACATAAAATCTACTATGTGGTACAGTGTGCCTTCTGTGGGGATAAATCGAAACGAACCGGCAATCTGGGATTTTATATTATCCGGGAGTCTCGCCGCCACGAACATGCCGAAAATACCACCGAAAAAAGAAAAGAAAATCCCGTAGCCGATAGCCTTCGGAACTATTACATAATTAATTATGTTGGTGTAATAAAAAACAGCCACAAAAAAACAGATCATTCCAAATATCATGCCCTTGATGCGTGCTTCCATCTCGACATCGCTCACCACAACTCGCATACCATAAGGAAGGTTACTGCCGATGACCTTTTTGTTTTTTTTCCTTATGGCAGCCCAGTCGAGTTCCGCGCCACAACCGGTGCAGAATTGTTTCTCGTGCAATTCAAGCATTTTTCCACAGTTCGGACAGTTCATTATCATCCTTACTTCCCGGAAATCGACAACTTTCAGGGAAAAACCACGCTAATGATAATTATCATTACAAAACAGAAAAAAATGACCGGTTGAGTTAATCGCAAAATTATTACTCCATCGGTTCATCCTGTACTGCCTTCGGTGGCTTGCCGCCCGGCGGCACAACAGATATTCGCTCGATGACGAATTTCCATTCACCGGATTTGTCCATCTCATAGTCGCGAAAAACATAAGTCAGCACAGGTTCCTCTCCGCATTCCATGTATGCGGAACCTGAAAACGTCGGTCTCAACAGATATGATAGCGAGGAAAAAAGACTGTTTTTTAAATTATCCGGCATTCCGATAGTACTTCCTTTTATCTCGCATTCTTCTCTTTTTTCTATTTCTGCTTTTGCCTTCAGCGCAGAAACGGCCGCTCTGCTTTTTATGTTGAAGTTGACTATGAGAACTCCCGAAACCAACAGTGAAACAACTATCATGATTACAACTGTTTTCGACATATTTACATTGTTTTTTTTCATAATACGTCCCTAACCATGTTTGGAGTGCGGTGTTTCATCACCGCTTTGTCTTAGTCCGGGAATTAATTCCCGACGATGAAAGCGACAATGAATTGTCGCACTCCAAATCGCCTTATATCGGTTCGTCAAAATTCCTGCGAGGTTCCTCCTTCAGAAAGGCGCTCCAGTCTTTAATGTTTTTCATATCAGGCACTGGTGTTTCGACGAGTGGATCATGGGCGAAACCGCAATGTGCCGCCGCGCTGCTCCATGGCCAGTCTTCCGCGCTGTCCACCAGACCCGCCCGCACCGGAAGCGTCTCGACATATCTCGCGGCTTCACAGACGGGTAAGCCGTCGAGTGTGCAGCCGACGAGTTCCCGCTTCCATGAGACCGTGTTACCGTTCTTCTTTCCCATGTATCTTGAATACATAGTTTTCAGCATTCGCACTGTATTTTTAACAGATTCCTGTTTCGACGGCGTCGCCACAAGATGCAGGCTGTCCGGGAATAGGCAGTATGCAGTTACATTCAATCCGTACATGTCGCAATACTTCGCCAGATATTCCAGGAACCGGACCCGGTCGATCACCGCGGGCAGCACATTCGATCCGTCATGTGAAACCATCGACAGATATATGGGACGCTCTTTCAAATATTTCATAATATAACCAGACAGGTTTTCGGGAGCCGCTTGTAAAAGTCCGTTCGTAGCGAGGTCGAGCGAAATTGATTCAGAGCAGGGCGGAAGCGCTAAATCCGCACATACGCACTCATAAGAGTACGTTGAAGACAATTGCGGCGGACAACGCAGCTCCGGACAATTGCAACTGATCGCAGTAGAACAGAGTTCTGCAAGCAGCTCTTTATGTTATACCTCGCGTTTACGGTAGTCAATGCGGCTGCCGGATTCATCGACCGGCTGCATACAAACGATCATACAGGCGACTATGTCGATTTCGAGAATTATCTTTTCAACTGGTACAGACGGAAATCATCGAGAAACAATTCCGAATCCGGCGCTCCGGTGATGACAAGTGTTCTGTCTTTCGCCTGGTCGAGATGGAAACCCGACGACATAAGGAAGTTCCAGTTGCCCGGACTGTACCGCTGGGAAAACTGATAGATGTCGCCGTTGGTGCAACATGAGCCCGTTGCGGGGACGATATCGATCCGGGCGCTACCTGTTTTGACGAGAGCAAAGCCTGTCAGGTGAAAAATGAGCTTATCATCATAAGCATCTTTTACAGGTATCGGTATCACGATTTTTCCGCCCTGGTGCCCGAATTTGATATATTGCGCTTTCCTGCCGCTTGCGACAAAATTGTGCATATCCGTCAGCGCGGTCCCCGCGGCGCCCGTAACAGTCCAGCCGTCCGCGACCCCGTCGCTGTCTGCATCTTTCTCGAAATCACCGTTTTCAAGGAACTGTTTTTTATGGTAAACAAGCGATCTGAAAGGCTCATTCAATGGGCAATATTTCTTTTTCAGGATCAGCCTGCCGTCCGCCGGCACCGGGTTCCTCATCCTGATCTTATCCAGAGTGAAACTCTTCCTGTTTTTTCCCTTTTGAAAAATGATCGATTTATTGTTTATCCTTATCCTTTCGGGTGGCAGATACCACAGTTCCGGGGTGGCCATCTTCCTTGCGCAACGGCTCCAGGGCAGCGAGTATTCATCACTGTAACAAAATGAATTCCCCGGGTTGTTATCGAAAATCCCGACTGCAATATTCTTAAAAAGATATCTTGGGTTGATGTAGTATCCTTCAAGTCTCTTTATTGAATCTTTATATGGCACATATCCCATCGACTCGACCTTGCCGTTTACCAGCGCCTCGTGCATTTCAAACACATTCGCCGGTTTTGCGCCCACTGTGTAGTAAACACTGAACGTCGAATCGAAAGCGACCCACTTGTTCATCGACCTGACGAATATTTCTTCAAACACATGTGTGTCTCCCCAACTGCTGAAATTTATATCCACCATTCGTGGGGTGAAACCATACTTGCGCGCCAGCCGGTAAAGTTCTAATGCGTGTCGACCGCAACCGGCATTTCCCCCGTAAGCATCGTATCCCATATTAGTTATTGTGAATATCTTGGAGAAATCATCGGCCATTCCATTTTTCGCGTTTTCGACAAAAGTCAACGCTCTGCTTCCGGCTGAAGCGACGACCTTTCCCTCATCATTCATCCCTGCGGCAATAACATTGAAGTACTTGTAAAGATGGAGATCCTTCCGCGGAATAACAAGTTCTTTTCGATTCCCCGCGGCCGCCCCGCCTCTGAACGATGCCAGTCTGATCTTTGTTCCGATGGGCTCGAGGGCATAGACGTTAATACTTTTGATCCGGCTTCCACTCCACTCGATACATATATGATCTTCCTTTTCGAGAGAAATCACCGAATAGACGCTGCCCGGTGCATCCAGCAACGGATTCTTAACCTGCGTGGTTTTCAACTCGCCGCCGCCGCACAGTTCGTCGATGATGATTGTTACGGGTTCTTTTTTATCGGTTCGAGATGTCGCTGAGCCGGTAGTGAATTCCTGTGTTGGCGTTGTTCCCGACCGCTGCGCTCGGGCCGCAGAGTCGACACTCTTTTTTTCGTCCTGTTTTGTGCCGGTTCCTTCTTCTTCCGAATTGGACAACTTGATTGACTGCGCATCCTTTTTCTTCGCCGCGGCGGCATTCC
Organism: bacterium; assembly: GCA_024278215.1. Lineage (GTDB taxonomy): Bacteria > UBP15 > UBA6099 > UBA6099 > JAJRTR01 > JAJRTR01. The sequence goes on from JAJRTR010000038.1 coordinate 38,143, forward strand.
CGCCGGACCCGTTGCCCGGTCCGCTGCACGAGTTCACAACAAATAACACGCAGGCTGTCAAAACGGCTATCGCCGTAATACGCAATAATGTCATGTTTTTCCAATTCATAAAATCAACCCGGTTTTATATAAATCAACAGCTCTATTATAGGCCTTCTCCCGATTTTGAACCTGTATTGGTGAAATATGCGGTTAAAAATTAATTAATAATCTTCCAGAGTTTGTCTTTGTTGAAACTCATATAGTAGGCGAGAGCCTCGAGTTTTGTTGTGAGATCGACAGACAGGATGCGGATATCGTCTTCGGCCTTGAGAGTTACAGGCGCGAAATTGAGAATCGCCTTGATGCCTTCCGCAGCAAGTGTGTCCGCTACATTCTGGGCATGTTCGGCGGGCACGGCGATAATAGCCATCTCTATTTCATTTTCCCTGATAAAATGCTCCATCTCGTCGACATGTTTGATAGGAATGCCGTCTATATCGGTGCCGACTTTTTCAGTATCCATATCGAATATGGCCTTGATGGAGAAACCGCGCATATCGAAGCCGGGGTAGCGGGATATGGCGAGTCCAAGATGTCCCGCGCCGACAACAATCACCGGCCACTCGCGGTCGAGACCCAGGATATAGCGCAGTTCCTTGAGCAGATAGCGCACATCGTAGCCCATGCCGCGTTTGCCGAAATATCCAAAATAGGAAAGGTCTTTGCGTATCTGCGAAGATTTTATGTTCAGCTTATTGCCCAGTGCTTCGGAAGAAATGGTGTCTATGCCTCTTTTGGCCATTTCTTCGAGTGCTCTGAAGTAATATGAAAGTCTTTCGACCGTTGTCTTTGGGAATTTGTATCTCTTTCTTTTTGAACTGCTCATCGCCACTCCCGGCGCATGTGAATTTTTTAACTTGTCGGCTCAAAAAAAATCGAGTGTACTGTCAATGTCGTTCCAAGTCGATAATGCCGAAGCCCGGACTTGAACCGGGACGCGAATATTTTCGCACTAGCACCTCAAGCTAGCGTGTCTACCAAATTCCACCACTCCGGCTAACGCAGTTTATAATTATAGGGGCGATCCCTCTTATGTCAATATTTTCTTGATTTCTTCATCATCACTCCCGGAACTACACTTCTTTTACCGCCGCTGCAACGCAGTAGAATAGACGTTATCGCGATTTTCTGGCCCGCATTGATGAAATATGCGGATTAACGATAAAAATGACTCGGATTATGTTATTGTCAAACCCGGTTCGAAACAAAACCTACAGATTCTGTGATAGAGTCTTCATTTCCAACACGTTGCCGGTTAGAATTGGTATCAACAAAACTCAAGAGTCGTAATCCGCTTTTTAGAGAAAGAAGCACTGGAGGGAAAATAATGTTCAAAAGATCAGCCGGCCTGTTTGTTGCTTTTATTGTAGTCGCGGTTGTTTCTGTTTCTGTCGCGGTTCTGCCCGCTGTGGCGGCGCAGGTGCCGTCGGATGTGGCGCGTATGAAACCATTCCGCAGCGGACTCGGTGTACGCATCGAGAACTGGCGCGCGAAAAAGGGCGAGCACCCGCAGGCGCTGAAGCCCGGCTTCGACGACTCGGGCTGGAGGCCGGTGGCGGTGGGCCGGAGTTGGAAGGGGACGAGCACTTGCTGGTTCCGCACTGAATTCACTGTGCCGGAAGCTGAAGCGGGCAAGGCGTTGTTTATCGAAGTCGGCGTGGACGATGCCGGAATTGTATATGCGGACGGCGAGCAGCTTATGCAGTTCAACGGATTCGGGAGCGCGCTGCTGACGAAGTCGGCTGAAGCAGGTCGGACTTATACGCTGGCGATACGCGCTATGAACATGGGCGGCGTGGGAGCACTCACTGTCGCGTCGTACAGGGCGCTGGCGTCGGAAAAACTCATCTCCATCGAAAACGCCCTCGCCGGACTCGACAGCTTGCGCAGCATAGATACCGTAAAAATCGATGACTGGATTTTTAATTCCTCCGGCGGCAAGTCCAACGCGAAACCACACGTCGAAACGGACGACTGGCAGAAGATTTTCCTTCCACACAAGATTCCAGGGCAGAAGGCTTTCGGGTGGTATCGCACTGAATATACGATTCCTGAAACGGTAAACGGTTTCGAGTATTACGACAAACCCGCATACCTGGACATAAGCGTCAGGACGACCGGTGTCCTGTACGTCAACGGAAAGAAGATAAAAAGTTTCAAAGAAGATCTGAAACTTAACATTAAGAACAAGTTGAAACCCGGTGAAAAAGTAGTTCTGGCTGTTAAGGTGACGGACCTGAGCAGCCGGGGAGGCCTGCGGAGCGCTGTGCTCAGGGCATCAAAATTGGGGCCTGTCGTCGAGCTTGCAGACAAACTCACCGAAAAACTTAAAAGGGCGAAACTCCTTATCGAGCAACACCCCGAACCGCCGTCCGAAATACTCGACGCGGTTGATGAAATTGCCGGAGGACTCACGTCACTCGACGGCAAAACCGACGCGAAACAGGTAATGGCCGCCCTTAATGTCATGCTCCGTTCCGTCGAGCCTCTGGAAGGCTATCTGGCGCAATACCCGATCTTCCACCAGGGACCCTACCTCCAGAACTCGAAGCCCGACGGCATGACGATAATGTGGGAGACACTTGTGCCTGCGAGGGCGGCTGTCTACTACGGCAAAGACGGTCTGACGAATGTCGTCGAGGACAACGAACTCAAGACAGTACACGAAATAGTTATCACCGGCCTCGAGCCGGAAACCGAGTACAAATATATGGCAGTGTCCAACAAACTGGCGGCCCCGCAGAGTACGTTCAAAACGTCGATCAAGCGCGACACGCCGTTTGTATTCGCTGTCTGGGGCGACAACCGCACGGATTCGAAATCACACGAAAGTGTTATCGACGTGATGATCCCGTACCACCCCGCCATCGCTCTTAACGTCGGCGACGTGGTCACTTCCGGCAGCAGCTACAGCCAGTGGAGCAAGGAATACTTCCTGCCCATGCGACGCCTCGCCATCGACACTCCCACATATATCGCCATCGGCAACCACGAGTACGGCGGCTACGGCTACGGCAATCGCGTGCTGTGGTTCGAGCAGTTTGTGTCGCATCCCGAGCCGAACGATTATTACTATTCGTTCACTTACGGCAACAGCTTTTTCATGATTCTGAACCCACAGGATGAACCCGGGGCGCATAACGTGCGCAAGGGAACGGAGCAGTATGACTGGATGATAAAGCAATTCGAGTCTGAAGCATATAAGAACGCGGCGTTCAAGTTTATATTTTTCCACGAGCCGCCCTATTCCGAGTGCTGGTCGGGCGGCTACTATGACGGCGAGCCTGCAATCCGGGCAAATCTTGTGCCGCTGTTCGAGAAGTACAAGGCAGACATTATTTTCTCAGGCCACACGCACGACTACGAGCGCGGCCAGTGGCCCATACCCGGCGGCCCCTACTATATCATCACCGGCGGCGGCGGCTCGTCGCTCGACAACACCAAGTACAAAGAGTGGGAGCAGATACAGTACTATGCTTTTAAATACCACTTTATAAATGTGACAATTGACGGCGACCACCTGTCGTTCGAGGCTATCGACCGCAACGGGAAGGTATTCGACAGTTTCGAGATGACGAGCAAGCTAACGACAAACCGTTAGTCTCTTTATTTCGCCGTAAGCGACTGGATGTTGTCTCCAATAATATTATGATGGAAGCCGGCGCTTCCAGTTTCATGCGCTCCAAAGGTGGCCCCTGGGAACGCACAAAAAAACCGACCGGTTTTCTGGCCGGTCGGCAGATAATTTTATGTGAGCTCTATTCCGTTGGAATCGAGATGTGTATATGTATATGTAATATATCCGTCCTACTTCTTGAATCTCAATCTTGAAGGATTCGCAACACGCGAAGCGCTTGATATCGTAGCTTTCGAGACAGAGAAATTGATGCTCTTCGTAAATGTCTGCCCCGTGACGGATACCGCGTCGGGATCGCTTATCAGCGGATATAGGCCGCAGTAGTCCTGGTCCTGATCGCAGATATAATCGTCGTTGTTGCAGTCTGTTCCGGCCACGACATAGTGCGAACCTGCGGGAATCTCGAAGACGGAGTAGTCGCCGCCCGAGATCGAAACCTCGTCTTCCGCTGAAGCATAGCAAGTGTCTTCAGTGCACTCGTTTTCATCGAAAGTCATAATATAAATAGTTGTGTTGGTGCAATCTGAAGGAGGCGTGGGTGCGGGCGCGTCGACCTGCATAGTGATCGCGATAGTGGCGGTGCCGCCGGTGGATTCAATGCCGATACTACCCGTGTATGATCCTGCGGCAAGACCTGTACGGTCGACTGTCAGAGTCAGAGTTATCTTGTCCGTGTCTGTTTCGGTGGAGGTCGACAACCAGTTGCCGCCGCTGTTTTCTGTGTCGAACACACTTGTGAGCGAGAGGGTTCCCGAACCTGTGTTGGTGATGATGACGGTTTTGCTCGTTTCTGTGTATGCGAAACTGACATCGGTAGATGATAGCGCGATGACCGGCGTGGTGGGCTCTGTCGGAGTCTCCACGAGCTTCTTCGCTTCGAGAACCGCCTTGTAGGCGTTGATGAGACCCGCGCCGAACACATCGTCGGTGCCGGATTCGCCGAGGTCGGTGGCCGTCTGTGTCATTATCGTTACTATCTCGGAAGGGGTTATCGCCGGGTTTGCCGCTATCATGAGGGCTGCAAGCCCTGTGGCGTGCGGCGTGGCCATCGATGTTCCCTGCATGGTACCGTAATCTGTATCAGAGTTCGTAGCATCGTTTCGAACTGTACTGAGAATACCGTTATCCATGTCTGAATACTGTTCGCCGCCGGGAGCGACAAGCGTGAGTTCCGAACCTGTATTCGAATAGTACGCGTGATTCATATCCTTTCCCACAGCCCCCACAGCCACAATGTTATTGCAAAGGGCTAAAGGATTAAGATGTCCGTTTCCGCCTTCATCATACTCGTTGCCGGCCGCTACGAAAATAGCGACACCGGCGTTGAAAGCAGTGTCATAGACATCCTGCCATGACGAAGGACAGGTGCCCGGAGGGTTCGAACCGAGGCTGATGTTTATAACTCTGGCTTTTTCCGCCGGAACCGTGCCCGAATCGTTGGTCTGGCCTGCCGCGTAAAGTATCGCCTGGAGTATTCCGTAATCGTCGCTGCCGACACGCACCGGCATGATCTTTACATTCCAGTTCACACCTGCGACACCGATGCCGTTATTCGTCTCAGCGCCGATCGTGCCCGCTACATGTGTGCCGTGATAATGCGAAAAATTAGCCGGGGAGACCGGGCCGCTCGCGCATCGCGAGTCAGATACATCCTCGGGATTGCTGTCGAATCCGTCGCCGTCGCAGCTTTCTTCCGCCGCCGCGAAGTCGTAGCCCGCCGTCAAGTTTCCGTCAAGGTCTGCATGTCCGGACACGATGCCCGAATCGACCACGGCGACGACAACATCCGCGCTTCCCGTCGTGATGTCCCACGCCTGCGGGAGATTCATCATCGGATATTGCCACTGGCGGCTGTAGTATGTGTCGTTGGGAACGGTGGACATGTGGCTCCTGATTCCGTTCAGTTCCGCATATTTCACTTCCGCGGCGTTATTGAGTTCTATACATTTTTCGACGGTACGCGCCGCAGCCGTTTCGTTGTCAAGGCCATCGACATCAAGGACGACAAGGGCCATCCCGCCCGGGCTCTGTTTCTTCACCGCGAGGCTGCGTGCTGCCGCGAAATCCGCGACCGGGCCTCCCGATTTAAGTTTCATTATCAGTTCGCCTGACTTGAAATTTTCCGTATCACACGCCTGCGGGACAGGCGCCCTGTTGCTGAACCGCACTTCACGCGACAGATCGCGCAAAGACGGCGCCGCTATCTTCAGCGGACTCGAGAGCGTATTGCCCGAAGAGGTCGGACCCTGCGCCGCCGCAAGACGCGACGAAGATGCCGTCACCGAGACCGATCCCTTTACCGCGCCCTCTGTCGCGCTTGCTCCGAAGCAGGTTATCTTCATCGTCGAGTTTACCTGCCCGCCGCGCCGGTCATTTACATTTACTGTTATCTCATATTCACCTGTCTTGGTCGTTGAAAATGTATATTGCGTATCGGAAACCTTCACGAGTGTTCCGCCCGTGTTGCTCCATGTATAATATAATGTATCATTGTCCGGGTCGCTCGCGCTGACGGTGATTGTCGTTTGTTCGCCGTCTGATAATACAGCTGTTTTCGACGCGCTGAAGTTTGAGATTGCAGGCGTATTGTTCGGTGCAGTCGCCGCCGGCACGCCGCCGCTGCCTCCTCCTCCTCCGCATCCCGCAGACCACACTAATCCTGCACACACCAGACCTCCGATAATACTTTTGAATCCCTTCATTCACACACTCCCCTTTTATGAATTTGACTGTAGCTACGGTATCATACTTGCATCAACTACGCATGTAAAGCTCTGTTTATTGCCGATCTCTTGATTTTCTTTCTATGATATATATCACAGTTCAGGTCCTTTAGCCCGGATTTCTTTGTGAGAAATGCAGATTACGTCCGCTTACGGCACGTGCTTGCTGGAGATGAAATAGCGGAGGTTGTAGAAGAAAAAGGGGTCGCGCTCTTTCAGGGCGTTGATAAAAAGAAGCAGGTTATTGATAGCGAAAGAAGTGGGCCAGTGCCGGTAGAGCTTTTTCCTGATAAGAAAAGCTATCCATTTTCGCGGCAGCAACAAGATTGAAGAAAAGAAAACAGCGAAATGGGGGATAGCCGGGTCGGGAGGCGAAGCGCCGCCGCCGCTGTAACGGTGTCCGCCCTGTCCGCGCTCGATATTCCGCCTGTCTTCTTCCGAAATGCAGCCTCGTTCGCGTGCGATCTGCACAATCTCGGTGCCGGGATAATATGTGAGCCAGAAAGTGAGCAGGCGGTCGGGGCGCAGATCGTTGTAGAATGAAGCGGCCCTGCTGAGAATCGCCTCGTTGTCGCCGGGTATGCCGATGATGTGATCGACAGAAACTTGTATGCCGCGCTTCTTGAGCATCTCGACGGTTTTTCGAGCGCGGTCATTCCGGTATCGTCGGTTGAGCACCTCGCGGCGCTGTTTTTCGTCTACCGACTGGATGCCTATTGTAACATAAACGCAACCGCTCTCTTTTATCAGGTCCGCGCTTTCCTCCGAAAGGGCGTTAGGGTGTGTGTAGCAGAAGTAGGGCAGGCCGACACGCTCGCGGTAACCACAGGTGAATTCCTCCAGCCATTTCTTTTGGAGAGTGAAAACATCGTCGCGGAAAACTATCATTCGGGCACGTCCCCGAGCGGCGACCGGCTCGAGTTCGTCGAGCACATTGCCGGGACTGCGGCGGCGGATAAGTTTTGTGCCGGGCGGGAAGTAGTGCGACAGGCTTTTGTAGCAGTAGGTGCAGTTGTACGGGCAGCCGCGCGCACTCATAATCATGTAGTGGCGCTCGAGCGCGGGGACTTTATCGTAGAAAAGTTCTTTTGCCGGGAAGGGCAGTGTATCCAGATCTTCCACAGGCGGCGGCGGAGCGCCTTTGAAGATCGCACCGTCATCTCTGAGCCATACGCCGTCTATTCTGCCGGGCCGGCCCGCCTCCCACTCAGCGAGCAGCGCCGGGAACGATGTGTCTGCTTCGCCGACTGCAATTGCGTCGATACAGTCCTCGGCAACCACATGATCGGGCACTGCGCTAACATGCACACCGCCGAAAACGGTTTTGATTTCGGGCATTCTTTTTTTTATCTCGCGGGCGATTTCCAGCGACCAGAGATAACTGCCACTGAAACATGAGAAAGCGGCGACATCCGGTTTTTCTCTGATAATTCTTTCGATAATCTTCGGGCGCAGGTCGAAATGTTTCGCAAGAGAAGGGATGTCCCACATGAGGTGACCGCCGAAAATGCAGGGGTCGAAAGCGAGCTCGACCCGGTGCCCCGCCGCGCGCACCTCTGCCGCGAGGTACTCCACCCCGAGGTTCTCCGTTCCCATGTAGATAAAAAGGACTTTCATAACTGTTACTAACTATATCAGGGTGCAGGCTTTTGTTCTATGGAGCCGATTGCAAAATTATTTTTGTAACGAGACCGGGACAATTGCAGCCGGGTGCAGCAGAACATAATTTTGTAATTGGCTCTTTCGTCTTTTCATCGTTGACACGACACTATTGGACTACAGGAGAATAGGTGCCGGAATATAAAAAGGGACCGCTTTTGCGGCCCCTTTTTGTTCTTGTCTTTTGCTTCTTTATATCTTAATTTACGTTCGCGAAATTACTTCACAGCAAAGTAGGTGTCTTCCGTGAAGTGTGTGGTGGTGACACGTGTGTTGTCGTATACGGTACCGTCGATGGGATCCGGGAAATTGGTGATCGTGGCGCCGAGGGAAATAAACTGGTACAGTCCGCTGTCGTTGATTCCGACAGCTTCCCGACTCACTCTGAAAATCAGATGGTTTCTCTTGTTGACACATACAACTGCTGTGTCGTCCTGCGTGAACTCTCCGCCTTGCTGGTAGCCGTAGAAGCAGGGTTTGACCATGCCGCCGGCCATCTCGGCGAGTGGCGCGTGTACGAGAACTCCACCGGCATCCAGCAACTGTTCGATATCCGTGCCGCTCCCGACTTTGTCTTCGTCAATAATAACACCGACATAAGCGTGAAGATCGGTCGGATTCATTGTTCCCTGTGAAATCTTGCCCTGGACAGCTATGTCGATGTAGAAGTAATTTTCATCATATCCGATGCGGTGGTCCAGAATATCGAAGTCGTCCGGGATTTCGTCTTCCTCGTCGTCGATAGGTTCTTCGTCCACGGCCATTCTGATCATGCAGCCCCGGGGCATTATGTCTTCACATGCGCTCAGGTCGTCGCCCGAGTTCACACAGTCGCTCTTGCCATAATCGTTATTGAATTTTTCTCCGTCCAGCACTTCGCCTTCCATGAGCATGCACGGTACGGTTGTGTACACGTTCTCGGACGAGTCGATAGCATGTACGAGATAGATAACTTCCGTGCCGCTGTCGAAGGCGGGAAACTCTCCATACCACACTTTATCATCATCTGTTTCAAGTTCGATCTGTTCCCATGTTTCCCCGAAGTCAGTCGAGTACATAACGTAAACAGTTGAAGTTTCATCTGAAGTTATATCCTTCGGGTTGTAAATTTCCACCTCGATATTGGTGGGTTCACCGGCAACAGGCTCTTCCGGGTCCAGCGTGATGCTGTGGAGTTCCGGCGGGAATCTTGTGGCGATCAGGTCTTCGACCCTGTCCTGCAGGTCGCCGGGCAACATGCTGAGGTCAACGGCTCTTGCCGTGGTTCCAGCCCCCACCAGAACAAAAAGTGCAACTAATAGTACTGACAGCATTCTACGCATACTTCTCTTCCTCCTTCAAGATTTTTTCGCATCCAATTATATAAAATTATGGCAAAAAGTAAAGCCGCCTTACACATAAACCGCATTTTGCAATCGGCTCATAAATTTTTGATTCCCGATTCCACTTTCATGTCGCGTTTTGCGAGTTCGACAAGGAAAAGTTCGACAGGAACGCAGACTTCCGGCGCGACCACGCCACGTGCTTCGATCTGTTTTCCGGCAAGCAGCAATGTTCCGATGGAAGCCGGAATGCCTGTGAGCCGGTTCATGTTATCGACACACGTACCCGTATACATCACTTTTCTGCCGTCCTTTTCGCCGAGCACTCTCACGTGAATACCTGAAATCGGCCTGTGTTTGCTCTTGAACAGTGCGGGGCCGACAGCATGGAAGAAGTCTGCGCCCCAATTGCGTTTTTTGGGCGTGTTGGTCAGTCCCAGGGCCGCGAGCGCCTTTGCCATGGGGTTCACCCATTCAGGTGTGCAGGCACCCTTGAGCGTAACGACATCCAGTCCGGGAATGAAATGAGGAATAGTAACAGGTTCGGGATGCCCGAGGTGGTAGACGCTGATTTTGCCTATGGGTTCGGGAAACTCGACTCTCTCACGACCACTGCCCGCTGGTATTTTTGTCCAGCGCCCACCCTTGAAAGTGGGCACTTCGCCGGTAAAAATGTGGAGCGTATGCTTGATAACGGCGATACCCTCCGAGTCGTCCGCGCCGCCGGCCCAGGCCACATGCACCTCGCTTGCTTTGTCCATGCTTTCGATGCCCTGCCGCACCAGCACGTTGGACAATCCGGGCGTCCAGCCCATTCCACACAGGACAGCGATCCCTGCGTTTTTCGCCTGCTTATCCAGCGACAGAGCTTTCTCGACCGCGTCGTAATCGTCGCAGATGCTCACATAAGACCGCCGTGCGTCGATCGCCGCACGGATCATCTTCTCTTCATAAGTGTAGAACGGCCCGATGCAACTGAGGGAAACGTCGGACTGCTTCATTATTTCCACAATCGCATCATGGTCGTTCGCGTCGCAGAAGGCGGCTTCCACACGGTCGTCCTCCAGCTCGGACACCAGTTTGCGCGCGGCGGTTTTGTTGTAATCGGCTACAATAAGGTGTTCAACATTATCTGCCTTGACGAGGTCTCTGACCGCCTCGCTACCCATGTCGCCGGCACCGCCGAATACCGTTATTCTCACCGTTCATCACTCCAATCTCATCTGGACTCAATAAAACACTGTTGACACCCTGTGAGCCGATCATAAAATTCTACAATCAGCTCCTTGCATATATCCTATCACAATTCCACAGAGATAAATAAATATTTTTGAAATAATGCGATATATTTTCCTCGCATCGAGGGGCGGTTCGGGAAGTCATTTATAGAAATTCCGGAAGAAGTCCAGCCTGTTCTTCATGGGGCGAATCTCCGGCCTGAAATCCTCCATTCTTATCGGGCATATCTCGCTGTCGCCCAGGACATCCACATATAACTGCCTGTATCCATAGCAATAATCATTCAGGGAACAGTCGGTGCAACAGTCGTTTTTATACATCCGACCGCTCACCCTGTGAAGATCGGGATAGCAGCGAAGATCGCCGCCGAGGGCGCAGGGCGGCGCGCCGCAGAAACCCGAGAATCCAGCAAAAGGAATTTTATTCCGATAACACTTTTCAACGGCTTCTATGACATGGCTTCGGATATCCGGGAATACAGGCACAATCCCCTTGTACAACAGTTGAGTATTGTGCGGCGCGGCAACCGAGAAAACAATCGGTATGCCCCCGAGTCTGCCGGAAACGTATTCCACGAAATCAGGCAGCATTGTGCAGTTCATCGTATTGATAACGTGGCTGATATAAACGAAAACTCCACATTCGATAAGGTTGTCGATGCCCGCAATCGTTTTTTTAAATGCGCCTTTCATACCCGTGAGCAGATCGGATACCTGCGGATCGTGCGAATGCAGGGACACGAAAGCGCTGTCGAGCCCGTTCCTGACAAGCGCTCTTGTTTTCTCCATGTCGTGGAGCAGGACAGCGTTCGTCTGAAGGCTTAGCTCCTCCGCTTTCACATCGTGCAGGAGGCTGACATATTCAGGGAGCCGTGGGTTCATTGTCGGTTCGCCACCGGTTATCGAGATAATATTTATCCGCCGGGCGGAATCGCGTAGCGCATTGATCTCCGCGAGTATCTGTTCATGTGTCGGATCGGGACAGGAGGTGTCGATGTAGCAGAAAAGGCATTTCTGGTTACACTTGAACTTCACCCTTAAAAGTACATCGTCGATGATCGTGTCGCCGTCGGAGCCGGTCTTCTCGGCTTTGACCACCAGGTTGTCCCGGCTGAACTTCATGCCCTGTTCCGCGTCGAGAAAAGAAGTGGGTGAAATTTTCTGTGAATACCTCAGGATCGCGCTCGCCTGATGTGTGTTGACGTTGTGCGCGACACCTGTGTGGAAAAACTTCCTGTACTCGGGCCGCAGCCCGAGACATATTGAATTGAAAGAGCAGTTGTTGCAGACATTGAACTTATCGAACATCGTTTCAACAGGATGGTCTACAGGCGGGAAATTGAAAAAGGAGAGCATTTTCTCGATGTTATTGAAAAGACACGGCGGCGGCGCTTCGAACGGGGCAAACGTGATAAGCACATCGCCGCCCACGCGGCGCTCGGTGATCCCTGTGAGCATACTCTCTATTTCCGCCGGCCCGAGCGGAAAATCTTCACCGGAGAAAATGGGCTGCAACTCGATCCTCTCGATGCCGGGGAATTTCCCGACGAGATATTCGATGTGATCGGTCAGGCCGAAAAATGTTGATCTCAGCAGTGGAATAATAACGAAAACATCCAATCCGAGTTCGAGCGAATTGCCTATGGCCTCGAGTGACGCTTTGCATATACCTTTGCTCCGGCCGGCCTCGTCGCATTTTTTGTCGATGTGGCTTATCGATAGTACCCTTATATAAGACAAACCCGCCCGGGCCAGTTTTTCGACATAGTTCATGTCGGCGAGTTGTATGCCGTTTGTCCGGATGCCCACCGAACGGAACCCCAGTTCCTTCGCAGTGGAAATGTATTTTATCAGTTGTTTGTTGACTGTCGGTTCGCCCCCGGTGAAAGTCACAGTGGGCGAAATAGTGCCTTTGATTCTCGCGATGTCGGACATGATTTCCCTGGAACTTCGCTCCATTACCGTATCACCCTGCATGGGGCAGCAGAAGCAGCAGTCGATATTACACTTTTGTCCGAGATAGACCGAGCAGGGTACAGCGCCGTCCGACACATCCGCCTTCCCGAAACACAGGTCGAAAGCTTTGTTGCCGAGTGTCGACTTTTGTTTCGCACCTGTCGGCGACACGGCTTCATCGGCGCATGTCTTATCCTGTACTTTCGCCTGTTTGTATCTTTCGATCTCTTTTTTTACACGTCGCTCATAGTCAACTGTTTTTTCGCAATCCGCCGAGCACGGAATATGGGCAATGTACTGGAAACGGCTTCTGGCGACTTCAGCGTTCATCGACTCCAGGCCGCACGAATCCAGTTTTTTCACGCAACACGCCGGGTACCCCAGAAGAATGCCGACGCTGCATGTATCATTTTCATAATCGGCCTCCATAAGTTTTTCCACATCCGCGCGGTCACGCCCGATGTAGAAAAGAAACTCGTTCCTGTAGTTTCGCAGGGTATCGTGTTTTCGTTCTTTACGTATCTTATTCAGTTGCGCGGCAGTGATCATTTTATAAAACAGGCCGTTTCTCTGAAAAAAGTCTTCGTATGCCGGGATATCCGGCTCCGCCACTTCGATTATGCCCGCGGGCCGTAGTCCACGCAACACTGTGAATATCTCCGACCAGAAATTGTTCAACACGTTTTCGGCTTCGTCAGATGTCATTGTTGAATACACCTCCAGGGTGTGTCCACTCATTTTTTCAGAACCAGGAACCACTGATTGGCGGTATCCGGCGTGACCGGCGAATGATGGACTGTTTTAAAATCGTGTACGCTGCGAATCAACCGCAGGGCGTCTTCGGAATAGTGGTTTCTGAAATGCTCATATACAGGTTCACGAGGATTCGCGGGCGGGTCCTCCGCGACATCTTTTTTGAGATTGGCGAAGATGCCGTTTTCAAAGATGTAAAGAGTGCCGCCCGGCTTCAGCAAATCGACAATCCTGCGGACGACATACACAGGATCGCGAAAATGGTTGTAGCTTCGCAGCAACAATACGTGATCGTATACGTTGGGTGCGCTTTCAAAATCTTCGAAATTCCTGTTGATAATGTCGAGGCCGATTCCTTCGTGCGGCCTGCTGTCGACGCCCGTATATTCGATCTCTCCGTTGCGCACCTTGCTCTCGAACAGGTCAAGCAGCACAGGGGTCCCACATCCGATGTCGAGCACTTTCCCCTCGAGCTTCCCGAGGAGTGCTCTTTCCTTTTCAACAACCCCGGCGTATACATTTCCCCCGACCGGCACAAAAACGCACGAACACACTCCCGCCCTGTCGCACTCATGGCATCCTTCATGCAGTACAATCCGTTTGAAGGCGGTTCGGAAGTCCAGGTTTCTCGTGTGGCCCGCTGTGTTGAGATAGAGCTGTTCGCGCTCGAACTTCACCATCTTCATCACCGGACAACTGTAAATATCGTTCGCGACTTCGAAGATGTCAAGATTCCCATCAACGAGAACCGCCGTTTCCCTGTAACGATGGTGCCTGCCGCAGAAACTGGCCCCGCCGGGACATTCGCCCTGATCACCCACAGGATATGAGCGTGTGAAATCGTAGCCGAGACTATTCGGCATACGTTCGCAAAAAGGGGTCGCATTTTCCGCGGAAACCCGCGCGTTCGCGCCCGGACAGTTCAACTGTTGCGAACAATGGAGACATTCTTTGAAATACTTTCCCGGTGTCGCTTCATAATAAGCCGGGCCATCTTCATCAGCCACACATGCAGACAGTATCTTTTCTGCGCAGAAATCCGTTCCCGATTGCCTGTGGGCGGGCATCACACAGGGAATAAAGCTGCTGCGGCTGAAGGTGATCTTTCTGCCGGGTACACACCTGTACAGGTCTATTGCAGCGTCCACCGCGGCGGCGGCGGCAGCGACATCCGGGAAATACAGCTCCCTCATTTTCGCATCGGCGAAGTCATTTTCGGGCAGTGAAAACATTATCTCCGAATCTGCCCGGATAGCGCCCGCGAGAGCGACGATATGATTCAGGTACTCGATATTGACCCGTGTTATTACAGTATGAAACTTCAGGGTTTTTACGCCCGCGGCAATGTTGCGCAGTCCCGCGACAGTCTGTTTGAACGAGCCTGCGACACCGGTCAACGCGTCGTGTATCTCTTCATTGTGCCCCGGCAGGAGCACCTGAACGTATTCCGGCTCATAACCGACGAATCTTTCAGCGAAACTTTTATATGCGAACATCCTGCAGTTGGTTATCAAGCCGATATTCATGCCGTGTTCTCTGATACTGTCGGCGAGCTGCCGGAAGTCTTCGCGTATTGTCGGCTCTCCACCTGCCAGGATCACTGTTGAAAAACACATTTCTTTCAGGACCCGGATATTGTCCGCTATGTCCTGTGTCGACAACCGGGGCGCTTCGCGCTCCATAGTGAGCGCACAGAAAACACAATTATTGTTGCAACTATGTCCAACCCTGAGGATAGCTCTCACAATATTTCATTAACTCCGCAAAATGACGTCAAACAACAGGAACCGCTGAAACTTTTGACTGAAAATCATTATAACACAGTAATCGTCGCGATGTGTGAAGGGGGAAAGGCGCGGTGTTTTTCCTGGAGTGCAACGACAGTGTCGTTACAAAAAATGTTGTATTAATATCTAATGAAGCGCCCCGGAGCAAACTCCGGAGTATCAAAATACTTGAGACAACTTCCGACACACTATATTTCTCTATCCATACCAAAAAGCGAAGAGCCGTATTTTGATTCGCGCTATGCTGTATGATATAATTATTCTGCGTATTCCGGGCACATATTATACCGGTAGAAGCAGGTTTTCGTTCAGCCACGAATTACACGACAGGTGAATGATTGATGAGCATCCAACTGGTTCTTCTGTTTACCCTTCTGACAGCGGCGACGGTTACGGACATGAGAACCAGCAAAGTCAAAAACCGGACACTCTTGTTTTTCCTGATGCTCGGACTTGTTTTCTACGGTGTGCTCACGGCAAAAGCGCTGTTGACGCACAACGAAGCGATTATCTGGGAATTGAAAATAACAGGAGTTAACTTTTTGCTGGCTTTTCTCGTATCGTTCATGCTGCGAAGCATGAAGATATGGCCTGCGGGAGATGCCAAGACGTTCGCTCTCTGCAACCTGTTCATACCTCTCCATTATTACAAACACGTGTATTACAAATACTTTCCCGGCTTTACATTACTCATAAACATCTTTGTAATAGGCATTATCTATATCCTGCTGAAAGCGCTGGCGTATATGTGGATAAACCTCGAGATATTTTCAGGGACCGGGAAACTAAGGTCGGTCATCACGGAAAACTTCGGTAAGTTCAAAACCGGCTGGCCGGATTACCTGAAGCTCTTTTCCTCATATCTCATGATCTTTCTTGTAATGAGTTTTTTCTATTATTACTTCGCGGCGGCCATAGAAAAATACCTGCGCATCAGCCCCGAATTCATAATTATTATTGTCTTCATCATTATGAAGCCGGTGGGCGATGTCATCAATAAGAACCTCGGGGGGATCAACCACGGTCTTTTCTACATATTTTATTTATTGCTTGTTTTCTATGCGTCGGGCTGGTCGCTTGCGGAAGCTCAGTATACCCTGACGAGGGTTCTCGCAAGCTCGATTAAATTCATGGCGCTGTATGGTATCGTCAACGGACTGGTTAAGTATTACATAACGAACACGCAGGTGGTTGTAAAAAACGTTGACGAACTCAAGGAAGGCGATCTCCCGATCCGGGAGTCGCTCGGCATTCTTTCGCACGAAGCGAGAGCGATGCTGGAGGTACCTTCCGAGGGCCTGACCGCCGAGAACATCGCCGTTATCCGGCATGACATCGCAAACAGGAACGCCGGCGACAATTTGATTCATATTTATGAACCGATCCCGTTCATACCGATTATTTTCGCGGGCGTTGTTTTTACTGTCGTAACAGGAGTTTCTTCCGTAGTATATTTAAAAAATCTTTTCTTCTGAAGAATTACGCGAAAGAGAACTATGTCACCGATTGAATTCATGGCAATGATCGAGCAACACACGCAGGCCGCCAGAGCGCCGTTTGCGGCCATTACCCTTTCCGTGGTCATATATTGCATATTCGCACTTTGGAAAAATGATAAGGATATTATTTCCGGCATTCCCCGAAAGTACATATACGGTCTGGCGCTCACCTTTGTGGTCGCATTCGTTATCCGGGTAGTAATCTACCCGCATCACGCGGGAATGATGAATGACGATTTTTATAATATGCAGCACGCGAAAATGATACTTGATCCGAATTTTCATCCTTTTAATCCGTTCGAGAAATCTATCGGCTGGCCGTTCCTCCTGTCGATCCTGTTCTGGCCGCTGGGGCTGAATCAGTACACTGCCTACTTCGCCAATTCGATCTTCGGCGCACTTACGGTAATCCCGCTTTTTCTGCTTGCAAAAAGAACAACCGACTCCAATGTGGGAGGCATCCTGGCAGCTTTTGTTTTCGCGGTGCATCCGCTTCACTCGATGTGGTCCATCTGCGGTGAAAACAATGTTGTCTCCATCTTTTTCATGGTTATCGCTCTCGCGGCGCTTTTCGGCTTCTTCATTCACCACACACACGAATACATTTATTTGTCGTTATTCTCCGCTTCTTTCGCCGCGCAAACCCGGGTCGAGCATTTCATCCTTTTCCTGTTCATTCCCATAGGGATATACTTTCTGTGCAGAGCGCTTTTTTCTTTCAGGCGAATCGTTGCCGTAATGTGGATACCCGTCGCGCTCGCGATCCCCAACCTGCTCCACGAGATAGTGTTGAAGATGTCCACAAACTGGACTCTCAACGATACTAAAGGGGCTGTCACGGGCGCGAACGTGTCTCTGGATAACCTGGTGTCGAACCTCGGCAGCGAAATGATGCGAATCAGGAGCGGCGACAGTTTCTCCTCGCTGATTGTACTACTTGCCCTGGTGGGCATAGTCGTCGGCTGGAAATACCATAAAAAGATAATCGTATTTTTCGGGGCGCTGGGAGCGACGTATTTCGTCATGATCAGCCTGCTCTGGAAAACACTCGCTTGCCGCGAACGATTCTTCCTTTATACCGATGTCTGCCTGGTCCTGATAGGGTGCTTCGTGCTGAAATATCTTGTCCGGAAATATAAAAAGCATGAAAAAATAATCGTGCCGGTACTCTTATTGCTGATAGCTGCGTTCTCCCTGCATTTCCACGTTAGGAATATCGACCCGGGTTACGATTACTTCTATTACGGACGAAAAATGACGGATGCGTTTCAGCAAATAATCGCGAAATCATCTGAAAACACAATCATAGTTGTCGGCGACCCGGCTCCGATACAGGCGCTGTCGGATATTATGGTGATGCTCCCGGATGTTGCGCTGGACAATATCGAAAAACTGGGAGATCATGAGGACCTTTACTACCTGTGTTATATACCGGGGGACCCTTCTTATGAAAGAATCAGGCAGGCATTCCAGATGCAGATAATCATGCCCCTGAAACTCGGCGTGGAGCTAACCCCCGACTCTTCAAGATTCGGGTACTATAAAATCATACCAAGATAGAGCCGGTTGCAATAATATGTTCGCAACGAGACTGCCGGCACGAAAAAGCTGGTGTCGGAGTCAGGCAGATAAGACGGTGAAATAGTGTCCCGGAGAAAAACAACAAAGGACCAACACGCGTTCCTCTTTGGATTGCTCTATTGGACAGCGACCCTCGCACTCGTGTTTTTTATTCTCAATACGGTTTCTTCCCATATTCTGGGAAAACAGGAAACTTCTTACTCGAAATACGACATTAAAGCCATCACCAATAACGGCGATGTCGACTACCTTGTCTGCGACGAAGGCGGAAACAACTATTACTTCGATTTCTATTTCCACATCGTCAAAGACGCTTATGCGAAAACTATAAATATCGGCCCCGAGATTATCGACACAAACGAACCCGTGAAATGTGTGCGCCACAACTTCGATGCAACAAAAATAATGACCGAACTGCCTGATCCCGGACCACCCGGTCGCGACGAAAAACGCATCGTTTTCATCGGTGACTCATTCACTTACGGCGAAGCTGTTCCGGCAGGCATGGCCTATCCCAACGCCATGAACACCTACCTCGAACTCCGGGGCAATCCGAATAAATGGAATATAATCAACTATGGAATCATTGGCGCGGACCTGCCGTTCATTTATAATGTCAATTTCAAACAGGCTCTCAATGTGTCGCCCGACACAATCGTCTACACCTGGATTCCCAACGACACACCTTACCATGGCAAAAGAGCCGAATTCCTTGAATTGTACGATTTGATAAACAGGCGCAATCTCCGCTTGAGACTCAGGGGAATCCCTTTCGTCAAACTCATTCGTCTGCTCCTGGAAAACCGTCGGCTGACTTCTCAAACGCTGAAATGGTATCGCGATATACACGGCCCGGACAACAAACAGGGGATGGCGGAACTCAGGGAATTATTTGCAAAAATGAAGGAAGAATCGAACGCGATTTCCGCGGATTTCAGAGTCGCTCTCTTTCCTCTTCTCATCGGTCGGCCCGGCGATTATCCACTCGCCGGCGTCCATAACTCCGTCAAAGAAATACTCGATGAAGAGGGGATAAAGTTTATTGATCTAACCGACAAAGTATTGGTTGAGCCTGCAAACGAGCTGTGGGTACACAATGCGAATCATCACCCGAATGTTAAGACACACAGGCGGGCGGCAAAAGCGCTCTTAGATTACCTCGGCATCGCAAAAACCGGCATCGAAAACGGCGGAGACGGGAAAACAGACGGCCCGGACATTTCGGAAAACTCGACAGCGCTGCCTCCCGTGTGCGTTGCTCACGCGATGGGCGCGGCAGACTACGCTTCCATGCTCGACGCACTTACCACGGAACTGAAAGAATATCCTGCCGGCACCCGTTTCATCACCAATTCGGCGGTAGTGTTCGACATCGTAAGAAACAGGCTCTCGGGCAACATCTTTTTCGACGACGGCAACCTTACAGAAACAGAAACAGGCGGTTCGATCTTACAATGTATCTACCTGTTTTACATGGTGGTCAACCGCGACAATGTCAGGTTGGATTTCGCACCCGATTACATGAGTAAAATGACCTTTCCCGAAGGCTCGCTTTTCGTGATACCCGTTAACCGCATCTTTTACATCCCCATTGCACATGAACAAAACGAGTGCGCCCACAATTGAAAGGCTGTGCGACACAAAAGTGCTTTTTTGCGAAAAGTGGGACAGGTACCGCAAAAAACAGCGTTACCAGTCCCTGTTTTTCGCACATTAAAAATGTGGTTGTTTTTAACCCACTTTTATGTCGCACACCCCGATTGAAAAACCGGTTTGCCAACGGGATATGAAAAGGTATAATATGAAAGAGCCATTAACATGTTGTCTCTTATGGTAAACCGGGGGCATAAATCGAGCGCAATCGGCCGCGTACCCGAGTGGCTTCAGGGAGGGGTCTGCAAAACCTCTAACATCAGTTCGATTCTGATCGCGGCCTTAGTGTTTTAAGAATGAAATTCTGCGTTTCGTAGAGTTCGCGAGTGGTCACAAAGCCCGCTATCCCGCATATTACACCAATGCGGGTAAAAATACATTCAGCCACTTCATTTTCCCATCACCATTATATGTAGCTCACAGCACTACCATGTCGCAGGTTTTTATGTCAGAATAAGGATATTATCCTAAAAAGGATTTTTTGAATCTTTGTTGCGGACAGGCAGTTAAATGAATATAGCCCTCGTACACGAGTTCCTGGTCACCTGGGGAGGGGCCGATCTTGTGTTGCAGAAATTCGGCGAGATATACCCCGACGCGCCCATGTTCACGGCTGTCTATGACCGTGCCCGCATGGAGAAATATTTCGCCGGCAAAAATATATTCACCAGTTTTCTCCAGAAACTGCCTCTTTCGACGAAGAAGCACCGGCTGTTCATGCCCTTTTTTCCGCTCGCGTTCGAGAGTTTCGATCTGACGGCTTACGATGTCGTTCTGAGCAGCCACCACATGGCGGCTAAAAGTGTTATCACGACATCCGAAACCTGCCATATATGTTTTGTGCATACGCCGATGCGGTTTGCCTGGGAATTCTTCCCGCGGTACATGTCGGAATTCGGGCCGTTGACGAGGCCGCTGATGCGACTGTTTTTTCATTATCTGCGGATGCACGATGTCGCCGCCGCCAACAGGGTTGATTACTACATTGCCAATTCGCAAAACACGGCGCGCCGGATAAAAAAACATTACCGGCGCGACGCGACTGTTATACATTCGCCGGTCGTCGCGGACAACTTCCACGTCGCCGACCGTGTTGACGACTACTATCTTGTCCTTTCGCGGCTCGTGCCGTACAAGAGAGTGGACCTCGCGGTGGAAGCATTCAACAGGCTTGGCCGGAAGCTGGTCATTGTGGGCGACGGGCCGGAGATGCGACGGCTGAAGGATATGGCCGGGCCGAACATAGAATTCGCCGGTTTTGTGCCTCCCGACAGGGTGGCGGATTACTACGCCGGTTGCAGGGCGTTCATTTTTCCCGGCGAAGAGGACTTCGGTATCACGCCGCTGGAGGCGCAGGCGAGCGGCAGGCCGGTGGTAGCTTATGGTGCGGGCGGCGCGCTCGAAACAGTGGTGGAAGGTAAAACGGGAACTTTTTTCGATGAGCAGACACCGGGATCACTTGCGGCAGCGGTCGATAAATTTGACGAAAAAGCTCTGGACCCGTCTGCTGTCCGGCGTCACGCCGAAGAGTTCGATGTTGAAGTGTATAAAAAGAGAATACAGAAATTCGTCCTTGAAAAATATAATGAATTCCGGTTGGAAGGTGGCTTGAAATGAGACGCCGAAAACTGTCGGCACCTGTTTTTTGCGTAGCTTTCACGGCTGTGTATCTTGTTGTTGATATTCTCATTTCCTTTGCATCCATAGAAATAGCGTATTTTGTGCGGCTCGATCTCTTTGCTCCCGGTCTCTACAGGCCTTCAAAAGAAAACTACCTTATCCTCGAAGCGATATTCACGATCCTGATCGTCTATTTCAATAAGCAGAATGGGCTCTATATGCCCCAGCGGGGCCAGGCGGCAATCGACATTGTGTTCAACGTGTTGAAATCCGTCTTGTACAGTTCGCTGGCGCTGCTGGCGCTGCTCTTTTTCTATCGCGAGTTTTCCTACGCCCGGCTCATCATGCTCGCCGGCGTGTTGTTCGCTGTGATTCTTATCAGCCTCGGCAGAATAGTTGTCGGCTCGATAGAAAAGGCCATGCTGCGCAGGGGCCACGGCCAGAAACGGCTTCTGATAATTGGCACGGGCGGCGCGTTCAAAACCATCGTGGCCCGGCTCGCCCACAACCCGGAACTCGGCTTCCACGTGGTCGGCTACCTGGAAGAAGAATCCGGCAAAGAACTGGCAAACATTCCGCTTGCCGGCAATATCGACGAAATAGAGGAGCTGATTATCCTCAAAGATATTGATATTTTGATTGTCACGCTCGAGCCTGAATACCATTACCTGATGAAACAGATAGTGGACCTTTGCGACAGGCGGCGTATCGAGTGCATGCTTGCGCCCAATATGATGGAACTGCTCGTGGGGCCGCGCATGTACGAGGAAGTGTGCGGCGTGCCGCTCATCAGGGTACACGGCATCCGCATGCGCGGCGTCAACGCCCTGGTGAAGAGAGCAATGGACATTGTGGTATCGGCGGCGGCGCTGATAATCCTTGCGCCGCTGTTGCTGATTATCGCTGTCATTATCAGAATCGAGTCTCCGGGTCCTGTTTTCTATTCGCAGAAGCGGGTGGGGCTGGACGGCAGCATTATATGGATGATAAAGTTCCGCTCGATGCGCACCGACGCCGAGACGAACGCCGGCCCCGGCTGGTCTGCCGAAGGTGATGCCAGGGTAACGCGCTTCGGCAGCTTTTTGAGAAAATTTTCGCTCGACGAACTGCCCCAGTTCTTCAATGTGTTCGGCGGCGGCATGAGCCTGGTGGGGCCAAGACCGGAGAGACCTTATTTTGTCGAGAAGTTCGACAGGGATATCCCCCGCTACATGGAGCGCCACAAGGTAAAATCGGGCATGACCGGCTGGGCGCAGGTGAACGGCCTGCGGGGCGACACTTCGATCGAGGAGCGTGTCCGCTACGATCTCTACTACATTGAAAACTGGTCCGTGTGGTTCGACATCAAAATTATGATACTCACTATTGTGGACATATTCGGGGAACTGCGGCGATAAGGATAAAGTGTGGTACTTAAACTTCAATCCGGACAGGAGCACAGAGTAAGTTGGCAGATCAGCATTTCGGACATTTCCAGATGAAGGGCAAGCTTGGGCAGGGCATACTGTCCACTGTCTACGAAGCGACAAATCTTAAAAACGCAGGCACTGTTGCGCTGAAAATCATTCGCCCCGAATTCGCCACGAAAAAAGACATCTCCGACCGCTACAATTCTTCATCGCAGATATTTTCAACTTTCGATCACCAGGGCCTTGTGCGGGTCCGCTCGACCGGGGTGGTCGGAAACTATGTATATATGGAACAGGATTTCATCGAAGGAAAAACCCTGCACTCAACGCTGAAAGAAAACGGTCCGCTACCTGCAAAGCGAGCTATGGAGCTTGCCCTGCAGGTGGCGACGGCGCTCGAATACTTGCACGCCGAGCCGGGCGGCCGGGCACACGGAGCAGTGGTGCCGCGCAAGATAATGCTTGTTAGACGAATGGGACAACAGCCGAAGGTGATACTGCTCGACGGATGTTCCTTCTCAGCGATTCCTATTGAAGAAACAATCGTCGAAGCGGCCGCGAGTGTGGATACCGTACTGATATATTCCGCTCCCGAGCGGATCGCCGGCGCGCCCGCCTCACAGGCTTCCGACATATTCCAGTTCGGCGCGATGCTCTATGAAATGGTCGCCGGCGAACCAGCCTTCGATCCTGCCGGGTTTCAGGAAACAGCTCATGCTGTGTTAAAAGAGTCCCCGAAACCACTCAGGGAGATAAACCCGGACATACCGGCCGGTCTCGACCAGTTCGTCGCGCGCTGCATGGAAAAGGACCCCGACAAACGCATAAAAAATGCAACAGTAGCAGCTACTTTTCTCAGATCGACAATTGCGAACATGAACCGCAAACCGGCGAAAAAGAAATCAGCGCCGCCGCCCAAACCGAAAACGCCGCAGGTGCCGCCACCGCAACCACAGGCGCAAAATCCAAACGTCGCCGCAACCACAGATGCTGTCGCTGAGCAGCAACAGGCAGCCCGGTCTCAACCCGAGCCCCGGCAGACCGCTCCGCAGTTTGCAGAGCAGCAGGCGTCATCAACGATGCCGACAGTTTCAGACACGCGGAAACAGTCCGCGCCGCCCGAAGAAAAAGACCGCCCACAGAAAAGTTTCCTGAAAGCGAGTATGCACAGAATCGAATTCTCCGGCTTCAAACCATCCCTGATACTTGTGCAGAATTTCGGCAGCGACGATCTCAAGTGCGAGGTGCTCACAGATGCGCGCTGGGTCAGGGCAGACCCCGTCGAATTCACTATTCCCGCGGACAGCCACCAGGAACTTGTGCTTCAGGCCGGCGGCTATCCTTCGCCGAACAAAAATACGGCAACACTGGAAATCAAATCCGACGGCGGCAACGATTCCGTCGTTCTTGTTGCCGACTGGAAACAGATATTCAATCGCATCGCGCAGCTTAAATCGTTTGCCGTATCGTTTGCGGTGCTGCTCGTCGCGGTCATGGTGTCGTGGGCGCTGTATTCAGGGCGTCAGGCTATCGCTGATAATGGCTATGCGCCGTACTCCGAATGGACGCCTTTGATAATACTTGCGCTGGGAATTATTTTCTTTGCCGGTGCAGTGGCGACGAGGGATTCCGGGGTTTCACTTACAGGAGCGGTGTTGGTCATATTCTGCCTGTGGCACATCTTTTTCACAGCCGGATTCGACCTGTTGCTGATAAGTATTCTTGTGGTGATTCCGCTGCTCGCACCGTTTGCGGCGTATCTTATTTCAGGAGTTATTTTTTCCCGGAAACCGTCGTTATGGTACATGGCAGTCATCGTGCCGATAGTTTTATGCGCAATCTTCGGATTTATCGCAATGTTTGTGGATACATCTCTCGGCGCATCCGGCGAAGCACTCATCTGGCATTTGTATCCGTTCACCAGCTAACCCGGATTTCTTTGTGAGAAATCCGGAAAATCGCGATAACGCCAATTCTACTGCGTTGCGGCGATTCGGGATCGGTCACATACCTGCATTTTGCGCAAGAGGCCGGCTGGCCGGCTGCTCCCTCACAACTCACTTGCTACGCCTTGTTATTACAGGCATTCTCCCGATATTTGGCCCGCATTGGTGAAATATACCCGCATGTCTCACGAAAAAAATCCGGGGGGGTACGCGACACTTTTTAATATTCCACGATTGAGCCAATTGCAAAATTCTGATTCGGCTACGGTCGGCTGCAATTGTCAACAGCTGCGTTGTCGGCACAAAATCATCCTCGACGTACTCTACAAGTACGCCTGCGGGGATTTTGCACCTCCGCCTTGCTTC
>JAJRTR010000001.1 GCA_024278215.1 bacterium
AACAATTTCGCTCGATCTCGCTGCGAACATAATTTTTCAATCGCTCTCTTATATATCATCTTCAACAAAATCATTCCACAGAAACTTTTTTAAATTATCTGTCCATTGGTCAAGCAGTTCCTCAGGCGTTTTCCGTTCGCTTGCTTCAATATCGGCGGGAAGCACCTCGACAATTTTAATATTACGAACCCACAGGCTCCACACGCCGCCTGCCCGTCGTTTCTTAAATTCGTACATTCTTACGCCCTCTTCGAAAAGGCTGTTCAGGACAGAGCTGATGTTTTTTGCGCGGGCGTATTCGCTGCTCTCGGCACCGCTGTCGGCGAGAGTCATAATCGGTTTTTTCCTGCCGGTCAGCTGTGCGGTGCATTTGCCGTCATCGCCGCATGTTTCATGCACGATCACCCGTTCCGTTATAACATTCTCAGGTATTTCCGGCGGTGTTTCGATGCCGAGTTTTTTGTATTCATTTCTTACAATCTTCTGCCTTTTATCCATCGGTGGATGAAAATCGAAATAGTCGGCGAGCAGATTGGGATAATGAGTGCTCTGTCGTTCGAGCTTTTTGAAGAATTTTAGCATTGCAAGCGGATTGTAACCGGCCTTTTTCATGTACCTGATGCCGTATGTGTCCGCCTCTATCTCGGCGCCGCGTCCGAAAATATCAACCTTGGACTGCTGTACCATCTGGCTTGCCACAACAACATTAGGGTCTCTCGTCAGAACAAGCAGCAGGAAGTTCAGCATCATATTCTTTAAGCTCTTTTTGTAGAGCGATACGCCGTGCCTGTGGGCGACATGCACAATTTCATGGGAGACCACAGCGGCGAGTTCATCATCGTCGTCCACGAAGTCCATCAGGCCGCGGGTAACGAAAATATAGCCTCCGGGAAGCGCGAACGCATTGACGACCTTCGTGTTGACAATGTAAAAATGGTACTCGATATTGGAGCGTTCGCTCACTTCTATTATGTGATCGACGATCCCGTGCAGCCGGGCAAGCTCAGCCGGGTTGTCTACTACGCCATAAAAATTTATGACCTGCTCGGCGGCTTCCTTTCCCATACGTATCTCTTTGTCTTCGCTGACATCGAGCATATTGGCGCTGCTTCTTAACGGTATAACGAGAACAATCATAAGCGCCGTGAAAAACAGAAATATTTTATACTTAGCGATCATTGGTTCGACCTGTCACCTTCACAGAAGCACCGACAGGAAGTTTTATCGTTTCAAGCGCACTGCCCCTCGTGACTCCTATCTCCAGCATTCCCGTACTCCCGAAATATGCAACGAGCTCTCCGGGTTCCTTATCGGAAAAAGTGCCTGATATTCCCATTATAGAAAAATTGCCGATTTTTACAAAAATTGTTTTTTTGTTAAAGCAAGCAGCCATATCGTACGGTATATTGGTAATATAATTTCCGAAGCGGTCGATGTGTAAAACACAGCCTCGTATATTGTTTTCCGCGGCAACGGGCTCGGCAATATCAAGCAGGGCTGGTGTGCGCAGAGGCGGGCCGACTTCCTCGACGGGAACACCGCCGGCAAGATGCGCGGCAACAGGCGCGAAGATGTCGCGTCCGTGAAATGTCGAGCTGACCGGTTTGTTCATCAAGTCTTCATTTTCAATCACAAACGCCCTGTATTTCCGCTTGCTGTCCGAGAGTATCATGCCGGCTATGCCGTTGTCCGGCAACACAAGAATGTAACCCCCGCATTCGACAGCTATCGCGGCCCTGTCGCCGCCCACACCAGGGTCTATCACGGCGCAATGTATTGTGCCCGCGGGGTATTGCCTGTAATATGTCCAGAGCATGTATGCGGCGGATTCGATATGAAACTCGGGCAGGTTGTGGCATATATCGATGATTCGCGCTTCAGGCGCAATCGACACGATCACACCTTTCATGATTCCGACATAAGTGTCCTGATCACCGAAATCCGTTAGAAGCGTTATGATGCGCCGATGTGCCAAAGTTTACTTGCTCCCGGTATTTTCATCTATCCAGTCAAGATATGGTTTATTGCCCCCGGCTATGGGTATCGCGATGATCTCGGGCACGTCGTAAGGATGCTTTTCAGTGACGGCGGCCTGAAGCTTGTCGAAGAGTTCGAGCCTGGTTTTCATCATAATCAAAACTTCCTGATCGTCCTGCACCTTGCCGTCCCACCAGTAGAGAGAGCGGACAGGATTCAACAGATTAGCGCAGGCGGCGAGTTTTTCCGAAACACAGTGCCCGGCGATTTCCATGGCTTCCTTTTCACCCGGCGCAGTCACGTATACAACACAGTATCCGTTTTCCATAATAACACTCCATAAAATATATTCTCTATAGAGCCGATAGATTTTCTTATAAAGTTCTCAAGTTCAGGTTTCAGTCGAGGTCCGTCGAATAGGCGACGACCCTGTTGCGCCCCGTCTCCTTTGCGGCGTAAAGAGCTTTGTCGGCGCAATCTATGAGGTCTTCCATAGTAGCGGCATCTTCAGGAAACACAGCGACACCCGCGCTGATAGTAATAGTTTTAGAAACAGTATCTTCGCCGCACCGCATGATAAACGGCTCGTCGGCTATAACGCTGCGGATGAGTTCGCCTCTTTCGACGGCTTCTGCTCTATCTGATTCATGGGAACAAACGAGAATTTCTTCGCCGCCGTACCTGTAAATCTGTTCTGATCTGGTATGCACTTTCCTGAGCCTGTTGGCGATAGAGACAAGGACCTGGTCGCCGCACGGATGTCCGTAAGTGTCATTAACTCTTTTGAAGTGGTCGATATCGAGCATGTAAACAGCAATGCGGGAACCGTTTCTTGCAGCCCATTCTATTTCTCTCGACAGCCTTTGCTTGAGGAACCTGCGTGTAAAAAGACCTGTGAGTGGGTCGGTTCTTGCGAGTTGGAAAAGATGCGAATTGTCGATGACCGAGCCGACATAATTTGCAATCGTGCAGAGAAATCGCCATTCGGATTTCCCGTATTCCTCATTGCTGTGTTTGCAGATCATCAGAAAACCGAGTTCGTGATCCTGAAAGGAAAGAGGTATAAATGAAGATTGAAGCCCCTTGATGATGCTCATGCTTTCGAAGAAACGGCTCCATTCCTCGGTGGACACAACTTCGTCCCAGCGCGTGTTTTCGTCTACCTGAAAGGGCATCCTGATCTCGTCGGAAATGGGGCACTCATCGTTGTTTGAGGACTTCATTTTTATGTACACGGTATTGTTGTCGCCATAGAGCGCGATGAGGAAAAATCTAACGACCGTGAAGAAATCCATAACGAGTTCGACGACTCGCTCCTGGATATCGTCCCAGTTCATCGAGAAGGTGACATTGCGAATAACAGCATAGATAAGATCGAGTTCACGTTCTTTAAGGTCGAGATTGTTTTTTAGTTCGGCGTTCTCGTTCACCAGTTCGCCCGCGATCTTTTTCAGGAACTCGATCGAGTCGGTCGGATTATCATATATGCTGAGTCTCTTGTCGGCCATTACTGCTATTATTCCCATAAGTAAAGTTTTTGAATCGTATTTTTGACAAAATCAATCGTCCGTTTTACAGCTTAAGCATGATCTTTCCGTCCTGACGTGTGCAGGACTGCTTGATGGCTTTCACGCCGCTGCCCAGTTTGTAGCGCGATGTGATGATCTTTCGCATGTCGATAGCGCCGGAAGCCATGAGGCGGATGACATTGGGGAATGTGCCGTTTCCACTGTGTCCCTGCGCGCCGAAGAACTGCGAGTGATTGACCTGGAAAGTTTCGAGATACACCGGCACGCGCTTCGCCGCGCGTCCGATCTGCACGATGCGGCTGTTTATCGCGAGTGTCTGTTCGGCGACAGGTATAGTGAGATGCGGAGCGCCGGCAGACTCGACATGCAGGTCCGCGCCGTCGCCGTCCGTGATGTCCATAATCTTTTTTACGCTGTCCACCTTTGCCGGATCGTACACTTCGTCCGCGCCCATCTTTTTAGCGAGTTTCCTGCGGCCCGCGCTCACTTCGAAAGCGATGATTCTCGCGGCACCGGCAGCTCGGCAAAGCGCTATCGAGGCAAGCCCGATGGGGCCGGTTCCATAGACTACGACATAGGCGCCGGGCCTGAATCCGCCCGCCCGCTCGAATATCCCGTTGTATGCAACACAAGTCGGTTCGACCAGCGCGCCCGCTTCGTATATTTCGTCCGCATTCGCGCACGCGCCCTTCAGGGCATTGAGTTTCCAGCAGAATTTCGCACCGATGGCAATATATTCCGCGAAAGCGCCGTTAATTGTGAAGCCGATTTCTTCGAGATTGCGACACTGGTTGGGATAGCCGTTACGGCATGGCACGCAATGGCCGCACCATATCATTTCCTCCGCCGTCACCATGTCGCCTTTTTTGAAACCCTGGACGTCTTTGCCCACCTCTTCCACGCGTCCGGCGAACTCGTGTCCGAGTATGCTCGGAAATTTCGTCAGCCCCGGATACATGATATAGCCCTGGTCGTCCGTCTCGTAGAAGTGCATGTCCGAACCGCATATGCCGCACGCCCTTATCCTTATGAGCAGTTCATCCGGTTTAGGTTTTGGGACTTTGGTTTCACGCACCTCGAGTTTCGGGTTTTTCCATACACTGTTGCCTGTTATCGCTTTACCAGTCGCCTTTTCCCAGGCGCTTACCTTATAGTCCTTCTTCGGTTCCCATTTCGCATCAAGAAACAATCCTTTCATTGCAGCCTCCTGTAATTAGAATATTTATCTCCGGATAATTTGGAGAGTATGGACGGTAGAAATATCGTCCGAAAGTCTCGGTATCAATGCGCTCAGCGAGTGATGGCGGCCGGTCTTCTCGGGATGCTTGCTTTCACGTATTTTACTACATTATGATGCACGGGATACTTAACGAGATTGTAGTGGTCGAGTATCATGTTGTTAACTTTAGCCGCGTAATCAGCGAACGCCCTGTCCTTGATTTTTGCGATATCCCTGTAGGAAAGCACATCGGAAGTGGTACCGTCCTGAAGCGCGATGCCCGAGAGTTCCATGTCGTAGAGAGGTTCTTCGACTCCTGCTATTACGATTTTTGTTTCGATGGGCAATTCGCCTTCGACATAAGCCGTTTTCTTCAGGCCTTTGTACCTCGTGTTGACTTTATCGTGAAGGATGTGCCGCTTGAACATGCCGATGTAGACGATGTCGGCGTCGTATTTATCGATCAATTTCTTTATCTCGTCTTCCTTAACTTTGTCGCTGAAACGCATCGACGCATAATCGCCTTCCGGCACAACAACCCTGAAGTAGCCGGTTTCTCGAATCCGGTTGACCATCTGTTTAGTCTTCAACTCACTGGGGGTTGGCGACCATCTTTCTGTGCCGCGCGGGTTTTCGTATGGGACTACTACAACGGTTTTTTTGTGGTAGTTGTTGCGGAAGACTTCGTTGAAATCGAGCGCTTCGACAGGCGTGAGCGACCCGATGGGTGTCTCCTTTTCATATTTCAGAAGTTTGTAGAAAGGATCGAATCTGTTGTCGAGTGAAATCTTGATCGGTTCGTAGTTGAAACCGGATTTGTCGATGATGTAGCTGAAGTTGCCGAGTATCGTCTCGTTGTTCGGGTCGAGTTTCAGGCCCCTGTAGCCGAGTTGCTGTGCGTTTTCCATGTCGCCGTCTTCGAAATAGCAAAGCGAGAAATTATTCAGCACTGCCCCTGTGAGGCATTTGTTCTCGACAGCCTGCGTGAGGTAGTCCATAGCTGCGTCGCATTTTCCGTTATAAACGAGCATCGTGCCGACATTGGCAGCCGCGCATCCGTTCTTCGGGTCGGCCTGATATGCTTTGTC
>JAJRTR010000039.1 GCA_024278215.1 bacterium
GCAATTGTCAACAGCTGCGTTGTCGGCACAAAATCATCCTCGACGTACTCTACAAGTACGCCTGCGGGGATTTTGCACCTCCGCCTTGCTTCCGACCAATTTCGCTCGACCTCGCTTCGAACATAATTTTGCAACTGGCTCGATTGCTATAATGACGTGTCTACTTTTTCTGTTCCTTCCACTAAATTATTCTCTTACGTCTTTTCATCGTTGACACGACTATAACCGTTCAAAAACATTTCTGCCGTCGAGTCTGAGGCCCGCGGTGGGGATTTCGGGGTAAAGGCTCAGGATCGACGGCATTACATCGGCGATATTCAGGTTCTCGACATCAATGATTTTACAGCCGCGCACGCACAATGCGGCATCCCAGTAGGTGTGCATACCGATGATGGCGTCTTTCTGCGTGAAGCTCGGATTCAACAGGTTGCCCTTCAGGTCGTAGCCGTCGTGGGGCAGAGCCACAAGGTCCGCCGTAAGGTCGAAAAGCGGGCCGCTGTATATCTCCTCGCGCTTGAAAACACTTTTTATTATCGGCTCGCCGGTGTCGGGGTCGGTAAGCGTAAGCAGGAAATCTTTAAGCTCGGCCCTTAGCCTGTCGTACTGTGCGCCGGGTTCGACCGATCCGTTTTTCTCCCGGCCTTTCAGGTTGATGAAAAACCTGCCGGGTATCATGCTGTATGCTTTTGTGTCGGGGTGAATATCGGCGGGCGATTTTGCTTCTTCGGAGTTCAGCTTCAGGTAGCCTGCCTCGCGCAGCGGCACATTCACATACACTTCCTTTTTCAAGGTGCAGAACCCGTGGTCCGACATTACGATAATCGTGGTTTCTTCCGGCAGCCTGTCGGAGACAGTGCCTATGAAGTCGTCGACTTTCCTGAAGAATTTCATAATCAGAGGCGCATATTTTTCGTCATTCTTATCGAGATACTCCCAGAAGAAGTGGCCGATACGGTCTGTTTCCATAATGTGTGAGATCATGAAATCGGGCTGGTCCGTGTCCAGCAGGTAGAGTGTCGCCTCGAGCCTTTTCTCCAGCGCAGTGAACAAGTCTTCGAGATAGCCGTCGAGGTCCGACCGTGCTTTCCAGGGGTCGGCGTCGATAATGTAGCCCATTTCTTTGAGTTTGCCGGCAAGTTGCGGCGGATAGGTGGCTTTATCAATGTTTGTCGCCAGGAAGCAGGAGACCATTGAGCCGTTGACCTTTTTCGGCGGGTAGGAGATCGGCACATTCATGGCGACAACTTTCCTGCCGTGCTCGCCCAGGATTTCCCACAGTGACTTCTCTTTTATATCCACAGATGTCGGAATCTTCATCGCCATAGTAGCCGGGTCCCTGTCGATGAAGCCCATAATGCCGTGTTTCGCGGGATTTTTGCCGGTCATGAATGTAGTCCACGCGACAGAAGATATAGGGGGAATAACAGAATTCATCTGCTTCATGTCGCCGCCGTCACTAATGTTTCCCAGGTTCGGGAATTCGCCTTTTGCGAGCATCCGCTGGAGGAAGGTAAAGGGAACGCCGTCGATGCCGATGACAAAAACGCGGGGTTTGATCGAACCGCCGCAGCCGTGCTCATTATTCATAATTGCTCTCCTGCCGTATTGAAATTGTAACACTTATCCCGCGCTGGTGAAATATGCGGGTTATCGTCGAACTGGATATAAAAAATGAAACAGGGGGGCGTTGATAGACAGCCGGAGTTCTGCCGACGCTTTCTATCAGCTTTCTTCCTCATCTTCACTGTCGAGAACGGATTTAAGCTTGCTGCGCAGTGTTGCTTCCTTGAAGGGTTTGAGGACATAGCCTGCCGCGCCGTCTCTGAAAGCGGTTATAACCTTTTCTTTTTTGCCCACAGCGGTAAGCATCACGACAGGAATATCTTTCGTATGAGGATCATCCTTCAGAAGCATCAGAGTCGAGAAACCGTCAAAACCGGGCATCATGATGTCGAGAAGAATAATGTCTATTTCCTGTTCATTAGCGAATTCTATCGCCTCGTGTCCGTCCTTGGCAAGCAGGATGTTATATTCGCAACCGAAAACCTCGTTTATCGCCTCGCGTACAACAGGATCATCGTCAACCGCAAGAAGTGTTTTTCTGGCCATTTGCTTCACCTCTGTATATCCAAGTGGTAATCAACTATATTATAAACCCGTACAAACTACATTGCCAACAGTATTTAAGACAAATATCAGCGGGATTACTGCGCGCGAGACAAGTCCGGCAACAAAACCCGGCTCAAGCGATGTCTGCGCATTTCTGTGTAATAATAACAAAGCCGCTGGAAATACGGCGACGGTTTTAAAACGCAAAGGTTCAGAATATAATGTCGGTTGACGTTGCGGTGCGCGACTCACGCGCGGCGACAGGAGGCATGATATGAAGACAGGTGGCGATCCGTACAATATCATTGACGCAATGAGAAACAGGCACGGCAGCGAGCCGCCTGTAGTCTACAATGTCGGCATCGTAGGCGGCGGGCCGGGCTGCATCGCTATTCTCGAGATGGTACACAGCAATGTAATGAAACACTTCAGGATGAACGTCCGGGGCGTGTGCGACATAAACGCCGAAGCACCCGGCATGATCGCCGCGAAAAAACTCGGTGTGAAAATTGTCACTACAGCTGTCGGCGACCTCTTCGAGATAGACGATCTCAACATGATTATCGAAGTCACCGGCAGGAACGATGTCCGTGACGAAGTGTTCAGGAACAAACCTGAAAATGTCGAACTCATAGACCACACAGCCGCCCGCCTGCTCTGGGACCTGTATGAAACTCATCTCGAAAAGATCGAAGCGGATATCAAAGCGAAACGTACCATCAGGGAAGAACGCAACAGGGTCAAGCAGATATTCAACAACCTGCCCGACGCCATCCTTGTGATCGATCTCGACATGCGCATCAGGGACACGAACCAGACTTTCCTCGATATCAATAAACTCAAAGAAGAAGATGTTATCGGCAAGTTCTGCTACGAGGTCGAGAACCGCCTCCGGGGCGAATGCCAGATAACCGAAGAATACTGTCTTTTCAACGAAGTGGTAAGCATGAAAGCCGCCCGCAAAAGTATACAGCGCCATGTGGACAAATCGCGCGGAGAGGAAATCTTCGCATCCACGTCCATGTCTCCCATGCTGGACGAAAAGGGAAACGTCGTGGGCATCATCGAGGCAAGCAGGGACATTTCATACAGAATAAAACTCGAGGAAGAACTCGTGCAGTCGAAAATACGGCTCGAAAAGTTCATGGAGTCCGCCCCGTTCTTCATCGCGCTCAAAAACCTCGCAGGCCAGTACATTCAGATAAATCAGCGCGGCTGCAAAGACCTCGGACTCGACTTCAAAGATATTATCGCGCACACAGACCTCGAGATACTACCTCGCAACACGGCCGAAATGATCCGCAAAAACGACCACGAAGTCATAAAAAACAAAAAGGAACTCGTCTCACAGGAGATGATCGAACGCGACGGACAGCCCCGCTATTATCACACTATAAGATTCCCCATCCTCGACCAGAACCACGAACTCAGCGCCATCTGCATGATCGCTCAGGACATCACTGTGCTCAAAGAAACGCAGTTTAAGCTCAATAAGAAACAGCACGAACTCGAAGACACCAAAGAATATCTCCAGTCCATCCTGGAAAACTCGACAGATATTATCATTACTACCGACCTCAACGAAAACATCGTTTCCTTCAACAGGGGCGCAGAGAAGATGACCGGCTACAACAGGTACTCCGTCATGGGCAAACCCGCCTCGCTCCTTTATATCGATCCCGCAGACCGCAGTAAGTTTATGAGCAAACTCGCGGATAAAAACAGCATAACCGGCCTGGAAGTCATGCTGAAAGACTTCAACGGCAACAAGATTTTTACAGACGCTACCATCTCGAAGCTCTACGACAACACCGGCACAATCATCGGAACGGTCGAGATATTCCGCGACGTAACCACAAGAAAACAACTTCAGGAACAACTCATAAGAACCGACCGCCTCGCAGCCATAGGCAAACTCGGCGCGGGTGTCGCCCATGAAATAAACAATCCGACCGCTGTCATCGGCGAAGCTGTCGGCTGGATATCCGAACTTGTCGCAAGCGACAAAATTATGCGGAAATCCGGCAATTACGACGAGTTCATGTCCACCATCGGCATCATCAAGAAACAGGCCGCGCGCATAACGGATATCACTCACAGGCTACTCGGGTTCGCCTCGCAAACCGAATCCACTCCGGAAAAAGTCGACATAAACCATGTCGTCGACGAAGTCATCAAGTTCACTTCGCGCATCAAGGGTACTTCCAACGTGAAACTCCACAAGCACTTCGCCGAAGACCTGCCCAGCCTCAATCTCAATGAGATCCAGCTCCAGCAGGTGTTCGTTAATATCGTTGACAACGCTGTGGATTCAATACGCGGAAATGGTAATATTACGATCACAACATCGCAGGAGGGCGATAATGTTCTGGTGACAATCTCCGACGACGGGCCGGGCATAGACCCGCAGGTGCTCGACAGGATTTTCGATCCCTTCGTGTCCACAAAACCTGTCGGCAAAGGCACCGGCCTCGGCCTCTCTATATGCTACGGAATAATAAAACAGATGGGCGGCTCGATCCAGGGCGAGTCGATGCCGGGCGCAGGCGCAACTTTCACAATATCGCTCCCTGTCATAGAACACACCGACGACAGCGACGAAGCCGATGCTCCCGGTCTCGCGGATTTATAACAAAACAGCACCTTTTCTGTTCCTTCCGCTATATCATTTCCCGTTTTTTGGCACGCATTGGTGAAATATGCGGGCTGGATATTTTTCCGAACAGGTCGTATTCGCCCGCCCCGGTTATCTTGACATGAACGAATGTGCCCGGTTCGGCGGCACCCTCGATTTCGACACAACCGTCGATATCGGGTGCGTCACGATACGAGCGGCCATAACATATATTTCCTGATTCCTCATCCACTTCGTCCACGAGCACTTCGAGCGTGCTGCCGATAAGCGACTCATTCTTGCGCAATGAAATCTCCTGCTGGAGTTCCATCAGGCGATTGTAACGCGCGACCTTCACTTCGTCCGGAACCTGGTCCGGCATCCCGGCGGCGGGTGTTCCATCCTCGGGCGAGTAAGTGAACGCGCCGAGGCGGTCGAAGCGCGCTTCGCGCAGGAACTCGATCAGTTTTTCGTATTGCTCCTTCGTTTCGCCGGGATAGCCTACCATTACCGTCGTCCTTATACATATATCCGGCACATAAGACCGTAGCGTTTCAATCGCCCGCCTGACAGCGCTCGACCCGCCGCGCCGTTTCATCGAGTCGAGAATATCATCGTCTATGTGCTGGATCGGCATGTCAATATAATTACATACTTTAGACAGCTTCGCGACAGCTTCAGCAAGGGCGTCCGTAACAAGTTCCGGATACATATACATCACGCGGAGCCGGCGCAGATTGTCCATTCCATTTAATCGACCAAGCAGCTCCGGCAGAGAAGTTTTCGGCACGAGGTCGGTCCCGTATCGTGTTGTGTCCTGTGCGATCAGGATCAATTCGCGCGCGCCGATTCCGACAAGCGCGGCAGCCTCGACTTCGAGCGATTCGGGCGTCCGGCTTCGGTATGGGCCGCGCAGTGAAGGGATGCGGCAGTAGGCGCACTGGTTCGAGCAGCCCTCGGCAATCTTGAGATACATGGACCAGGGCAGGGTGGCAGGGAAGCGCGGGTCTTCATGTGTATGTATAAATTTTTGCGGCGCAAAATCTTCCGTCGCACCGGATTCCAGCAGTTCTATTATTCGCGGATACGAAGATGTGCCGACTAATAAATCTATTTCGTCGAAACCTTCGACATCGTCTCTGAGGTCGGTCCTGAAGCGCTCGGCAAGGCATCCCATGACAACAAGCTTCGAACACTTTCCTTCTTTCTTTGCTTCTATCATATCGTCGATGACGCCGAGCGATTCTTCGACGGCGCTTTCGATGAAACCGCATGTATTGACGATGATAATGTCGGCGTCGCAAGGCTCGGCACCGACGATATAACCGGCAGACGCGAGCGCCCCCAGCGCAACTTCCGTGTCTACCAGGTTCTTGTTGCATCCGAGGCTCACCGCCGCTACTGTTTTATCATTCGCCCTTTGCCGTTTATGTTTTTTTGCACTCATTCAAATGATTCCGTTCTTCAATGATGTGGTGGTTCGATGTGAATTGTTATGCTGGCGTTTCTGATTTTTTCTTTTATGTCCGACTCGATGTGGTCGCAGAATTTATGCGCCTCGCTGACACTTTTTTCAGCCGGCACCACGAGATGCAAGTCGATATATCTATGCGCGCCCGCTTTTCTCGTGCGGAGCCGGTGGTAGCCGACAAACTCTGCGAGGTGCTCCTGATCTTCTATAATCTCCCTGATGATTCTCTCCTCCTCTTCCGGCAATTTCTGGTCGAGCAGATCGGTGAAGGAACTAATCAGCACTTTTATACCGACGAAGATAATCAGGCACGCCACACATAGCGCCACAACCGGGTCGAGCCATTGCAGGCCCGTCACCCTGACGACCAGCAGGCCGACAAAAACGCCCACCGATGTATACACATCTGTCGAAAGGTGATGCGCGTCCGCCTCGAGCGCCGGCGACTCGTGTTCTTTCGCAACAGCGAAAAGGTTTCTCGACACCAGCACATTGCAGATAACGGAAACCGCCATTACAGCAAGTCCGAAATCAAGATTGAAAACTTCGCCGCCGTGCCGAAGTTCTTCCACGGATTCGTAGATGATATACACTCCGGCCGCAACAATGAGAAATGCTTCGACCGAGCCGCTGACGTTTTCGACTTTGCCGTGGCCGTAAGGATGCGAGCCGTCGGCGGGCTTGCCGGAGATCGAAACACTTATAAAAGCTATGAGGGCGGCAAGGAGGTCCATGCCGCTGTGTATGCCTTCGGAGATTATCGCCACGCTGCCCGTGAAAATACCCACGCCGATTTTCAGCGCCACAAGCACTGTGTTCGATATCACGGAGAGCAGCGCCGCGCCGCGTGTTGTCTTATGCCATCCGGCCATTATTACCTTTTCAGTCCTGATTTCGATTGCAGCGCCGCGCTCCACTTCTTACCCGCACCGGTGCGATACGCGGGGCAAGTCTGCAATCGGCTCATCTTTTCGGCCTGATTCTTTTTCCGTAATATTTCCGGAACATGAGCGCGTTTTTCTCTTTGCTTTCGTCCGGGCTCTCGCATATCAGCAGACCCGCCGCGCCGAAGTCAGCCAGCGCTTTTAATACTTCCCGATACCTGATTTTCGACTCCGCGGCAGGCAGGTGCCGCCGCTCGCCCGCCGGGCCATACTCGATGCCGGACAGGTGAATGTGCATGTCTTCGAGCGCATCCTCACCGAGCGTGCCGCCTATCTGCTCGAGTACTCCGGCATAACATTTGTATGTGTTGCATCTGCCCAATGATCGTGTGAACAAATGTGAAAAGTCAATACACGGCAGCACTCCTTCAATGTCGGCGCTCAGACGTATAATCTCATCCAAACTGCCGAACACACTCGGCTTGCCCGTGACCTCCGGCCTCAATACAACATCTTTGATACCATTTTCTCTCAGGCTTTCGAGAACCTTTTCAATATTGCGCCTGATCATCGCGTATACTTCGCCCGGCTCTCTCTTCATATAGAATCCGGCGTGAAAAACGATGTTTCGCGCCCCGCAGAGCGCCCCTGCGCGCGCGGCGTCAAGCAACCGCTTCATACTGTCTTCGCGCTTCTTCCTGTCTGGCGACGCGAGATTTATGTAGTAAGGAGCGTGGCACGAAAGCTCGATCCCGCATTCCTCCGCCGTCTTTCGTACGACACAGGCGGTTTTATCTCCCATCTTCACACCTTTCACAAACTCGACTTCCATGCACTCGAGGCCCAGCTCCTTCGCGCGCCGCACGCCCGACTCGGTCGATCGTTTTTGCGAACTCGACGGCGGCCCGGCTGTCCCGAACAATATTTGCCTGTGATAACTTTTTTTCAGGTTAACCATAAACACTCCGAATCGATTAACTAACTTGTGCGTTTTTCAATATATTGTGAGAATTCTGGGGACATAACTGAAATTTGACCTTTAGTTACGGATCGTGTCTCCATAAATTCGACTACTGTCACGTCAGGCATGTAATGTCGCGGGAAGGACGGTGACCCCGCCCTTTAATAGTTTTTACGCTACCCCATCTTATATCTTGTCTTTATTGACATGGCACTACCTTTCATAAAAACGCACAAGTACAGAACAAATAACAATTCATTATAACCCAAAGTCGCTATTTTTCTTTGTAAATGATCTCAACAAGGTAAGATATTTTTATCAATATTTTTTCGTTGTAGGGTTATCATTATATTTTTGTGATATTATTCTATAATTATTATTCAGAATTCAATATGATTTGCGGTGAGGGCAATGAAAAAGATTAAAGTCTCCAGTGGAATATTCTGGGTTGAAGAACCAGAGACAGACCTGCGCGTCTTATGCGGATGCCCCGCGGACAGTGTCAAACACCTGATGCGTAAAGGGCTGATAATCGAGCAGGAGTTAAACGGAATATCGTGCGAAACAGGTCCGAACGCGATACTGCTTTCAGACCTGCCGCTCCAGAAAGAGCACTTTGCAAATCTTGCGGAATTCCCTGTGCTTCAGATGCTCTACAGGCAGGGTATGATGATTCCCGGCCATCCCGGCAATACAGGGGATAAGCCGTTGCTGATCGGCATCGAAGACCAGGTGCTCGCACAAGCGGAGTATATCTACCGGGGTAACTACGGACTGGATTCGAAGGAAAAAATGGTTGCCGCGGGAATAAGCGGCAAGCTCGCTGAAAACCTGATGCGGATGAAGATGAAATTTTCTTTTGATGAAATAAAAAAGACCGATGAATTGCTTGATATAAGGGTAGTTGAAGATGAGCGTATCGAGATAAAAAACGGCGTTTTCATAAAAAGAACCGCTACAAATGTTTATGAATTCAGCTATAACGGCAGCCGGG
Organism: bacterium; assembly: GCA_024278215.1. Classification (GTDB taxonomy): domain Bacteria; phylum UBP15; class UBA6099; order UBA6099; family JAJRTR01; genus JAJRTR01. The sequence continues at coordinate 9,034 of JAJRTR010000039.1, forward strand.
TCGAGGTGGACCTGAACCTGCAATACAACGAAAGTTATGAAGCGCCTTACAGCCTGGGCCACCACAAGATAAAAAGACAATACTTCAGCGTGATTCACACAGGAGAAGGCAACGGCTGGGACATCAACAGACCGTGCATGAGCAGCATAATAACATACCAGGGAAAAATATACCTGATAGACGCGGGCCCGAACATCACACACGCTCTCACCTCTCTGGGTATCAGTGCAAACGAAATCGAAGGCATCTTCCATACACATGCCCACGACGATCATTTCAACGGCCTGACAGTGCTCCTGCGCTCGGACCACCGCGTGAAGTACTTCTCGACACCACTCGTGAGGGCTTCAGTGGAAAGAAAACTGGGCGCGCTGCTGTCTCTCGACCGCGACGATTTCTCGAAAAATTTCGAAGTGCACGACCTCGAACTGGACAAATGGAACAACATCGAGGGGCTCGAAGTCAGACCGGTGCTGTCGCCCCATCCGGTCGAAACAAATATCTTGTTCTTCCGCGTTTTATGGGAAAACGGATACAAGACCTACGCGCATTTTGCCGACATCGCCGCGTTCGACGTTCTCAACAGCATGGTAACCGACGACCCCAAAGGCCATGGAATATCGAAAGAATATTGTGAAGAAGTCAAGAAAATGTACATGACGCCGGTCAACCTCAAAAAGCTGGACATCGGCGGCGGCATGATTCACGGCAAAGCAAAAGATTTTACAGAAGACCAATCGGATAAAATCCTGCTGAGCCATACTGAAGAAGCGCTCACGGACAAACAGAAAGAAATAGGCGCAAGCACATCTTTCGGCATGGCGGATGTGCTGATAACGGCGCAGCAGGATTTTATAAAAAGCAATGCGTTCAAACACCTCAAAATGTATTTTCCCGAAGCGCCGCAATACGAACTCAGCCTGCTGCTCAACTGCCCGGTCGCTTCATATAATCCCGGGTCCTTCATCCTGAGAAAAGGCGAAATGCCCGACAAACTTTATTTCCTGCTTTCCGGCATAGTCGAGTACATCGCAACAGACCACGGCTCTCACAATTATCTTTCGTCAGGCACGATAATGGGGGAGATCGCCGCACTGTCATATTCCGAAATAAGAGGAACCTACAGGGCCGCAAGCATTGCCTACGCACTCGAGATACCATGCAGCCTTTACCTTGAATTCGCAAAACGCAATAATCTCCTCGGTAAAATAAAACAGAATCTCGGATTAAGGCGTTTCATTCAGGGCACATGGCTGATCGGAGACATGATCTCGTGCCCCGTCAAAAGTCGTCTTGTCCGGAGCGCTACAGAAGTCGAATTCGAAACAAACCAGGAATTGATTCCCGATGAAAAGGGAGACCTGTTCATTATACACGAAGGAGCAATGGACATTTACTACAAAGATGAGAGAATAGACGTCCAGGGCTCCGGCGGCGTATTCGGCGAGGAAAAGATTTTATTCGGCAAACACAGCACAGTGAGAGCAAAAACGATCACAGAATCCAAAATACTTCAAATACCGGCAGAGGCCTTGCAGGGAATACCCATCATACAGTGGAAACTGCTCGAACTCTACGAAAAACGCACCAAACGCTGGAAGTATGAATAAAAGAAGGTGTAACATTTTGCCATCTGAAGTGAAGTCGCATCCGCGCTCCCAGGGTCCACCCCGGGAACGCCGAACATTGTTGATTCGTGTATAAAAAGGCACGGATGACATTTGTCAACAGACAATAAGCAACAATAGCGAACTCGCAAATAGCGTTTTTGTGCATTTTCGCTGACTTTAACAACAACGGCTGTATTGAAAATGGCTAATTACACAC
>JAJRTR010000040.1 GCA_024278215.1 bacterium
TATCTTCAACAGCATCCAGCGCGCTGTCCACTCGATTATCGTCTTGCGCCGCTTCCAGCTTGTAGCCGCCCTCCGACGGTTCCGATTCCGTTCTTTGCGCCTCTCCGCCGTCCCAGGGATTCAACTCGACGAGCGGCAGCACAAGGTCGTTATTCCGGGTGCCGATGCTTTCAGTAGCTTCCGCGTTTATTCCCGAAGCGATTACCAGTAATATACAGAAGATCAAAACCGCGATTTGCGGTCTGTGCAGTGTGGTTGTATTTAGAATTCGTCGCATCATGATGTTAATCTCATAAAGAATAATGAACAACAATTATATATTCAGACAGCAAATGCGGTCAAACAGTTCGAAATTAATGCAAAAGGAACTTCCTCTTTTGGTATCTTACGACTGAAATGCTGTGCAGGATGGTAGGAAATACTTAACCCGCATTGGTGAAATATGCGAGCTAAGCATTTTTATGATGCGGATTGCAATCAGGCGGAATATACCAGTTATTTATCTTTTTCTCTTTCTGCCCTGGCCAGCGCTTCGAGTTTCTTTATATGGTTCGCATAAAGCTCAGCCTGATTGTTAACTAGTTCCTTGAAGATCGCCTTCTCGATGATGGGGCCGACGATGGGTACTTTGAAATTCAACTGGCCTTTCATTTCCAGGACAACCTTATTCCGTTTCTCTGTGTATGTCCATTTGCCTTTGCAGAAAAATAACTTCTTCAGAAAAAAAGGTATTATTTCAAAGCTGTATACCATTGTGTTCGGGTCCCACTTGCTGACTTCTCGCCACGTGAGCATCTCAGGCTTGAGAACCTTCTGTGCAATCGGCGGTATCTGGCCGTGTGCGCAGTAGGTGAATTCAATGTCCTGACGACCGTCCGGGTATTCAGTAAAATGTGTCAACTTGACATCGGTGACATTCGGTAATTCAGTATAATTGCCGGTGTCTTTTATCAGGTCGTAGTGTGTGACTTTCAGAACCCATTCGAGCGGATGTTCGAATTTGTGTTTAATATGTATACGCAAGTTGTACCTCCTGTGTTGCTGATTCGGTTTGTTTCAATATGCACAAAAATCGGAACCGTTTAACTGTATGGGAACACATGTTGTTTTTGATACTATCGCCGGCAATGATTCGAAAACCGAAAGTATATTGAGCCAATTGCAGAATTCTGCTATTGTCCATAGCGGCGTTGACAGCGCGAAATTGTCCTCGACGTACTCTACAAGTACGCCTGTGAGGATTTTACACCTCCGCCTTGCTCTGAACATTTTCGCTCGACCTCGCTACGAACATAATTTTGTAATTGGCTCTATTAACGAAGCACGTTGATTATAAATAATGTTAATGTTTATTTCATAAAATTACCTGATTTTGCAAATTGGATTTTATGACATGTTGCCATTATTATCAAGATATTTGGCTCAAACGGATTTGCGGCATCGTTTCCGGGGTGCCTGCTGGACACGATGATAAAGAGCCGAAAACAAAAACATTTCCGCTCGACTGGCCGTTGAATCGTAATTTAACAATCGGCTCATGAGTGGAAATGTTTGGATGCACCCAGCCGGGCGCAAAAAACAATAATCCCCCGCTATTCGACGGGGGAGGACGTAATGATTATTCTTCGGCGATGTCGACCTTCTTGACAGCACTTTCTTCTTTTACTTTCGGGATGCTCAGCTTCAGCACCCCGTTTTTGAATGATGCCTTGACGCTCTCTTCGTCGATATTATCCGGCAGATAGAACGAGCGCTCGAAACTGCCGTAGTGGGTTTCCACCCTGTGATACTTGCGGCCTTCCTTCTTCTCTTCGGTTTTCTTCTCACCTTTGATCGTGAGGGTCTTCTCCTTGATCTCCACCGTGATGTTGTCCTTGTCCATTCCAGGCACCTCGGCGCTGATCAGGTACTGGTCGTCATCCTCCGAAATATCGACAGCTGGAAACCACCTTTCGACTGCCGATCCGCGGAAGCCGTCAATATCCTTCACAATCCTTTCGAGAGTCTGATCGAAGAAACCCATATCCGGCCATCCACCTTTCCATTTTACGATTGCCATAACAATCACCTCCGTAATGTTTGTAGTTTTTCAGGCCTTCGCCTTCCTCTTTCAATTCTATTATAAGCACTTAGTGTTATAATGTCAAGTATTCTCAGAAAAAAACATAAGAAATATCTATTAACAATATATGTGGCGTAAAATACCTTTATCTATGCGTCTTTTTAATTGAAAAGTATTCCTCGGAATTTACTATTTGAAAGCCACCGACAAGGTCGGTGGATGGAACGAGCTGAAGGATCGACTGACTTCGAGGTTAAGATAAACCATGTGTGCCGTGCTCAAACCGCTTTTGTTTGGGCACGACCATCAGTACTGATATAACTGTAGATCATGTCAGGATCGTATGAGGTTATTGCAATCGGCTCGTAGTAGAACAGACTTCTGATAGCGGCTCGTATATGTAAATAATAGATGTCGCACCCTCTTGCTATAATCAGGATTAATCTTGAATTCGATGGAGGTATAACAAGATGTTCGGACCGATAGGACCAGCGGAATCATGGACTCTCATTGTTTGTGTATTAATTATGTCTGTTGCAATCACAAAACTGATCTATTGGATAATACTGATATTATCGGAAGTGACGGGGGGAAAGAGGCTGCACAAGGAAATGATATGTCCGACAGGTGAAATATGCGGGATAAAGAAACGGACGCTGCCGCCGAAGACTGTAAGAAAGAGCTTGTATGTTGAGCGAGGGTGTACCGGTGGTTGCGTTTCGGCGGTGCGGAGTTGCAACGGAAATGACTGAAATGTGCGGTTAACCGTTTACGGTATATACAAAAAGAGGAGATCGAATTCCATTTCTCAATACCGTAAACGGTTACAAATTGGTAATTTATTACAGAAATTTGCGTTCTTCGTAAGTGCCGAAGATGTCTTTGAGTCCCTGCACGATTTCGCCGAGCGTGGCGTGCGACTCGATGCAGTTGATGAAGTGCGGCACGAGGTTTTCCCTGTCCGAAGTGGCGGCTTTTTTCATTTCTTCGAGTGCGTTGTTTGCCGCGGCCCTGTTGCGTTTCTGTTTGAATCTCCTCACGCGCTCGACCTGTTCGTCTTCGGTTTTCTGCTCGATCTTCAGGAGTTCAATATCCGGCTCGATACCCTGGTTGAATACGTTTACTCCGACGAGGTACTTCGTCTTCTCCTCGAGTTCTTTCTGGTAGCGATATGAAGCCTCGGCTATTTCTTTCTGGAAGAATGCGTTGTCCAGCGCCTTGAGCACGCCGCCCATTTTCTCCACACGAGCCTGGTAGTCGTAGAATGCCTGTTCCATATTATTTGTGAGCGCTTCGACATAGTAGGAACCGGCGAGCGGGTCGACAGTGTCAGTGACTTCCGTTTCATAGGCGATTATCTGCTGGGTGCGGATAGCGATCTGTGCAGCTTTTTCAGAGGGGAGCGCGAGCACTTCGTCCATCGAGTTCGTGTGCAGCGATTGCGTGCCGCCCAGCACGGCGGCCATGCCTTCAAAAGCCGTTCGGACAATATTGTTTTCCGGCTCTTCGGCAGTGAGCGAAACGCCTGCGGTCTGCGTGTGGAACCGCAACATCATCGAGCGCGGATTCTGCGGATTGTACTGCTTTTTCATCTCGCGGGCCCATATCCGGCGTGCCGCGCGGAACTTCGCTATCTCCTCGAAAAAGTCGATATGCGAATCGAAAAAGAACGACAACCGCGGCGCGAAATCATCGACATCCAGACCCGCCTCGACTCCGCGCTGGACATAGAACAGCCCGTTCAGAAGTGTGAAGGCCAGTTCCTGTTGCGCGGTCGAGCCCGCCTCGCGTATGTGGTAGCCGCTGATGCTGATGGTGTTCCATCGCGGCACGTTTTCCGCGCAGAACGCGAATACGTCGGTGATGATCCGCAACGAGGGTTCGGGCGCGTAAATCCAGGAATTCTGAGCCTGGTATTCTTTAAGGATGTCGTTTTGTATAGTGCCGCCGATTTTGTCGAGTGACACGCCTTGCTTTTTGGCAACAGCTATATACAGCGAAAGCATGATCGCCGCCGGACCGTTGATCGTCATCGAGGTAGTCACCCTGTCGAGCGGTATCTCATCGAACAGATTTTCCATGTCCTCGAGTGTGCAGATCGCCACACCGCAACGCCCCACTTCTCCGATGGACATCTCGTGGTCCGAGTCGTAACCCATGAGCGTGGGCATATCGAATGCCGTGCTGAGCCCGGTGCCACCCTGCGACAGCAGGAACTTGAATCTTTCGTTCGTCTGTATCGCGGTGCCGAACCCCGAGAACATCCGCATCGTCCATATCCGGCGGCGGTACATCTGTTCGTGTATCCCGCGCGTGTATGGGTAGCTGCCCGGCGCTCCGAGGTCCGACGCCGGATCAAAACCGGCTATATCTTCAGGGGCGTAGAGAGGGTTGACCGGTCTGCCCGATAATGAAGTGAACTCTGTGCGTTCAATTATTTCAGGCTTGTTGGAACTGTTGGATTTATTGATGTCAGCCGATGCCGTCTCAGGGGACCGATGCGGGACAGCACATCCGGTTGCCTGATTATTGTTTGTCTCTTTCATAGGAACTTTCCTTGAAAAGAATTTTAAATATTTCCGAAGAAGCAGAGTAGGGGTCGGTCTCTCCGCGTTCCACTTTATCGGCCCGTGCTTTTGTACGCGGGATCGTGTCCACGAGCCCGTCGCGCATAAGCCGCCGGAACTGAAACTGCAATGCCTCGTCGAGGTCCGCGCGCGGATCGTGATAGTTTTCCAGGCGGCCCGTATCATTCAAATAATTGTAATGTCTCTTAACTTCTTCCCAGATATCATCCGTGCCTTTATTGTCGCGCGCGACACATTTAATCACGGGTATCTGCCATCCGTCGCGTGGATGTCCGAAAGCGAATAGTAGCGTTTCAGCAATTTCGTCGGCCCCGTCGCGGTCTGCTTTATTCACAATCACTGCGTCGGCAAGCTCGAGTATCCCTGACTTAAGAATTTGTATCGTGTCGCCCGACTCGGGCACAAGGACCAGGAGCAGCGTTTCGGCGATATTCCTTATGTCGTATCCCACCTGGCCGAGTCCGACGGTCTCGATCAGAATGACATCCGCGCCGAAGGCCTCAAGAAGCAGCGTATGATATTTTGTCGCTTCGGCCAGTCCGCCGAGGCTCTGCCCGGATGCGACGCTTCGAATGAAAACGTCCTTCAGGTTATAAGTGCCGCTGAGCCGGATTCTGTCGCCGAGCAGCGCGCCGCCCGTGATGGGTGATGTCGGGTCGATGCACAGGACACCGACGCGGAGTTCGAGTTCGTGCGCTTTCCTTATGAGGTTGCCCAGCAGCGTACTTTTCCCGGCGCCGGGAGGCCCGGCCAGGCCGATGCGGCGCGCCGGTTTTATTCTCGGATAAACGTCCTTCATTATTTCCGCCACAGCATCCGGGTCCCGCTCGACAACAGACATCAGCCTCGAGAGCGCCCTGACATTTCCTTCGAGCATTCTCTTTACCAACTCTTTGTTTGCCAATACGTCTGCCGACATTTATTGCATTTTCTCGATTCCATATATAAGTCTTAAATTCATTACAAATATCAGGAGACTATTATATCTCAATTCAGAAATGATTACAAAAACAGATGATGAAAATACGTGGAATTCGTGGAGTTGCAAAAATGTTAAATCTGAATTTGAAAGATGGAAAGGCGGCAGATTTAGACAATATAAGACAAAATAATAAGCAGAAAAGTGGAAAAATTATGTAAAAAATGAGAAAAACCATTGATTTCAGTAAAAATATTTTTAAAAAGGGGTTTTCAAGAAAAGAAATAGAAGTTAAAATAAGTCAGCGTAGTTACATATAGGTAATTTAAATTCTTTAATAAAACAAAGATAAGATGAGTAAACACAATCGACTATACCTGCGTATATGCAACGCATTGCCACACTAAATAATGCAAAGGTTTTGGGAAACCAAAATCAAAATAAAATATTTACGGAGGTTGCCAGATGAACAAAGCAGAACTCGTAGAAGCCATCGCGAAAGAAACAGGTGCGAGTAAGGCAAAGGTCGAGGCGGGACTCAAAGCCGCCATAGCAGTTATTACTAAACAACTGTCCAAAAGAGACGGTTCGGGAACAGTGCAACTGATCGGTTTCGGCACATTCTCGGTCAAGAAACGTAGTGCACGCAAGGGGATCAACCCTGCCACCGGCGAAAAGATCAGGATCAAAGCCAAAAAGGTTCCGGTCTTCAAGGCGGGCGCATCGCTCAAAGATGCTGTAGCGGGCAAAAAGAAAGCTGCTGCGAAACCGGCTCCGGCCAAGAAAAAAGCCAAGAAAAAAGCCGCAAAAAAGAAAAAGAAATAAGTAACCGGCGGTTTAAGCAACTTTTTTCAGCACTATATAGTTGAGTAGTTATTTTATCAGATACTGTCCGATGGCGGGTTTGTTGTGCTGTAAACTGCGTGTCCAACGGCAGGTCAGGTGTGTTTTTAGTGACTACTGATTCAGTCTATGTTGAGCTGATGTAGATGGTGATCCGATAGTTGATGTACCGGTACTGATGTATACCTTATATGGGTATGTGTTGGTATTGTGGTACTTGAAAATATACGAAACAAATGCGCGTCTGGATAGCGGATGCGCATTTTTTTATAACTACATGTGTAGTTCCGGCAGGAGCTGGTTTTCGTTCAGGCGCTGTTTATTATATAATTTACATGGCGTTATTATCATGTTTATTCGCGACAAGTGCGATCTGATATGAGGGAGCATATATTCATGATCAAATTTGAAAAGACAGTCATTATAACATTTATATTTATGGTGGCAGTTTCATGCAGTGCGTGTGCGATGAACACAAAGCTGAATGATGCCGTACTGCAAATGAAAAAACTCGTCTTTCAGCCGCTTGAAAAATGGCAGATGTCGTCGAAAGTGACAAAAGAGGAAGCCCTGGATGTCAAGACGAGCCGAAAACGATTTCGCAAAGTCGGCATCGGCTACTTCTGGGCGGACGCGCAAACGATATGGCTGCGCACGCGCTATGTCGTGCCGGAGAAACTGCTCAACATGCCGGTTGCAGGAACAAAAATCGCTATGTCGGCCAATATCGAGGACTATGGCGAGATATATGTGAATGGTGAACTCAAGCAGATATTTCGAAGATCGACAGGATATATTGTGCTCACGGAAAACGCGAAGCCCGGTACGAAATATTACATCGTTATCATGGCGCGCAGAAAGAGCAACGACTCGGGCCTCATTCGCGATATAAGCCTCGAATATGAAATGTTGCACGATCTTGAATTACGCACCATCGGCTATACCGAATCTTTCGATGCGCTCGCGACACTTTTTGATCTTACGGGGCAGAACCCCGAAGACTGGCGCGCCACTCTCGACGAGGCCGGCGGCGCTATAGACATAGACGCTCTGAAAAACGGCGAGATAGATAAGTTCTACACGTCACTTGATGTGTCGGACCGCATACTTGAACCCCTCTCGAGGATATTTAAGCAATACACCATGCTGCTGATGGCATACTCGCATATCGACGCTGCCTGGATGTGGGATAAGTACGAAGCCGAGAATGTGATTGTTAAGGGCACGAGCGAGAAAGTGCTGCAACTCGAAAAGGATTTCCCCGGTTTTATCTACGTTATGAACCAGATGCACTGCTACCGATGGATGGAGCGGGATTATCCGGAACTGTTCGAGCGGATAAAGGACGCGATCAGGCGTGGCGTGTGGGAGCCGATGGGGGCCGAGTGGGTCGAGCCCGACGGCAACCTGCCAAGCGGTGAAAGCTATGTGCGGCAGTTCTTTTATGGCCGCAAATATTCACAGGAAAAATTGGGTTATGTCAGTTCGGTCGGCCTTACTCCCGATTCTTTCGGCTACAACTGGAACCTGCCGCAGATACTCGCGAAAAGTGACATGCGCGGCTTCATCACGCAGAAAATAAGCTGGAACGACACGACGGTTTTTCCGTACAATCTTTTCTGGTGGGAGGCGCCGGACGGCACGCGCCTGCTGACTGTTTTTCCGCAGGGTACATACTCTGAGACGGTCGACGGCAACACGATGGCCGATCAGTTGCGCCGGATAAATAAGAAACACGGCGTGAAAAGCAACCTTGTCATCTGGGGTATCGGCGACCACGGCGGCGGCATCCCGCGCAACTATGCCAAACGCGCATTCGGACTCAAAGAGTCGCCGATCTATCCGAAAATCGAGTTTGTCAACGGCGAGATGCTCTATGACAGGCTGCTCGAAAAATCAAAGGAACTCGATTTCCCTGTTGTCGACGATGAACTCTATCTCGAATACCACAGAGGCACATATACAACACAGGCCGAGACGAAAAACAATAACAGGCGTAACGAACACTGCCTGATGAACGCCGAACGTTTTTCGTCTATCGTATCTATCGAGAGCGGCGAGGTTTACCCGACTGGAAAAATAGAAGAAGCGTGGAAGATGCTGCTCTTCAATCAATTCCATGACATACTGCCCGGCTCGTCGATCCCGAAGGTATATGACGACGCTGATATTGATCATGCGTTTGTCGCCAGAGAATGCGGCGATGCGCGCCGGGCCGCTATGTCGCGGATCGCAGATTGGGCGCTTACTATCAGCGATGGCGAGCCGCTGGTTCTCTTCAACGGCCTGTCGTGGTCGCGTGCAGGGCTTGTCGAAGTCGAGGTGGACGAAGGGCTCCCGGAAATCTCGATTTTCAACGAGCTGAGAGAGGAAGTGCCGGTGCAGATAGTGCGGGACGAGGACGGCACGCGCAAAGTGTTGTTTGTTGCGCGAAGCGTGCCTGCCATGGGCTATGCCGTGTATACGATGAAGCGCGGCAAGCGGCCCGAAGGTTACGCCCGTCCGCTCAGTGTCGACGGCACGACGATGGAAAATGAATACTACAAAGTAGTTGTGGACCCTGCGACCGGCTGGGTATCGAGCATATACGACAAAAAGAACAACGTAGAGGTGGTCGAGCCGGGCGGGGCAGCGTTCGAGTTGCAGGCACGCCATGAAGTGCCGAAGTCGAATGCGTGGGACATGTGGTTCCCCAAAGACGGCGGACATATAGAGATGCCGCCGCCGTCGAAAATCGAAATCGTCGAGGAAGGCCCGGTGAGAGTCACTATCAGGGTCACAAGGCCGTTCGGCGAGCAGGACGAATTCCGGCAATATTATTCTCTCGTCGAGGGTGTGCCGATAATATACGGAAAGCTCGATGCGGACTGGCAGGACAGAAACATATTTCTGAAATCCGCCTTCCACCTCAACCTCGACGCGGACTATGCAACCTATGAAATTCCTTATGCGGCGATTAAGCGAACAACGAAGCCGAAGACGCCCGCCGAGAAAGCGAAGTGGGAAGTCAGCGGCCATCGCTGGGTCGATTACACAGATAAAGAAAAGAACTACGGTGTCACACTTCTGAGCTACAACAAGTATGGTTACGACACGAAAGGAAACGTGATGAGGATGACGATGCTGAGGTCGCCGGGCAACCCCGACCCGGACGCCGACAGGGGCACGCACAGCATACCATACGCGCTCTATCCGCACACCGGCGACTGGCCGGATGCCGAAAGTCAACTCAGGGGCCGCGAGTACAACGATCCCATTATGGTCGTCCGGACGGGCACACGCGCGGGCCGGCTCGGCCTGCGCCACAGTTTCTTTTCAGTGAATCCTCCCAGCGTAGTCGTGACCACTATTAAAAAAGCCGACTATGGCGAAGGGTTCATCGTAAGGCTTGTCGAGACAGCCGGCAAAGACACAACTGCTGTACTGAACCTGCCGGATGAACCGAAGAAGATTGTCGAGACGAATCTCGTCGAACGCGACTTGGGCGAACTGGCCGGGCTCGACGGCGACAGGATAAAGATTCCCATAGGGCATTACGAAATCAAATCTTTGCGCGTCATATATTGATTCGTGTATGAAAAGTCGCAATAAATATTTTCACGATGAACTTTCGAGAACAATAGCACAGGATTCGGGATACGATAACGAACGATAGAATAAGCAATGATAAAGGTGTGCAAAGATACGATTTGACAGGGCGCATAAATCGGTGCAGACTGAGATATAGATAAATAGATGATCTTCTGAATCAAAATTATTACGAGGAAAAAATGGACAAGGTAAATGTTCAAAAATACGCTGCCGCCATGGACTGGGCCGACTGAGAATCCGGGGGCAACCCCGTATAGAACCGGCTATATACCTGAAAACAACAGACTGCAACATAAAGCGCTACCTGACAGTATGCACTGAAAAAAGCAGGCGACACACCGGAAGCAGCGCCGGCAACCATCTGAGGGCCGAAAACACAACTATTTGGAGAAAAACGAGAAAAATAACAGTTTTGAAAACTATCAGTCGTCAGAGTTCGAGGACTGTGCAGACTTTATTTTTCAGCCATTTAATAAACTGCCCGTCGGCTCTCCTGTTGTCGGCAGGCTGTATCTGTTTCCGGAACGGGAAGTCATCAATCAAATCGAAATTGAACATAACTTCATATAAAAGATCTCGCGTTTCATCATCAGTTTTCTTCATGCAGGCGGTCGCGACTCCCGGCATGAAAGATATCAGCGGATAGTATGAGCTGTACATATTTATCACCAGCCAGCCCATAACGGAATATCGTTTTTCCTCTTTTAATCCGGGACACATTTCTTTGTCGGGTGTAAGTGCATAAGCAGGGACGCGATCCGAGTTGTAATATTGCATCACGGGGAAGAACCTGCAAGCGGCGGGCCTGAAATGATGTATCGAACACAGGTTGCTTTCCAGAAACACACACCTTTTCCTGTTCAACTTCAACAGGCATATCGGGTATGTGCCGTACTCGAATCTTTTTTCGTAAATAATGTATTTCCCGTTTATTTCATCGGTTGTAATATTAAGGTTGTTACGCAGGTTCCAGACATCGAGGGGATTGAGAAAAATCTCGAGCCCGCTCTTGCAGCATGTGCCGCAACATTTGCATGAAAACCGGATTATATCATCTTCGTTAAGTTTGTCGTTGTACATTCAATCCCGCGAAGCAATCTATTTGCGCCAATCAGTTCGATTTACAGAAA
>JAJRTR010000041.1 GCA_024278215.1 bacterium
ACTTGGAGTAACAGGGGCCATCACAGGATCGAGCACAGTACAGGGAACACGGTTAATCTCAACCGTAGCAATCGGCACTGCGCCATTGACCGTCACATCCACCACGAAGGTAACCAACCTGAACGCCGACATGACGGACGGCTACCACGTCAGCACGACGGCCAACGCCGCCAACACAATCCCGGTTCGCAATGCGAGCGGTTATTTGTACCTAGGCTGGATCAACACGATTAGCGGCTCGACCACCTCCGCGATTTCACGTATTTATGCGTCGAATGACGCCTTTATAAGATATTACACGCCTGCCAACTTCGTAACGGCGATGGAGCCATACATGGGGTGCAAGAAAGTTTCGTACGGCGCGGCGCTTACCGGAACAGCTTCCGACCTGTCGTGCGGAGCGGGTTTTTGCATTATGGGCATAGTAAACGACACAAACAACTATGTTATGGCGGGGGCCAGTTACTCGACAGACGGAGTCAGCCAGTTCACTGATGCCAGTATTCTTTGTTGTAAATGCAACTATCCATGATCCGGCCCTGATTTGGCTTCATTGCATCAATCATTCTTTTCGCGCACCTTCACCATAGATGTAAAACCCGCTGCAGGCTGATGCCGCTTCGCATGTCCGGCATACATCTTTTTTCATGCGCCGCCCGTCGAGATAATGGCCTAGGTTCATGCGCGGACTGTCCGCGAAGACCATATCCCTTGAGTATTTACCTGTCTCCGGCTCGAACTTACCAGTCACTTTTTTCGTCACACACGGGAGTAGGTTTACAGTTTCCAATTTCAACCTGTCCCTGTAGCCGGAGAGCACATCCGCAACTTCCGAATAGAGCGCCTCCTGATCGTATGCGCTGTAGTCCGCCGCATTGCCGAACGGGGTCAGAAACTGTATGTTGACGCCTGTCACACCGAGCGAGAGAATGAAATCGAAAAACTTCGACAGGAAAGGCGCGTTATATTCAGTGATGGTCGTATTGACGGCAAACTCAATTCTGTCTGGTTTGAGTTCCACCACATGGCGTATACCTGCGACCGTTTTCTCGAAGCTTCCTTCCGTGCGTGTGTGGCGGTCATGGATCTCCGCATTGTGTCCGTGCAATGAAATAAGAACGCTTGTCAGGCCGCTGAGCAGGAATCGGGACGCGTATGATCTGTCCGCGAGTTTCCCGGCGTTCGTTGTGACATTTACAGCTTCGTATCCCAGTTCTTTCGCCATCGCGACCATATTGAAAAAATGAGGAAACAGCGTAGGTTCGCCGCCGTCGAAGTCAATGAGCCGAACACCGCGCAGCCTGTATTCGCGCAGCAGGCGGGCATATCTCTTCGCGTCGCCATGCTCCCTTGCCCTGTCGCCGACCGCGCAGAATATGCAGTTGTTGCTGCATTTATATGTAAGGTTTATTATGACTTTATCTGTGCCCGACGCGGCGATCCTCTGTCTGAAAAAAGAGTTCATCCGGACAAGCTTTTCCAGCGGCAGAGCGGGATTGTCTATCACCGGAGTTTTCTCGAAGTATGAATATATCTTTTCCGGCACGAATCTTTTCAGCAACCCTTTCTCCGAACATTCGCGATGAATTCTCGATCCCGGCAGAGGCGCGCAATACTGGACCAGCGGCTCGGCGCCGTACTTTTCGCGCATCAAAACCGCATGGGTCAGGGTCGCGTTTACATCCTCCGGCCCCTCATCCGGGAGCCCCGTTATATAATGGATGCTCAGGGGCAGCGCGATGTCGCGGCACCAGCCCGCCACCTGCTCGACCTCGCCGGGCGACAGTCTTTTCCCGATGGTTTTCAACATTCTTTCGCTTCCGCTCTCCATGCTCACTTTCAGCGATCCGCCGACATCTTTCAGAAGCTTGAGGTGTGCCCTCGTAAGTTTGTCCGCCCTCAGTCCGTTCGGGAACTCGCACCTGATGCCCATCGAAGCGAGTATTTCGAGAACGGCTGTGAATCGATCCGCGTCGTAATTGGGAATGCTGTCGAGAAAAGCGAATTTTTCAACACTGTAGTTCCTTGCCGAGAAGGAAAAAAACTTCGCGAGATATTCCGGGGAATGCGCCCTGAAGCCCGATTCGCTTTTTCCGGGATTGGACGTGCAGAAAGAACAATTATACGGGCAGCCCCTTGATGTCAGAGCCGGAAGTGTGCGCAAACTTTCCAGCGTTGCGCCGCGCCGATTGTAAAACCGTGCCACACGGCTTCGGAACGCATAATAATGTTCGAGCGAAATGAGGTCCCATGCGGGAAACGGGAGATCGTCCGGGACAACTTCCGAAGCATTGCATTCGACGACACGGCAGCGGCTTTCCGGCGCCTTCGCGAGAAAGTCCGGCAGCACGCGCTCGCACTCGTACTTCACTACCGAATCCACCTGCGGGTAATGGTCGATCATCTCCGTG
Organism: bacterium; assembly: GCA_024278215.1. GTDB lineage: Bacteria > UBP15 > UBA6099 > UBA6099 > JAJRTR01 > JAJRTR01. Next base: position 2,412 of record JAJRTR010000041.1, read on the forward strand.
CCTTCATATTCGATGTAGTGCATACCCGAGAAATTGCAATCAGCCGCAACGATATAACTATTGCAATATTTATCTTTTATTGCCGTCAGCACTTCGCCGAAATGAGATGTCTTCACATACGGCATAACAAAGGGGGGAAGTCCGACGACGACGGCACCGGGCTCGACGCTTCCGGCGGAATCCAGCAGTTCGGCGCTTGTACAGCCCATGAACACGCCGCCGTCTCCCTCGGCGGAAACGCCGCTGGACGGCAATGCCTGCGCATCTGCGACTGTGACGGAAAACCCGCTGTCCCTCAGCGCTCCCGCATTGGAAACTATTCCGAGGCTCGTGTAATATGGATAGTCGATGCAATACCTGCCGAGCCGCAGGGGTGGATTGACCATTAAAATATTCTGTTTGCCGGTTCTGCTTTTCACAGGTGTGCGTCAAACCTTTGTTTGTGATGACTTGAGCTTGTTTTTTCCTTATAATTCACCAAAGGACATGCAAAACTTATATCATTGAACATATTATAACCAACGGTATAGGGGATGCCAGTCTGGGCGCACGGGAATGGTCGATGCGGAAAAATGAGCGATCCGAACAAACAAACAATATTATTGCTCCAACCGGGCCTCGGCTACATGGATTCGATGCGCACATCGCCATCGCTGCCGCTCGGCCTCCTGCACGCCGCGTCGCTTACCGTCGGGGAGTTCAATGTTGTTGTCTTCGATCAGCGAATAAGCGCCGACTGGCGGAGAGAGCTTGCGGACACCATCAAAAAGGAGAATCCGTTCCTGATCGGCGCAACAATGTTCATCGGACCTTCGGTCGGCAACGCGCTCGATATGCTCGAACTGGCCGGAGAGGTCTGCAACGCGCCGCGTGTCGCCGGCGGTGTGCTTCCCAGCATCATTCCCCGCACCTGTCTGGAAGACCCCCTCGGCAGAATCGACTTTGTGATCGAGGGGGAAGGCGAAAAAACACTGTCGGCGCTGGCAAGCCGTATAGAAAATGGAGAGACGACAGAAGGCATACCGGGCCTGTGGCAAAAAGCCGGTGGTCGGATCAGTACAGGCGACCACGCCCCCCTGCTCGATCTCGAAACGCTGCCCGACATCCCGTACCACCTGTTGCAGGTCGAACGGTATCTTCCCGAATATGGCGGTGACATCACCTTTTATATGGAGACATCGCGCGGTTGCCCGATGAAATGCCGATATTGCTATAACGCAAACTTCAACCGGGGCATATGGCGGGGACAGTCCGCTGCCAGAGTCAGGGAAAGACTCGAAAATATCAAAGATAAATACGGCGCGAACCATATATATATTGTCGACGATAATTTTTTCATCGACAAGGCGCGCGGAATGCAGATTTCTTCCATATTCAAGGAACTCGACATGCAATGGCAAATTCAGGGTGTGGACATTCCCAGCCTGAAAAAGATGTCGGACGACGACCTGGCCCTGCTCAGGAATAACGGGCTTCAGAGAATCACGATAGGCATCGAATCGGGCTCCGGCAGGATAAAAAAACTCCTTGGAAAAAGGTATTCGAACGAAGATGTGATCGGGATCATCAGGCGACTTAAGAAGTTCGATTTTATCGTCTTTTGCAGCTTCATGTGCAACATACCCACGGAAACGATACCGGAAATCCGGCAATCCGTGTCGCTGATGCTCGAACTCATCGACACGAATCCGAATTTCCGCACATCGCCTTTCTACAGGTATGTCCCGGCACCCGGAACAGGCTTATTCGATCTCGCACTGGAACAGGGCTTCAGGCCGCCGACGGATATGGACGGGTGGAGCGCGGTTTCTTTCGACGATAATAAAACTTCCGGGATCAGCGATGATCGCGACAGGTTTTACAAGTGCCTTTATGTCGCGACTCTCCTGTGCGATTCCAAAAGCCGGGAGTACTCGAGTTCGCGACTGTTCCGTTTCCTTTCCGCACTCTACAGGCCCGTGGCCAGGTTGCGACTGAAATATATGTTTTTCAAACTTATGCCGGAGACGCCACTTTTCTTTTTCCTGCTGAACCGCAACACAGGCAGGTCCGGATAATCAACCGGGCACCCGATCTTACAAGCAAGACGAATTGTTTTGAACATCCATGATATGGGTTATAATATTTATGGAGTAGCTATGAAATTCAGGATGTGAACAATATGCTTGGAAAATACTTGCGTGTGTTTCTTTCTGTGCTGGCCCTCTGTGCGCTGGTCTCGTGTGTCGGCGGCAGTGGCGAAACCGGTGCCACCGAAACCACGGGCGGCAAAGCCCCTCGAATGATCGCATCATCATCGACAGACCCACAGGTGCCGCAGGTGCCCGGTAAAGACGTTTTCGTGTGCACGAGCGCCGGACAGTGGTTTCCCGCCGACCCGCAGCAACTCAGGGCCGCTGTCGGCGGCTTTCTTGCAAAGGCAAAAAACAGGGACATCAAGGGCCGCATCGTCGGCCTCATATCGCCGCACGCCGGCTACCCCTACTCAGGCCCCGTTGCCGCCTACTCCTATAAACAGATCGAGGGCAGGCACTACGACACGGTCGTCGTCGTCGGGTTCCTCCACAGGACATACAGCAAGGACATAAACATCTTTGCCGGCGACGCATATAAAACACCGCTCGGCGAGATTGAGATCGACAAGGAAATCGCCGACGCACTTATTGCATACAGCGACAGAATAGTTCACAACCCGGCGGTTTTCGCAGGCGAGCATTCGCTCGATACGCAGCTTCCGTTTCTCCAGTACACGCTCGACAGCTTCAAACTCGTGCCGGTGCTTGTCGGCATGCAGAACAGGCAGAATCTCGAGACTATCGCGCTCGCACTGGCATCGGTGCTGAAAGGCAAAAACGTGTTGATGGTGGCGAGCACAGACATGTCGCACTTCTGGCCTTATGATGAGGCCAACAGGCTCGACGCGGAAATGATCGACCGGATCAAAGCCTACGACATCATGGGAATGGAACGGTTGATGGAGGGCGATGCGACCGGCCGCCGAATGTGCGGACACGGCGTTGTGCGTGCCGTTATGAGCGCGGCGCGCGAACTGGGCGCGGACGAGGCGGTAATATTAAAACACGCCAATTCACAGGACACATACGGTCCTACAGGCAACGGTGTCGTCGGCTACCTCGCCGCCGCGCTCGTGGATACCGACACGGCGCAAAAGTCCGCCGCCGCTGCCGTAAAAAAACAAAAGGAGCTACCGATGGAAGAAAATAAAGTCGCCGGAGAGCTTACTAAAGAGGAACAAAAAGAACTGCTCGCTATCGCACGCAATTCGCTGGAAACATTCATCAGAACCGGCAAACGGATCGACGTCACAACGAAAACGCCCGCCCTGCAAGAGAAAAAAGGAATGTTCGTGACACTCGAGAAAAACAATATTCTGCGCGGTTGCATGGGTCACTTCGAGCCCGACACCCCCATCGGCAAACTCGCCGCAAGCCAGATAATCGTCTCTGCCACACACGACCCGCGGTTCCCCACCGTCTCCGAGAATGAACTATCGCAGATCGACATCGAGATATCCGTTCTCTCCGTACCGGAATATGTTGATTCTTATGAAGATATCGAGGTAGGAAAACACGGCGTGATACTCCAGAAAAACGGTCGCGCCGCCACTTTTCTGCCACAGGTGGCACCCGAGCAGGGCTGGGACCGCGACACCATGCTCGATCACCTCTCATGGAAAGCCGGACTCAGCACCGGCGCATGGAAACAGGGCGCGCGTTTCCAGGTCTACACCGCTCAGGTTTTTGGCGAAACGGATTTTACCCCGGATTTCTCACAAAGAAATCCGAAGGAATCGCGATAGCACCTGTTTCAAGGGAATACCCTCCCTGGTGAAATAAACATGCGGGTTAAATACAATTTCGATGATCACGGTCACACACCCGGGTTTTATTATTATTATCTTGACAAAATATAATTAATAACATAAAATGATTAATAACTATTAAAAGTATTTGCGTCCCAGCCAGACGCGAATCGATACGAAATTTAAAAAACACCCTGAAAATTCTAAAATTTTTGCTGTTTGGTTTTGTTGCGTATTCCTCTCGCAATAACTGTCTATAGCACTTGTTTTTCAGTACAGTAGAGGGTTTCTTTTTGTATATTATATATAGCACGAGCGGAAACAGAATAAATGTACTTTATGAAGGAGGTGGTTGTATCGAAGATTATTAACAACTGAATATCGGTCGGCGGCGACGATCATCGACATGCTTAATGCAAGGATGCTTAAGCAAAGAATAGTATTCAGGGAGGATATCATGTCAATCGTCAACACTAACTTCAACTCAATTTCAACACTGCTTCAGAGCAAGAATGTCGTAACCGACATCAGTACCACAATCGAGAGACTGTCAAGCGGTCTCCGAGTCAACAGTGCTTCCGATGATCCGTCAGGCAAGGCCAATTCATTATTCTACGAAGCTCAGATTAAAGGCATCAGGCAGGCGACCATAAACGCCGAGGAAGGCCGTCTTATGGTGGAAACTGCGTCTTCTGCTGCCGCGCAGACACAGGAGATCCTTATTCGGATGCGCGATCTTGCATTGCGCACCATGAATTCGGCCACCACTACCGCGGCAGAAATCACTGTATACCAGTCAGAATTCGAGGACCTGCGCGATGCCATTATCGACAAGTATTATAACCTGACCTTCAACGGAATGAACTTCTTCAGCCAGAACGGCAAAACCGTCCAGGTCGGACAGAACACCGGTGCCGGAAACCAGATGAGTCTGGGCATAGACAATGCACTGAAGGTACAGCTTTCGGGTGCGTTGCTCGACCTGTATCTGGTGAAACTGTCCGGCGACGTACTTGACAGTGCCGCTGGACATGCGGCATCGGCTATGGTCGCCGTCAGCTATGCTTCCTACACGGGGGGCCTTGTGCAGACCACGCTTGGAGCGCAGGAATACAGGCTCGACACAGCTATCGAGGACCTGTCTGCCCAGGAAGTATATAATGCTGCCGCCAAGTCTAATATTCTGGATGCCGATCTGGCTTCAGAGATCACGCATTTCGCCAAGTTGCAGATTATTTCGCAGGCCGGCACTGCCGTGCTCGCACAGACGAACAATATCAACCAGCGTGTCGTGAACATTCTTAATGGTCTTTAACCCGGATTGGTGAAGTGTGCAGGATAAGTTCGCTGTCGTTTGAAAGCTGCAAACGTATTAAACGCCGCCGTCGGCAGTAATGTCGCACAGAGTTTATGCAGTGTCTTGTCAACAAAGAAAAGACATAAGATGGGCCAGCGTAAAAACGACAAAAGTGTAGGGCGCGGGCACCGTACCGCGCCTTAACTTGTGCCTGTAAAAACCGTTTTCGCGAGAAATATGCTCTGGCCGGGTTCGGTGACCCCGCCCTTGTCTACACTCAAAACGTCGATACAAAGTTGCCACGATACCATGTTGTTTCACGATTTCACATACGCAATTCCTATTGAGCCAATTACAAAATTCTGATTCTGCTGCGGTCGGCTGCTATTGTCCATAGCTGCGTTGTCGGCGCGAAATCGTCCTCGACGTACTATATAGCACGCCTGCGAGGATTTTACACCTCCGCCTTGCTCTGAACAATTTCGTCGACCTCGCTACGAACATAATTTTGCAATTGGCTCTATGTCAATACAGTTTTGTTTTCAATCGTTGCATCTTTCCTGTGACAGGCGGATCGTAAGAAAAAGAACCTTTACATTATTCCGCATCAGCGGCACGATACAATCAATGAAAGTCAGGGATCATTGTCCTCTTTCGCGCTGTTGTTTTTTTCTGGGGCCGGCACAAGTTCGATGATGCCGCGCACCTCGACGGTGCCGTCTTTTATGTCGATGTCCTGCAACTTTGTGGCGGGCATGTGGTGTTCAATTACTTCTATCCGGTTCCGCTGCAACATGTTGTTTATGTCTTCGGACTTGATGATCGGGTTGGCTATGGACATGATTGTCCGTACGACAGTCTGCGCGGGCGAAAATCCGAAAGCGCTGACGCGAGAGAGTTCGAGCCGCACGTTGTTGCGCGAGCTGACGCACAACTTGCCGCAGAAGGTGAATGTTTCCCTGATCGACAGGAGTCTGGCTATACCGGCCGGACGATGGAGAGTGATACCGGTCGGTTCTATTTTCACGACGACGCTTCCGAGGAGCGGACCTCGCGAGGCGAGAAAATCCTGGAGTCCGGCGTCGGTGATTCCGAGTTTCCAGTTTGTTGTTCCCGCGCTGCGCACACGGGCGACGCCCCTGATAAATGTCATAAAGGGCCGTATCCTGATCCTGTTTACATCAAAATAGAAGTAATCCGTTTTCAGGCCGCCGATTGTAAGGCCGCGAAGTTCTATCTCCACGCGGCGGCAGTATCCGAACAGTAGAAATGCCGGTCTGATTGCATCAATTCTGACCCTGGCGCTCTCGAGTCCGGGGATGCCGTCCATCATCTTTTCCTCGAGATTCTTCTCTATCGGCCTGAAAGCAGGCAGAAACAGGAAAAAACTGAGTATGACGTAAAGGTAAACTCTCATCTACAATATTTACTCCAGAGCTCCCAGCGCTCTATATGCGGCAAAACCGACTCGCTAAAAGTTAACACTCTTGCGATAGGGGGCACACGCCCTATCCCAAAAGACAACACCAACATCCTGTCCCACTTGATTACTGGTCTCAGCAAAGTGTTTTGTCATGCAAAGAGAAGGTTTCAGTGCATATTGTTCAGCGCATATAAATTCAATCGTTGAATTGTTTCAGATATTCAATGCTGTCTCTCAGGCTGTCTTCCTCGCGGTCCACCTTCCAGAGAGGAAGATTCACTTCGATGGAATAAAGGCCGTCGTAATTATGATTGCGCAGGATTTCGATTATCGAGGGGATATCAACTTCGCCCTCTCCGAGTGGAACACTCAGCAATAGCGGCCCGGTGTGTGCCATGTCCTTGATGTGCGTGTAGTCCACGAAAAATGCGAGTTTTTCGGCTGTCTCGACGGGGTCTTCCCTGTGAAAGAGCGCGTTGCCTGTGTCAAGTGTCACTTTCAGCTTGTCGTGGTCTACGCGGTCGAGTATTTCGAGCATCTCGGAGAGTGTATAATCCGTGTGGTTTTCAAGTGAAACGGTGAAACCTTCCAGGGCGGCGTCTTCGGTGAATATTTTAAGTTTCCGGGCTACATCGTTTATTTCTTTTTCCTTATTCAGGACAATATGAAAAGGTTTGTGGAACATATTGGGGAGAACAAAACCACCGCACACTCGCAGTGTTTTGCAGCCGAAATCATGTGCGAGGTCGAACATCTCTTCCTTGCGGCTTTCCATGATCTGGTGAAATATTTCAGGCAGTGCAAACGGTATACCGAAACCAAGAACTACGTCGAGTTCGTTCTCCTGAAGTAATTCCTTGAGCGCCGCAGGGTCTTTTCTCGCTTCCCTGGACATCATGAAATAGTCGAACCCGATGCCTTCGACATCCATTCCCCCGACTGTCTCTATCACATCTTCCAGCGACATTCTGTTGATCATCATCGAGTTGTGGAAACACCATTCGTCCACGCCGATGCGGATCGGCAAAACCGGTTCCATGAAATCTTCGCCGCCGGAAGCCTTTTCGGGTGCCTGCTCTTTAATTTTTTCGTCTGCCATATTTCCCTCCCGGAGCGGAAGCCTGCCGCCTTCAAGTTATAAAATCGTACATCAACTACCTTTTTACGTCAAATATACACACCGGGAGGTATAAGCCCACTCGCAACATATCTTACCGGCATCAGGAGAAATAGCCGAGTCCTTTTAAAGTGTCTGCAATTGCGTCCCTGTCTTCGTCGCGGAGCTGACCGGGCTGCTCCTTCGATTCATCACTTTTCGCACCGGCGCCACTCGAATCATCACGTTGACACTCGACGGGATTATTTTCAATATGTTCTTCAGTGAAAATATTCTTCATAACGCGACCGTCCATATTTGCCGGGCCGGCAAGACCGAAAAGATGCAGGGCGGTAGGAGCGACATCAATTATTCTCAGGCCTTCGACGCGTCGGCCCCGCCTGATACCGGGTCCGCGGGCCGCGAAGATTACGTATCGTGTATGTATGCCCAACTGTCCGTTTGTCGCCAGCCGCCACGGGATAATATCTTCTATCGGACCGGCGCCGGCGGTTTCCGAGAAACAGTTGAACTCATCACATTCGAGCAACAGGTCCGGAGCGGCGGTCGCCCTCGGGCCGGAAAACATATCAGCGGGTCTATGGGCTTTGGTCACAGGTTTCAGGCCGGTCGCGGGGTCCGTCCAGGATTCGAATTTTTCAGCAACCTCCGCAATCAGATTTTCGTATTCTTCGCCTGGTACCGTTCCATATTCGGTTCTTCCGATTCTGTTCACGAAAATCTCGACAAAAGAGTTCGACAGGGCCGGCCCCATGAACACACGTGTTTTCTGAAGACCGAAACGCAGTCTCCTCGGCACGAACATTTTATCCGCATCAGGGGGTTCAGTCTCTGCACCGTCGTCGCCGGTGACGAGATACCCCCAGTCGCGCAGAAGCCTGTTCGGGAAGAAAGCGTGTTTCGCGGGTCCGAAGCCATGGTCGGAGACGACAATCACGGTGGTTTCCGGTCCGGCGTAAGCGTCTATAACAACTTTCAGGTTTACATCCGCCATTTTGTATGCCAGATTCACAACCTGCGGCTCCCACTCTTCATCACAGAGATTGTGTGCGGGATGCGAAGTGTCGTGCGCATACCAGAAGGAATGTTGCAGTTCGTCGGTAATAGTGAAAACCCCCATGAAGAAATCCGGGGCCGTTTCGGAAAGCTGCGCTGCAAGCTTGATCCGCGCGACCTCTTGGTTCATGCGCTGCTGGAATATTGCCAGCTTGTTCGTAATATATTCTCCGTTGTCGGAAGCGCTGATTCCGGCGCAGCGGCGGCAGGTTTCCAGCAGTGGCGCGAGTTTCGGCGGAAAAATCTCGACACAAGAACGGGGCAGTCCGCTGACCATGAATCCATCCACATGCTCGACCGGAAAAGTCAACGGCACATTGAAAACGCCGGTTTTATAGCCGTTTCGATTCAGGATATGCCATATTTTGTCGCCGCAGATGTCGCCGGAGGAAACGGGCTTCTCCGTGAAGTCCCCGCCCATAGTAAAGAAATTGAAAACGCCGTGCTTGCCCGGATTGAGACCGGTCGTGCAGGAGGTCCAGGCAACAGCGCTCTGCCAGGGCGTCGTGGATTCGAGAGGGCCGCTGCAACCGGTGTCGATGATGGCTTTTAACGCCGGCATTTCGCCGTTTTCCATCAAAGGGCGTGCTACGTCGAATGTCGCGCCGTCCATTCCGAATATAATGACTTTCGCTTTTTTTGTCATGGTCATTTCGGACTATCTCGGCAGCACACGGATATATTGCACCTGGCCTGTGTTGATGTAATATGTACCGTCAGGCTGTTCGAGCTTCATGTTGTCACCGAACACGACGTCGCTGTAATCGCTCTCGGTGGTTGCTATCCTGAATGTTTCGCCGTCCGCCATCTTGATCTCGACTGTATACCGGGCCGCGCCGCCGGTGCCGCCCTGCGCCGTGCCTGCGCCGGAACCTTCGGTTGTGCCCTTATCGTCGAAAATAAGGTCCCAGATTTTACTTTTCGATGAGGCGACGGACACGCTCCCGGCGACGAACAATACGATAAGGATAAAGCCGGCTATTCTTTTCATGTAAGAACCTCCCGTGCACATTTAAACTATTGGTGAAATACTGAGCCGATTGCAGAATTCCGATTCGGCTGTGGCCGACTGCGATCGGCTCTATTGATATGCGTATATGGTCAGGGTTCGGTGGACCTGCGGCCAGCCGGCGGGTCGTGTCCTTCGCCCTCGGCGTCCACATCGACTTCGGACCCGCTTTCGACATTTCTGCCCGCCTGCTGAAGAATGTACTCGCCGGTTATCTTCACAGCGGCCACAAGCGGCACAGACAGGACCATTCCACCGATTCCCGCAAACTGCCCCCCGGCGAGCAGCGCCATGATGACTATCAGTGGATGAAGCCCCATTTCAGAACCCATGATTTTCGGTATGAACACCAGGTTCTCAAGCGCCTGCACGATCAGAACCATTACAAGCACCTGTAGAATCTTCCCCGTTATGAGCCCCACGATGCACGCCGGTATCGCCCCGACAACCGGTCCGATATAAGGGACAAACTCGCATATTCCCGCTATCAGCCCGAGTATCACCGGATATGGAACTTTCAGGACGGCAAGCCCGATTGTCATACCGATGCCGACCACGATACAGAGCTTCAGCCTGCTGCGAATGAAGTTGCCGAACGACCTGCCTATATCCCCGAGAAGCGCGTCGATGCTTTTCCTCTTATTCTCGGGGAAAAGCGTAATGAATGTCTGGTGAAAACGATTTACATCTTTCAGCAGATAAAACGTCGCCAGTGGAATGATGAGGAACGCGTAGAGTTGTGAAAATATTCCTATGATGCTGTTGATGCCCCTCTGGAGAATACTGATGCTGTATTCCTGCAGGCCGGCCATAAATCGGTCCGGTACGTTTTTCACATTGTCCGGCAACTCCGATGTCTCCAGCCAGCCGCTTAATTTGTCTATGTGGGTCTGGGCCTGCGTTACATACTCTGGAAATTCATGCGCGAAGCTGTTTATTTTTCCGTTGAGATATGGAATTATCAGCACAAGGAACAGGGTCAGCGATCCGATGACAATGATAAAAATAATTGAAACCGATATTGTCCTGCTCAGACCGCGCGACGACAGTGAGTTCACCGGGCCGCTGAGCAGATAAGCAATCATAACCGATATGAGGAAATAGCCCCATATCTCTTTTGTGCGATAGAAAAACCAGCCGCTCATCACCACACCCGCCACGAGCAACAGTATCGTCACAGGTGACCGGGTTTTAATTACATCCTCTATTATCTTCATCCTTCACGCGCTTTCATCACTGTCGCTGAACAACACCTATCTTATATCATATCGCCAATATCCTTTAATGATAATGGGGCCGCCCAGATAAATATTACAACATAATCATTTTTTCATCATCTTTTACCACCGGTTTTTTTCGAGTATCATAGTAACCGGAGGCGAGCGGGATGAAAAAACTTCACGGCGGTATCAATCCGGTGCTGGTAACTCCGCTGAAAGAAAACGGGGAGCTCGATGTGGAAGCTCTTCGGCAACTCGCAGGGCGTATGATCGAGAGCGGAGTCCACGGCGTAGTGGTTCTCGGCAGCATGGGCGAACTGCCCTACCTTGCTCAGGCTGAACGCCGCGCGGCTGTCGAGGCTGTCGCGGAGGAAGCCGGAGGCCGCGTCCAGGTCATCGCCGGTGCGACTGCTTTCGGCGCGATGGAGGCCGCGCGGAACGCCGCCGACGCCGTACGCGACGGAGCCGATGCTCTCCTCGTGCCGCTTCCCGTATACTTCGCGCCGAACTTCAGCGAAGTCTGTGAATACTACCGGCGGGTCTGCGGCGCGGTCGATATACCGGTAATCTACTACCACATTCCGTCTGTCACTCACCTGGACCTCGACGCCGCGGAAATCGCGGAAATCTTCGAGATCGACGGCGTCAAAGGCATCAAGGACAGCATAATGGACCTTCCCGTGATACTCGAGCATATAGACCTGTTGCCGCGCGACGCCGTCGTGTTCAGCGGATCGACCTTTCTACTTAAATCCGTTATCGAACACGGCGGACACGGTGCGATCTGCCCCGTACCGCTTATTATGCCCGGCACGGCTGTGAACCTCTATGACGCCTGCGTGAACGGCGATGCAGGCGCGGCGCTGAAATACGAAAACGAACTTCTGAAACTCGTTCCTCTCTTTCTCGATATGGAAACCGACCCGGAAACACTCGGCAGACTCGCTCTGGAATGTGTGAAGAACGGTGTCCGCCTCGACTGGGTTTCGTCACCTCACGCTCGCGTCAAGGAAATGTTGCGCCTGATGGGCGACATGATTATACCTCGCGTGAAAGCGCCATTGCCGCCTCTCTGCGAGGCAGACGCGGCCCGCGTCAAAGAAGTCGCCACTGCCGCCGGCCTCATCTGAATCGACTTGTTTTCTCCGCGAGGAGTTCCGACCCGGAATCAATGGTACAGTATGCCGGGCGGAACTTGTGGGAGCGGATAATACCTTCATAACTGAATTGATGCTATGTGATATTCTCTATATCAACCGGCCTGTTTTTCCTTATTTCCGTTATCGTTCTCCTGCCGACTATTTTTTCTATATCTTCAGGACCGGCACCTTTTTGCGGCCTGACAAATTTCAACATCCGCATTTCAATCGGTGTGCCAGCCGGGATGTCAACAGCGGCATATACTCCGCGACGCATGAGATGCCGGATCGCCATTTCCTTTTCAGAGACAACTTTTCGCGCAACGCCCATCGCCGCGGTTACGGCTTTCATTTTTTTTATCAGGTCCGCCAATTCTTCCGGCTGGATGGCGAATGAATGGTCCGGCCCCTCGTCGCCGCGATTCAGGGTGAAGTGTCGCTCATAGGCAACCGCGCCGTTGGCCGCGGCAGCCAGGGCGGCGGCTTCGCCCATCGTGTGGTCCGAGTACCCTGTATGAACACCGAATTCGCCGCATAGCGCCACCATCGCCGCAACGCCCGCGTCCGCTGTTTCAGCCGGATAAAGCGGCACACACTGCAACAGGATAATCCGCGCATTACCTTTGTCCTTTATTGCAGCGACCGCCCTTTCTATTTCATCCGGCGAACATGCGCCGACGCTCATCAGAATGGGCTTTCCCGTTTCGGCAACACGTGCGACCAGGGGCAGGTATGTGACATCGCCCGAAGCTATCTTGTATGCCTCGACACCGACACCTTCCAGATCGTCGACAGCAGACATCTCGAACGGCGTCGAAATAAAAACAACTCCCCTCCCCTCGCATCGCGCTTTCAGCTCGGGTAGCCACCGGGCGGGCGTCTTTATTCTCTCCAGAAGTTCGCGGGCTTCGGGAAGTTCCTCAGGGTTTACAAGCCCGTCGCCGGAAAAAGACTGGAATTTCACGGCGTCCGCGCCCGCTTCCGCCGCGGCGTCTATCATCGCGAGTGCCTTCCCGAAATCACCGTCGTGATTCGAACCGATCTCGGCGATTACGAACACCTCACAACCGGTGCCCAGTTTCTTCCCGCCTATCTTTATGTTTTCCATCGTCAGCCACTCCGTTTTTCAGCAAACTTTTTTATCAGCCGCGCGATTCGTTCCGTGCCGCACCCGTCGAAAAGTTCGAGCGCCGCACGGCTCCTCTTTTCCCACACTTCCCGCGAAGTCAACAGCTTTTCCGTCGCACCGCACAACCTTGAGGGGTCGAACCTGTCGGCTCTTCCCGCGTGTACCGCGCACCCGTATTTGTCGAATCGCGAAGCGAATGTTTCCTGGAGTTCAGCCTGCGACACTATCACACACGGGACGCCGAGCGTAAGAAATTCATACAGCGTGTTGCCTACACCGCATATTGCGACATCGGCGCCAGCCATGAGCCGGGGCAGATTCGGCGGCTTCAGCAGTATTTCGAGACGCCCACAGAAAGCTTCTTTCAATTCGCGTGCCTCATCGAAGTCCCTGTTACACGGTCCGAACACGGCTGTAATTTTACTTTCCTTTTTAAGTTCGAGCAGACTGCGCAGCACTATTATCGTCGCGTGCTGTGGATCGGAACCGCCGAACAGAACAAGAATTTTTCCACCGCCGTACTTCTTTTCAGCCGGTTCCTGTCGCAACGCGAGCACGTCTTCGCGAATGATACAGTAGCGCGGCCCGCCGTGAATCGCGGCTTGAAAACTATTTCTTATTTCATCGGGAATCGTATCCGCGCAAACCTCGATATCGATACCCGTCACAACGTCCGCCAGCGCACCTCCTGCCCCGAGATCATCAATGCAGACAACACTTCCGCAACATTTCTTCACATCCTTCATGAACCAGGCGGGTGTATCGAGAATGTCGGTAAAAAGAACATCGGGTTTTATCTCGTCGCAAACTTCGACAGTCTGCACGAGCATCTGCTCGCGCCTGTCGGGATACCACGGCGGAAGAGTTCGTACGCGCGGCGACACCTGTCGCAGACTCTCGACGGAAAAGTGATCCTCGACAGTCAGGAACGACACGCGCAGGCCGGGCATTGCGGCGAGTGTGCGGCCCAGCGTGGTGCAGCGGTATATGTGGCCCAGTCCACGCTCATAAAAACCGTCCGTTCTTATCAGAATGTCCCGGTGCTTTCCAGTCATCTTCGGTCACGTCCTTCACGTGCGGGAAATCGAGTTGTTTCAACGCTTCGTATACTATTATGCCGGTGGAAGTGGCAAGATTGAGGCTTCGCACGCACGGCCTGATGGGAATACGCCATGAAGTTTCTTTGTTCGCATCGAGAATTTCCTTCGGCAGGCCTGTGGTCTCCGCGCCGAAAACAAGGTAGTCGCCGTACTCGAACCGCGCCTCGTAATATGGTCTGTCGGCAGTCTTTGAAAAGTAGTGGAAGCGCGCGCC
>JAJRTR010000042.1 GCA_024278215.1 bacterium
CGGAGGTGTAAAATCCTCGCAGGCGTACTTGTAGAGTACGTCGAGGACGATTTTGTGCCGACAACGCAGCTATGGACAATAGCAGCCGACCGCAGCCGAATCAGAATTTTGCAATTGGCTCTACTGCGTTGCGGTGGCGATTCGGGATCGGTTACATACCTGTATTTTGCGCAAGAGGCCGGCTGGCCGGCTGCTTCCTCACCACTCACTTTCCGCGCCTTGTATTACAGGCATTCTCCCGAATTTTGGCCCGCATTTGTGAAATATGCGGGCTATCTTCTGCTGACGGTCAGCATGAGAAATGGTTGTCCTGCAGATGTTCGGGCGGCTGCTGTGCCTTGTAATATGACAGCGTTTCCTTCAGCTTGCGCCTCACTTTTATCGAACTGTTTTCCTCAGCCGCCATCGCCAGGCCGCGCAGAATCTCTTTAAGGGCTTTTTTCCGCCTGTCGGATAGTACTCGAAACTCTTCTATCAATGCCTGCTCTTCTTCGTTTGTATCGAATGGAACCCTCTCCGGCGTTATTTTCTTTTCGATCGCATATTCGGTCAGTTCCATGATATCTATGTTATATGTTTTTGAAAAAGCATAGGCTGCCTTGAGAGACAGCCCCCGCTCATTTCTTTCTATTCTTGATATTGTCGTTTTGTCCAGTATCCCCTCAGACATATTCACTATTTGCTTTATTGTAAGTCCGGACTGTTTTCTCATTTCTTTTAAATATTTTCCCAGAGACAAATCGTGTTCCTCCTCCATTTTTCTTCCTTCTGCAATTTCGATTTACTCTGATTCTACATGTCGTCACTTAACAATGCTGTTAAGTACTCTGAGAAATATATAAAACAACATGAAGTCTGCCTATTCACCTGTTCTGTTTCAGCATTATGCGTATAATGGATTAATGATCGTTTTTAATAAATTACAATAATAGAACAAATGCGGAAACTTGCAAGCAACCTGCAAATCAATTATTTGCGGGCAAGCAATTGTCCCGCATATTTCACAGATGCGGGTTCAAAAACGGAAGAACGCCTGTAATACAAGGCGTTGCTTGCGATAATCCCGCAAAAAAGATTAGAATTGACCCTATGACAGACGTGGACAACGGATCAAGCGTATTCAAAGTCAGCTTGTGGAGGCGGCTCGCCTATCCGGGCGTGGCGATAGCCTGCGCGGGGTTTGCCGTGTATCAGCACGGAATGGAAGCAAGCGGTGAGTTCCCCGATCTCTTTTATGTTGTCGCTGCCGGCGCAGTGTTGCTGTTCCTATATATCAACAGCATCCACCTTGTAATCACGCCGACGGAACTTGCTTTACGCTGGCCGCTTGTCGAGGCGAAGGTCATCAAGTGGGACGACATCGCGCAGATACGTCGTTCGTCAGCGTCGCCCGGACGCAGTTTCTATATCGATCTTATCGCGACTCCCGATCATTCAGTGCAGTTCAATCCTTTCATGTTCGACCGCCCGTGGGAGATAATCGAAAAGCTCAACAAGCACCTGGATTCCGACCTGTTCAAGGAAGACCGGTTGCCGGAAATGCATGGTGAAGTTATTGCCGCCGAGGAGAACGACGCTGTCCTGAGTCCCAACTGGGTCCTCTGGGCTATGGGCCTCATTGTAGCACTTCTCTTTGTGATGCTGCTGCTTCGTTAGTCCGCTGTGAAGCCGACTTCGTCGATGATCTTGCCGTTCTCGTCGAAGGCTCTGGCGTTCATGTGCTTGCCGTCGACATCGAAGATCAGGAAGTTGTAGGATTTCTTCTTGACGACGGATTCGGGCAGGGTGCGCACCTGGTCGTAGAGGCCCGCGCCGCCGCCGCCTGTGACGATGTATTGTATCCCGTTTTCATCCACGCTTCTTTCATAGAAATGGTCGTGGCCGTTGATGACGGCGTCGACGCCGTATTTCTTGAAGATCGGCACGTATATTTGACGGTAATGCAGGTTGGGGGCGCGTTTGCTCGAGCTGTAGAGCGGGTGGTGGAAAAAAACGATGTGGAAGTCGTAATTCTGTGTTTTTTTCAGGACGTTCTTTACCCACTGTTTCTGTTTGGTAAGCGTCATATAGGGTGCGTTGGAGTCGAGCGCGATAAACATTACATTGCTGTATGCGAAGGCGTAGTATCTCTCTCCGGCCGGGCCGTGCGGGAGCGAGAAGTATTTAAAGTACAGCGGCGAGTCCTGTTCGTGGTTGCCGAGCGTGGGGTAGTAGGGGATTCGCCTGACGAGTTGTTTCACAACCGGCCAGAATACATCCCAGTCACTCTGTTTCGTTCCCTTGGCGACCAGGTCGCCTGTATTGAGTACGAGTTTCGGGTCGTATTTCAACATTTGTTTGATGATTTTTTTGTGCATTATGTGGTTCGAGCGGCAGTCGCCGTAGGCGGCGAACCTGAAGGGGACAAACTTTCCGGGCGCTGTCTCGAAAGAGCCGCGTTCCATGCTGCCGGTGTTGTCTTCCACCTTGTACCTGTACGTTGTGCCGGGGCTGAGTATCGTTAGCCGGACTTCTTTGAACTTGCCGGGCGTGTCGACCGCGACGACGCGTTTGTCTGCTGCCGAGCCGTCTTCACGCACTTCCGCGAAGGTGACACTGCCTGTTGTTGGGCTGTCGGACTCCCAGCAGATAGTGATCTCGTCTTTGCGCACGTTCTGTATATACGGCCCTTTGACGATTTTCGCCCGGGCTGTTGCGGCACCGGCGAAAACAATGATCATCACTGCGACTGCGAGTTGGATAAATATTCTGTTGTTCTTCATTTTGACCTTCCATTTATAAAATATACTTGTGTATTTTAAGATTTCTAACCATTCGTGTCCAAAATAAAAACATAAAATGTCAAGCCGGTTTCTGAAATAGATTGTATATGTAATATGGAAGAATTGCAGCAATGAAGAGAAATGCACACGCTTCAGATGCTGCGAACGGAAAGGAGCGGAGACCCCGGCGTTCGTGCTTGACGGGCCATGAGGTAGTTCGCGGGTTACGGGATACAACAAATTCAATGTACTTTGTCGAGGTCGATGCCTTTTGTTTCCGGAAGGAATTTCAGGACGATAAAAGCGGCGATAAAAGGCCCGATTGCAAGAACACAGACAGCGTTGCCGAGGCTGCCTGTAATGCCGACGATGGAGCCTACTATCGCGGGCGCGATGGCCTGCGCGGGCCGTCCCATGAGGTAGTTGCACCATGCCGAAGCGTCCGAACGCATCTCGGTGGGAAACAGTTCAGCGTTGTATGTGCTGTTGATGGGAAGTATCGCGAAAAGAAAAAACATGACGGCGACAAGAGACGGGATCATGTATGGCGGATGCGCCGTGTATGCCCACAGAAGCGTTATCGCGCTGCCGAGAAAGAATACAAAACCTGTCACGCGGCGTCCGAGTCTGTCCATCATGATGCCGCTGACAAGATAGCCCATCATGCCCAGCAGCAGCGCGGGTGCCATTTTCGGACCGATCGCCTGCGTGCTGAACCCGCGTTCCTGTGCCGCGAAATATGGCCATTCGTAGACGACGCCCGCATACGCGAGATAACCCAGAAACCAGAGCGAACCGACGAGGACGACGTTTTTCCAGTAGGGTGTAGTCCATATATGAAACAGTGATTTCCTGACTTTCAGCACCGAGCCGCGGATGTTCTCGAAGTGCCTTGTTTCCTTTATAAAAAAGTACATCACCGGCACGAGCAGGAGGGGCGCACCGCCAAGCCAGTACATGCCGCGCCAGCCCAGAGAGGAGTCAAGGACAAACCTGCTCGCCACGGCCGCGCCCACGCCGCCCAGCGCGCCGGTCACCTCGAGTATCGCCACACATGTGCCGCGTATATGCGATGGAAACTCTTCTGTCACCATTACTATAGCGATCCCGAATTCAGTCGCGAGGAATATCTTCGCGATAAACTGGAAAAAAACATAATAGTAGATTCCCGGCGCTATTGCGGTCGCTATGGCAAGCGCCGAATAGCCAGCGACACCTATCAGCAGTATGGGTTTGCGCCCGATTCTGTCGCCGAAACGCACCACGAAAAAACCTAGTATCGCGCCGATGTTTATCAGGGCCACGGTGAATTGCACAGCCTGCTCGCCCACATTAAATGTTTCTTTCAGGTCGCTCAGGATGAGGCTGACGACAAAGAAGTCGTAACCTTCGCAGAATGTCGCAATGCAGAAAAGTATCATGACGCCGTATAGATATGGCGTCATTCTTTCCTTCTCTAATGAACCTGAAGATGTGTTCGAATTGTGCATCGTTGTTTTGTTGTTAAAATTCTCTTTTTGATTTCAGATGTTGGATTGTAACACAAATCCGCAGATTGTATCCAGTGATAGCGGTTCAGATGTTCTATCGTTGCGGGCCGGAGTCCGGTAAGGACAATAAATATCAGAATGCGCCGGCCATGAAGACGGAAAGAAGCAGTCCGGCGGCGATCATAACAAACGCGAGTATCTTTTTCAGCGTATAAACATAACAATTATGCGTTTGACCGCCTGTTTGAATGTTCAGGACCTCGATGTAGGGTACGGGCGCGCGGCGGTACCAGCCGGTGATTGTCGCTTTCCGGCCTATAAAACGGTCGGTGCGGAACAGCCCGTAGAACAACTCGATTACTCTGAGCGGCTGTCGGTAATCCACAAACATATAACCGGTGTTGTCGCGCAGAACGACATCTTCGGAATAGATCAGGCCCGGAATGCCGCGCCCTATGATTTCGCCTGTCAGCGTCACGGGTACAGGCCGGTAATTGCTGACTTTTATCTTTCGCAGGAGCGCCCCGACCGTCACCGGCAGGAATTCCTGCGCCCGGTACGCGATCATAACATTTATGAGGTAGCCCGCCCCGAGGCCGAGCAGAGCCGGGCCGGGGATTGCGGACGGCCCTGCTGCATAACCGAATAAGGCACCGGCAACCGCACCGAGCAGCGGCGCAAACATCACAAGCAGATCGACAAAAAACTCGTCCCAGTAGCTTTCCGGTCTCTCGAGATTTAACTTCAGCACAGGTTCCTGTCGATAGGCCTCCGCCTGTCTGCCCAGCGCCTGTATGCGTTTGGCGGGCAGCGGATGGGTCGAGTTCAGTTCGTAGTAGAGCGCCCAGGGGTTCCACAGGTCCCACTGCATCGCGTCCACGGCATTGTCCAGGTCCAGAGTGCTGCCCCGCAGGCTGGATGTCATAAGTCCCTGTGCCGCTGTCGGGTCGAAAACGCCGAAAGCACGCATCGAGTTTATCGCCGGGTTGCGTTCGCCGGGCTTCCCGCCTTTGTTGCCGGTTCTGTCGGGTTCCCTGCCCGCTAGGCCATAAGCGACTTTCACCAGCGCGGTGGCCAGTGTATTGGGGGAGCCGGTGGCTTCGCCCCCGAAGCGGTCTGCGTAATATTCACGCACCCTCGACAGGTACAGCACGACATACTGGCTGACGACGTAAAGCACGTACGAGGCAATCCCCACCAGCATTATCTGGCCCTTGCCTTTGCCGCCGCCGCCGCGCCCGCGTGTGCCTGTCATGATAACGCGGTATATGTAATAAAAAATCACAGGTACCATACCGGCGAGTGTCATAAAGAGAATGTCCCAGTGTTTCGCGTGTCCGAGTTCATGCGCGACGACTGCCTCGACCTCGTCCTCGTTCAGGATATCGAGCAGTCCCTGTGTGATAACGACGCGGGCGTTGCCGGGAGTGTGGCCATAAGTGAACGCGTTCGGTGTGCCGTCACGGATGATGCCCATGCGGGGGAACGGCATGTCGTTGCCGTTGCATGTGATCTCGATGAAACGCCGCAGGTGCGCGGGCAGCCGGTCCGGTGTGACCCAGGTCAGCGACTGAAGCAGGCGCAGCGTCAGGTCCATAATAAAAGGCGACAGCAGGTATTGCAGTAAGATCACGGCGATAGCGAGCACAAAGGCGAGATGGATGTTTGCGCCGAGAAGTGTGGTCGCTATCACGAAAATGGCGAACACCATTGCATACAGCAGCGCGAGTACAGTCATCGAACTCATGGTGAGATTGGGCAGCGCGGAGAGCGAGCCGCGCGCGGCTATTGCCGTCGCCGCGGCAACCGGCGTCGAGGACGGCATCATTTCGTGCAATTGTGCACCTATTGGTTTCCGACCCGATTTCCGACCGCCGGGAGTTTTCTGCTGCGATTGTTGCGGCACCGTCGCCGCCGGCTGCCTCTGCCGCACAGCCTGCCTCATCCGGCTGCCCGCCCGCGCCTGATCTTCGAGTATGTCGCGGTATGGGTCGAGGTTGGAGCCCAGAGCCCTGTTAAGCCGGTCGAGTTCGTCGCGGTCGAACCATATTCCGCCGCATTCCGGGCACATGTCGAGTATCGGACCATTGTCTACAAGCCGCCCGTTGTCCATTTCCGCCTGTCCGCATCTCGGGCAGGGCGGGCTCGTCGCCACTTTGCCCGTAAGTCCCTTCTTCAACATCTCGCTTATCCGCCTGGTGCCATCCACGAAAAAGAATATCTCGCCTCCGTCCAGCCACACACCATGGCCGTTCGGGCAAATATCCACGACAACACCCTTGCGGGTCAACACTTCTGCCAGTTCGGCACTGCATCTCGGACAATTCATGGTTCACTCCAGTCGTAAATAGATCACACACTATAGTAGCGGATTTCGATTGTTACGAAAATTGTCTTTAACCCATATTTCACCAATGCGGGCTAATAATCGGGAGAATACCGTAATACAAGGCGCGGCAAGTGAGTGGTGAGGGAATAGCCGGCCAGCCGGCCTCTTGCGCAACATGCAGGTATGTGACCGATCCCGAATCGCCGCCGCAACGCAGTAGAATAGGCGTTCTCCCGATACTCCGGATTTCTTTTTGAGAAATTCGGGCTAAAGGCAATACCGTTTACTTTAGCAACAATGATGCGCAAAAAAGCCTGTGTTTTCGCGAATATTGATACCCATACCCTTTTAAGTAAACGGTATTCGGGCTAAAAGTCAAATTTCAGGCATGTTCCCAAAAGGCTCACAATATGTAGAGCCAGTTGCAAAATTATGTTCGAAGCGAGGTCGAGCGAAATTGGACTAAAGCAAAGCGGATGTGCAAAATCCCCGCAGGCGTACTTGTAGAGTACGTCGAGGAAGATTTTGTGCCGACAATGCAGCTGTTGACAATTGC
>JAJRTR010000043.1 GCA_024278215.1 bacterium
ACGCAGGATGGTAAAGAAATGCTGAAAAGAGATCGGGGAAAGCTGGAGCTTCCAGTTACAGGCGTTTCCAAGGTAGACCTTGGAAACGATGAAACACTGTGTGCCGTGCTCAAACCGCATTTGTTTGGGCACGAAAATGCGGCCTGTTTGGTACCGGCTTTGCCGGGTTGGGAATACCGTTATACAGAAGGTGCCGGCAATGGGATAGGCAACGGATCGGGAAAGGGAATTATTTCTTAATATAATCGGAGGATGTTATGGAAGAACGAACAGGACTGGTGACATTGCAGGGGAATCCGGTGACACTCGTCGGGCCGGAGATAAAGATCGGCGACGCGGCCCCGGACGCGACTCTTACGGCCAACGATATGACACCCGTACGCATATCGTCATTCAAGGGCAGGGTGACGATCATATCGGTCGTGCCTTCGCTGGACACCCCGGTTTGCGACACACAGACGCGCAGATTCAATCAGGAGGCCGCGGCGCTTGGTGATGATGTTGTGATTCTGACAATAAGTGTGGACCTTCCGTTCGCGCAGGCGAGATGGTGCGGCGCGGCGGGAGTTGATGCTGTGCAGACCCTCTCGGACCATCGCGACGTGTCTTTCGGCAAGGCGTATGGCGTACTGATAAAAGACCTGCGGCTGCTTGCGCGCGCGGTGTTTGTAGTGGACAGAGACGGTATTATACAACATGTGCAGCTTATCAGTGAAATAGCTGAAGAGCCGGACTATGCAGCGGTCCTCGATGCGGCGGAAAAATTGATATGACTGTGTGTTCGGTACGATAAGGTCGGGAGGCATATTATGAGCGACGATCAGAAATGGAAATGTTCGAATTGTGGATATACGGTACAGCAGAAAATACCACCGGACAAATGCCCTTCATGTAGTAAGAGTTGCGGCTTCATAGATATATCATGCTACATTCCGGACTGTAGCGACAGCAACAAAGACGACAGGTTATAGGGATAACCGGACAGTGGATCTGTGGCGAAAACGGCTTGATAATATGTGCTGATAAAAACAGAATCCTGAACAGCGGTGAAAAAAATAGTGAGGAGGCATGGCAATATGGCCAGAGCACTGGTTTTGTACACGACAAAAACAGGAAATACAAAGAAAATAGCGGATTTTGTAGCGGAAGGATTGAGGTTCTCGGGTGCGACGGCGGAAGTGAAAACTATTGATCAGATAGCAGACCCGGCGCAGCTCGAGGAGTATGACGCTCTGATACTGGGCTCTCCGACTTACGGTGCGCAGATGATGGGTGAGATGAAGGAGTTTCTGGAGGTGATGTCGTCGTGCAAATTGAGCGGCAAGCCGGGTGGAGCGTTCGGAGCGTTCGGCTGGAGCGGCGAGGCGCCCGATGAGATTTACGACTACCTGAAGAAAGAATGCGGCATGGATATGGCCGGTGACGCCCTGCGTCTCAAGGCGGCGGACATTGAAGGCGGCATGAAGATGGCGCAGGGCTATGGCCGGGAAATAGGCGACAAAATCGCAGGATAGAATTGGAGAAAAATCATGATTAAAGAAAAAATTCAGGAAGAACTCAACCGTCAGATAAACGAGGAGTTATATTCATATTACCTTTATTTATCGATGTCGGCGTATTTCGAAGACATTGACCTGCCGGGTTTCGCGAAGTGGATGAACGCGCAGGCGCAGGAGGAAATGGCTCACGCGATGAAGTTCTTTCACTTCATTATCGAGCGCAGCGGTAAGGTAACGCTGCTGCCGATCAAAGGTCCTCAGACGGACTGGGAAAGTCCTCGCGATGCTTTCGAGGCGGCCTACAAACATGAGTGTTATATCTCCGACTGCATCAACAAGCTCGTCGATCTGGCGCTGGCGGAAAGCGACCATGCGACAAATGCATTCCTGCAGTGGTTCGTCAGCGAACAGGTCGAGGAAGAAGCCACAGCCGACGCGGTTGTCAAGAAACTCCGACTTGTCGAGGGACACCCGAATGGAATGTACATGATCGACAAGGAACTGGGCGCACGTATATTTACACCTGCCTCGGCTGCCGGTGAAGAAGGTGCGTAAACCGGATTACTTCGCGGGAAATCCGGGAAAGCTTATTAACACTCATCCTGCTGTGTTGCGACGGCGTGTACGGAAACGATCACATATATGAAGTTCCATCAACGCACATTCGCCGCGACTTGTATTGCAGTCATTTTATGATATTTCACCCGAATTGAAGTGAGGTATCTGGTATGGTAACCACAAGTACTTGCAGCTAATGGCAAAAGGAGGCCAAAATGGCAAAAGAAAAAAAGATTGTCGATGTGAACGACCTGACGATATGCGAAGCGACCGCACAAATGATAACAAAATCAAGGGAAGACGGTGTCGAGACGGCCTTCGACAGGGCGCAGAACATGAAACCGTGTCCGATAGGCGCGGACTCGGCCTGTTGCAAGCACTGTTTCATGGGGCCATGCAGGCTTTCGGCTAAAGACCCTTATGGAAAAGTGGGTGTATGCGGAGCGACTATCGATACGATTATGGCCCGCAATTTTGCCCGCATGGTGGCGGCCGGAACAGCAGCGCATACCGACCACGGTATGCACATGCTCGATGTTTTCAGGGGTGTCGTCAACGGGGAAATTTCCGATTACGGCATAAAAGATGAAAAGAAGCTTGTCGCCGTCGCCGCCTCTATCGGCATCGAAACCGACGGTCGCGAGATCATGGATATCGCTAAAGACCTTTATGTGGAACTAGAACGGACTTATACACAGGTTGAGGGCGAGATACCTTTCGCAAAACGAGTACCCGTGAAGACGCTCGAGATGTGGCGTAAGAATGATATCGTGCCGCGCGGCGCAATGCGTGAGATAATGGACATCATGCACCGCTCGACTATGGGAGTCGATCAGGATTACGGGAATATCATGAAACAATGCAGCAGAACAGCGCTCTCCGACGGATGGGGCGGTTCTATGGTGGCGACGGAACTTTCAGATATCATATTCGGAACACCGAAGCCGGTTGTCGCCGATGTGAATATGGGCTGCCTTGACGAGAAACAGGTCAACATCATCATACACGGACATGAGCCGAACCTTTTTGAATCAATTTTCGCGTCGGTAAGTGACGCGGCACTTGTAGAAAAGGCGAAAGCGCTTGGGGCGGAGGGCATAAATCTTGTGGGCATGTGTTGCTCGGGGGCGGAGATGCTCATACGTCACGGAGTGCCCCACGCAGGTAACTTCATGTCGACGGAAACTGTTCTTGTGACGGGTGCCGTGGATGCTATGGCCGTCGATGTGCAGTGCATCAAACAGGGGCTCGCAAAAGTGGCCGACTGCTACGACACAAGGCTTTTCACCACAAACCCAAAGGGACGCATCGAGGGGGTCGAGCATATAGAATTCGACGACCACAATCCGAAGGAATGTACCGACAGGATAGTGGAATTGGCGATCGAGCGTTACGGCAGAAGGAGTAAACCTGTCGAGATCCCCAATATTGTAAACAGAGGTGTTCACGGTTTTTCACATGAGTATATCAATTACATGCTCGGCGGTACATTCAGAGCTGCATACACGCCGCTTAACGACAACATAATAAACGGCAGGATACGTGGCGTGGCGGGTGTCGTGGGATGCACAACTGCAAGGTCGAAACAGGACTTTTCGCATGTCGAACTTGTCAAAGAGCTTATTAAAAACGATGTGCTTGTCCTTCAGACAGGCTGCTCGCAAATAGCGCTTGCGAAGGCCGAATTATGCACGCCCGAGGCGGCTCGTTTCGCTGGAGCGGGCCTGGCTGAAGTGTGCGAGACTGTGGGTATGCCTCCAGTGCTTGGCATGGGCTCCTGTGTGGACAACAGCAGGATACTGATTGCCGCGTCGGAAATGGTGCGCGAAGGCGGCCTCGGAGAAAGCATTGCCGACCTGCCCGCGGCGGGCTGCGCACCCGAGTGGATGAGCGAAAAAGCAATCGCCATCGGTCAATATTTCGTCGCGTCTGGGGTTTACACGGTGTTCGGCGGTACTTTCCCGATTGTCGAGGATACGAAGTTTTTCAAACTTCTTTTCGGCGGACTCGAAGAGCAGGGGCTCGGCAAATGGGGTTTCGCGCCTGATCCCATAGAAATGGCCCGGCTTATGATCGAACACATAGATAAAAAGAGAAAAGCGCTCGGCATCGACAAACAGCGCGAGCGTATCCTCGTAGGCATGGAAGAAAGGCGCGACATGAGTAATAACCCTGTCACGAAAGGATGTAAAGGCCCGATGCATTAGAAATCAGGCTGAATACTTTATATAAGGAGAAGATGTAAAATGAGTAAGACAAAAGAGAATCTGATGGCGGCTTTCCAGGGTGAATCAATGGCAAACAGAAAGTATCTCGCTTTCGCGCAGAAGGCGGACGAGGAAGGCTATCCGGAGATAGCGAAGCTGTTCAGGACACACGCCGAGCATGAGACCCAGCATGCGCTGGCACATGCGCGGAGGCTCGGACTGATCAAGTCGACTGCGGAAAATCTCGAGACCGCGATAGCAGGCGAGACGGACGAATCAAAAGAAATGTATCCTCAATTCGCTAAAGAAGCTCGTGAGGAAGGCGACGAGGAAACAGCGAAGTATTTCGAGGCGCTCGCGGAGGCCGAAGACAATCATGCTCATGAGTATTATGTTGCCCTCAAGAAACTTGAAGGCAAGCAGCTCAAGTGGAAATGCGCTGTCTGCGGCTACATACACACAGGCGAGAATCCGCCCGACCGCTGCCCGCGTTGCGGCGCAGGCAAGGAAGCTTTCCATATCGTCGAATAAACGATTTTGCAGAGTTTCCACCGCAGAATCTGTTGGCCGGAAATTAAGGTTGTTATAAAAAGTGCCATGTAGAAAGGACTTTTTTACTACAAATGACTCGGATTTTTTCATAGTCATTTCTACAGAAGAGTTTTACACAAGTCCACCTTCCGGCAATCCTTTAAAATTGCCGGGAAAAGGTGGGCCTTGTGCTAAACTCGGCTCGAAACAAAATTCACAGATTCTGCGATAGCGCCTTTAAAGATAGTAAACGATGTTCCGACAGGAGTTAAAGGTATGATAGAAGCCATAAACCCGGCTACGCTGGAAGTTAATGCTGAGATTGAAGAAACTCCGGTCGAAGACGTCGGCACTGTGTTTGAAACTGCGCGCGGTGCGCAGCGCGAGTGGGCCGCCCTCGGCACGGCCGCTCGCGCAAAACACCTTATCCGCGTCAAAGAACACATACTGGACCGGATAGATGACATCGCGGAAACTATCACCATAGACAACGGCAAGACGCTGCTCGAATCCGTAAACTCGGAGATATATCCCGTTCTGGACATGCTGACTTTCTGCGCGAGGGAGGCACCCGGATACCTGAAAAAAGAATCTCTTAAAAATCCGATCTTCCCCATCGCGAGAATCGAGAGCAGCAACATCTTCGAGCCCCTGGGCGTGATAGGAATTATCTCGCCTTGGAACTTTCCGTTCGCTATTCCCATGACGCAGATCGCAATGGCGCTGATTACGGGAAACGCGGTGGTTCTGAAACCCGCCGAGCTTACCGCGCTGACCGGTGAACTCATCGGCGGCATTTTCAAGGACAGCGGACTGCACGACGGCGTTGTAACCGTAGTGCAGGGCGAGGGAGCGGTGATAGGCGGGGCGATGATGGACGCACGCCCCGACCGCGTCGTTTTCACGGGCAGTGTGCCGGTCGGGAAGCATCTCATGAAAAGAGCGGCGGAAACCCTTATCCCGATCACGCTCGAACTGGGCGGAAAAGACCCTTTCATCGTTCTGAAAGATGCCGATGTCGAGCGTGCTTCGAGCGCGGCCGTATGGGGCGCTTTCATAAATGCCGGGCAGGTGTGCGCGTCCGTCGAGCGCGTGTATGTACACCGGAGTATCGCCGACGAATTCATCGCGAAAGTTGTGGGGAAGACAAAAAAGATTCGTGTGGGCAACGGCCTTGATCATAAAGTTGACATGGGGCCGATGATCTCCATGAAACGAATCGAGGCGGTCGAGCAGCATGTGACGGATGCAGTGGCAAAAGGAGCGGAAGTCGCCGCGGGCGGCAAACGTATCGGTAGTATGCCCGGCTACTTCTTCGAGCCCACCGTCCTGACCGGAGTGGACCACACGATGGATTGCATGAGCGAGGAGACATTCGGTCCCACTCTGCCGATCATGGTTTTTTCGGATGTCGACGAGGCGGTCGCTCTGGCGAACGACAGCAGGTACGGCCTCACCGTCGCCGTATGGTCCAGGGATACGGCGAAGGCGGAGAAGGTCTGCCGCCGCATCGAGACAGGAACGGTCGTTGTGAATAACTGTCTCCTGACCTACGGTTTCTCGCAGTGCCCATGGGGTGGCGTTAAGGACAGCGGCATAGGACGCACTCATTCCGTTCACGGACTCTATGAGTTCACAAACATAAAAAATATCACAATCAGCAAAAGCCTGCTCAGGGAAGACCTGTGGTGGCATCCGTACAGCGAAGCGAAATACAGGGGTATGAAAGCCGTGATTAAAACGCTTTTCTGCGAAGGCGTCGTCTGCAAGGGCGAGGGAATCGTTGATATACTGAAATCTTTCAAGTTGCCGGGCAGAAAATAAGCCGTGCGGGTAAAATATTCGGCGGGACCGCGAAACCGATCTCAAGGGGCGTAACTATTGCGGATTGCGGTCATTAATTTGAGTATTATTATTGCGGAAATAATCAGTAACAGGCCCGCGACACCCCTGATGTAGCCGCTTTTGAAGTATATGCCGATGCACATAATGATGATTCCAAGGTGCATGAGAACATAGTGGATATTGCTTATCGCGCTATGCTCGAAACGGCCCGAAGTCCACATCAGATATATGAGAGCGCCGGTGATACCCATGCCCGCCCAGCCGAGCAGCGCGAGATGAATATGGCCCTGGATAAGAAAATAAAACATTGCCGATTTATTGTCGAATCCGTACCCGAGCGCGAGTCCGGCGAGCCCGGCGAGTGACAGATAAAATATCGCGCTTGCAAAATATCGCCATATATAATCAGGAAGCGCCTCCAACGTCTTTTTCCTGTCCTTTATCACTCCGGCGGCGAACACTACGATGCTCATGACGAGCACGAATGAAAACAGGAATTGAAGTGTCGCGAAAATATGGTGAAATTTTGTGCTGTCGAAAAGAATCGCGCCAAAGAGCGCGAAAACGCCTGATACCAGTATCGCGTACTGGGCCTCCCACAGCGCTTTGCTCCTGATGCGGCCTGCCTCGTACTCTTTGAAATAGGGTATGTAAAGCGTTCCCATAATTGTTAGTGAGATCGGGAACGAAAACGCGAGATAATTGGTTTTTAGTGATATAGCCTCTGCAAACGGCAGTATCGGTTTGATCGTGTTGATAGTGACATGAATCAATTGGCCGTAGGCGAGAAAACACATAAACAGCGAGGTGGCGAGAAAGCGAAGAGGAATATTTGAAAGCAGTTTTGTCGCCGTCACGCCGGCATAAATGTTGTACGCGAATAGCGCGAGGCATATCAGTATGACGAAACCGAAGATAATGCCGATGTAGTAGAAAACGCAGTTGCCGGTGAGACCTTCGAGAAGATACGAAAGCCATATCGACCAGAGTGAAATGTTGAAACTCCTGAACAGCAGAGAATCAGCGTGGGCGGGGATTCCGGGGCTCTTGAGAAGCAGGTGCACAAACGCTTTCTGCTGCCCGAGTATCATCAGTGTGCCGAAACCCATGAAAGCGATGTATGCGTGGAAGATGAACGGACCTTCGGCCTGGAGTCCGCTCGAGGCACGGTCGCTTATGGAAATGCCGGCAAGCGCGGCGGTCATAAAATATATGATCGCAACTCTATGGTATGCGGAAATTTCGATCTCCGTTTTTTTCAATACTTTATCCTCTTCGACATTTGTTGTATTTTATAACGTGCAGGATAAATTTACGATTTTATTTTAAAGAATGGAGAAAATGAACATGAATGCTTTAGAAGTTACAAACGGAATCTACTGGGTCGGTGCAATCGACTGGAATATTCGCGATTTCCACGGCTATTCCACCGAAAAGGGAACCACTTACAATGCTTACCTTGCACTAGATGAAAAAACAGTTCTTTTCGACACTGTCAGGCATGGCTTCTACAGGGACCTGCTTCATAATATCAAGCGAGTGACAAATCCTGAAAAGATTGATTACATTGTTGTCAATCATGTCGAACTGGACCACACGGGTTCTCTGCCTAAAGTGATCGAACTCGTAAAACCGGAGAAGATTTTCTGCTCGAAAATGGGGAAGCGGAACCTGCTCGACCACTTTCACAGGGAAGACTGGCCGCTGGAGGTCGTCAAGAGCGGCGACGAGATCAGCATAGGCAAGAAGACAATCACCTTTCTCGAAACCAAAATGCTCCACTGGCCCGACAGCATGTTTTCCTATATTAAAGAAGACAGGTTCCTTATATCGAGCGACGCGTTCGGACAGCACTGGGCAACTTCCGAGCGTTTCGCCGATGAGGTGGACGACCCGGAACTGTTCCGGCACGCCGCGAAGTATTACGCTAATATCCTCAACCACTTTTCGGACAGGGTGCAGAAGCTGATCGAGACCGTAACGGAGATGGGGCTCGAATTCGACATGATCGCTCCCGACCACGGCCTTATATGGCGCAGGAATCCGGCGCGCGTCATCGAAGCCTACGACAAATGGAGCAAGCAGGAGCCGGGCAAGAAGGCGCTCATAATCTACGACACGATGTGGCACAGCACGGAACACATGGCAAAAGCAGTGTGCAGCGGCCTGATGCAGGAGGGCATCCCGGTGAATATTCTGAATCTCCATCACACGCACCGCTCGGACATCATGACGGAAGTGCTCGACGCGAAAGCGCTTATCTTCGGGTCGCCCACTCTCAACAACGGCATGTTGCCGTCTATGGCTGACATCCTGACATATATCGGCGGCCTTAGACCCGCGAACAGGATAGGGGCCGCGTTCGGTTCCTATGGCTGGAGCGGCGAGGCGGTGAAAAAAATAAACGCGATGCTCGAAGAAATGAAGCTCGAAGTCGTATCGCCGGGCGTAAGAGCGAAATATGTGCCGGGACATGACGAACTGCGTCCCTGCGTGGAACTCGGCAGGCAGATAGGCGCGGCGATAAATGCGGCTGTGTAGGCGCGGTATGCCGACCGGCAATAGACAGGTCGGCAATATGCTGAACCGATTGCAATATTCTGATTCTGCTGAAAACTGAAAGAATTTTTAAACGCCGTGATGCAAAAAGAAACCTGATTAACACTAATCTTCAGATAGTCAAAAGCGAGAAGAGGGACGCATACGCAATGAATTCGGCAGAAGATGTAGACAAGGGCGGGGTACGGTGAGCCCGCCCTTCACAAAACCGGATGGTTGTTTTTTTAAAAATCACCACTACCAGAATTTCAGGGGTAATCAGGAAAAGAAATGAAAAAGAGAGTTGCAGAGCTTATGCGGTCGGGTACGCTCGGTTCGATGCTGTGTGAGTTCGAGTCACACCCGGCACGCAAAGTAATCAACGCTCTGTATCCACACTTATGCAGCGGCAATGATGGGATAAGATGGGCGGCGATAAAAGCTATGGGTGTCTCGATAGCACGTCTTGCCGCGGAGAACGAGGAGTCCGCGAGGATAATTATGCGGCGGTTTATTTGGAACCTGAACGAGGAGTCGGGAGGCGCGGCCTGGGGTGCGCCGGAGTCGATGGCCGAGGCGATGGCGCTTCATGAGGGGTTGGCGGAGAAGTTTGCGCATGTTCTGGTTTCCTTCATCATGCCCGATGGGCTGTATCTCGATTTTGAACCACTGCTGCGAGGCGCCGTGTGGGGCATAGGAAGGCTGGCGGAGAAAGAGCCCGACCGGGTCGGTGATGCTGTGGAATATCTCATACCGTTCCTTTCCGCAGCCGACGCCGGGCTCCGGGGCATGTCGGCGCGTGCGCTTGGCCTGCTGAATGCACGCGGCGCTGTGCGCGAACTGGAAGGACTGGCGGGCGACAAGTCGGAAACGACCTTTTTTCTTGGTCGTGAACTTGTGACAAAAGAAGTGGGCGAACTGGCCTCGGAAGCGCTGTCCGCTATCGGCAGCCGACGTGAAGGACAGTAACACTTTGACATAAATCAGGAGTAGAAAAAGGGGGAATAAAAATTATGGATGTTGTCTTATTGTCACGGTTGCAGTTCGCGGCTGCAACAGCGTTCCACTTTATTTTTGTCCCGCTCACACTGGGGTTGTCGCTGATTATCGCGTTGATGGAAACAAAATATGTCCGCACCGGTGATGTGACGTACCAGCGAATGGCGAAGTTCTGGGGAAAAATGTTCCTGATCAATTTCGCTATAGGGATCGTCACGGGGATCACACTCGAATTTCAGTTTGGCACGAACTGGTCGCGCTATTCGCAATATGTCGGCGATGTCTTCGGATCGTTACTGGCCATCGAGGCGACCGCGGCGTTTTTTCTCGAATCGACATTCATCGCAGTATGGGCCTTCGGCTGGAAAAAACTTTCTGCGAAGATGCACGCGCTCACTATATGGCTCGTCACCATCGCGTCGAGTGTATCGTCGATATGGATAATTATAGCAAATTCATGGATGCAGCATCCGGTAGGATACACGATCCGCAACGGGCGCGCCGAAATGACGGATTTTATGGCGATAGTCACCCAGAAACTCGCCTGGATGACCATAGCGCACACGCTTTTTGGAGCTTTCATTTTCGCCGGTTTCTTTGTGATGGGCATCAGCGCTTACCATCTGCTGCGAAAACAACATCTGGACGTTTTTCGCAAATCGTTCCGGTTCGGGCTTGTGTTCACGACAATATTTGCGTTCGCAATTGTTGTGCAGGGGCACTTCCATGGAGAGAACGTTTATCACCAGCAGCCTGCTAAACTCGCCGCTATGGAATCATTGTGGGAAACTACCGAAAGTGCGCCGATGTATCTGCTGACGGTCCCGGATGAAAAGAATGAACGTAACAAAGTAGACCTGTTGCCGATCCCCGGACTCATGAGTCTGCTCGCGACCGGTTCCGCCGATGCCGAACTCAAGGGGCTGAAGGATTTCCCGAAAGATGAGCGGCCTCCCGTCGCCCTTGTGTTCTACGCATTCCGCCTGATGGTCGCCTGCGGTATGTTTTTCCTGCTGCTTGTCGCGGTCGGCTGGCTGCTCGGCGACAAAGTCGAGACAAAACCGCTGTATCTCAAGCTGCTGATACTGGCCATACCTTTGCCTAATATAGCGATACAGGCGGGCTGGATCGTCAAGGAAGTCGGTCGCCAGCCGTGGATAGTATACGGTGTAATGAAAACATCCGAAGCCGTCTCTCCGGTGCCCGCCGTAAATGTCGCAATATCGCTTGCGGCTTTTATCCTTGTGTATTCACTGCTCGGAGCGGCGGCGATATTTCTGATATACAAAGCGGCGGTGAACGGACCAGTGCCGCTGCCCGCAGACGCGAAAACGGCAGACTCGAAAGGAGGGCGGTAAGCTATGGAAATGATATGGTTTATAATCTGGGGTATACTCTGGTCTGTATACTTTGTCCTCGACGGCTTCGACCTCGGCATCGGCGCGTTGATCCCGTTTCTGGGCAAAAGTGAAGAAGACCGCCGCGTGATGGTGAACGCCGTTGGGCCTTTCTGGGACGGCAACGAAGTCTGGCTCATCACAGCGGGCGGTGTGACGTTCGCCGCGTTCCCTACGGCATACGCGGTAATGTTCAGCACACTCTATTCACCGCTACTGCTGCTCCTGTTCGCCCTGATTTTCAGGGGCGTCAGTCTCGAATTCAGGCACCATGTCGACAGTCCCGGCTGGCGCGCGCTCTGGGACAGGTGTTTCTTCCTCGGCAGCGCGTTGCCCGCAATACTGCTCGGCGTTGCGTTCGCCAACATATTTAAGGGTATCCCTTTCGACAGCGAATATGTTTTTCACGGCACGATCCTCACGCTGCTTAATCCATACGGACTGCTCGGCGGTGCGCTGTTCCTGCTTCTGTTCGTAGTCCACGGCAGTCTCTGGCTCGCGACAAAATCAGACGGCGACCTGCAAAAACGCGCGGGCCGCGCGGCATCGGGCGTGTGGCTGGTTCTCCTTATTATCGCGGTCGTCTTCCTGGTCGCCACATGGTTCAAGACCGGTCTTTACGACAATTATCTGGATCACCCCGCGCTGTTCATCATACCGCTGCTTGCAGTAGCCGGTCTCGTTCTGACACGCATTTACATAGCTGCCGCCGCATGGCTCAAAGCCTGGTTCGCGTCGGCGCTCACAATATTCGCCTGCGCCATGTTCGGCATAATCGGACTCTATCCGAACATATTCCCGTCGAGCCTGGACCCCGCGATCAGCCTTACTGTCCTGAATGCTTCATCCAGCCCGCTCACACTTAAAATCATGCTCGGCGTGGTCCTGATATTCGTTCCCATAGTTATCGCATATCAGACCTGGGTGTATTTCCTTTTCAAAGGTGTTCCCGATCATGATGAATCCGGGCACGGCGCGTATTGAAACAAACAAGGAGTTGTAAGTCGCTCGTTATCACCGTTCCCGGCGGGGACGCAGGGCGGAGCCTTCCGCCCGGTAATCACATGCCGCTTTTCTTTGTGATGAACTCGACGAAGTTGGACTTCAGTTCCTTATTGAGAAGTATCTTTTTCGAGAGCGGCATTCTGAGTACCGCACCGAATATATTCTTAAGAAACTCTCCCGTGTTTCCGTCGACATCGTCGAAAAGGAAATGTTGCAGCTTACCGCGTTCGATGGCCATTGTGAGTATCCTGTCGAGCGTCGATTGCGGTGTCAGAACTTTGCGGTTCTTCCGCTTTTTCATAGTCAGCGCATCGAACTTGCAGGCGCTTTCGCACACGCCGCAACCGAGGCAGATCGACTTGTCAACTTCAGCCCACTTTATTTTCTTCCCGTTCTTGCCCGGTTTTTCTTTTATTGTTATTGCATTGATCGGGCAGCGTCTCGCGCACTTGCCGCAGCCTTTGCAGGCGTCTGTGTCGACGGAAGCGATGAAACCGGTGGTATGGACGGCGTTTGATATGCCGTGATTATTTATAGCGCCGAGCATACCGCAGCAGCAGCCACAGCAATTGCAGATGAATGTCGGTTCCCTGACGATATTGTCGGCGATATGGACGAGGCCGTGTTCGCGGGCGGCGGCGAGCAGGTCGAGCGCTTCTTCTTTTGATATTTCGCGGCCGAGATTTTTGCTTGTCAGCCACTCCGCGCCCTGGCCGAGAGAGAGGCATATCTCTTCGGGCTTGTCGCAGCCTTTGCCGGCGTGCTGCGCCTTGTGGAGACAGTAGCAGAGTGATACAGCGCGCTTTTTCGCTTCGGAAACGATCATCGACGCGCGTTCCCAGTCGAGCACTTCCGTGATGTCGTCATCCGGGAGCGCGGTTTCGTGGACGAGTGCCCGGCCGACCTGTGTTTGCTGTTGAAACACTTCATGCGCGAATATATCATCGTTCTCGAATATATTGTGCATTGCTTCGGCGAGCTCTTTCTGCGGCAGGTCTTCGCGGCGGCGCATGAGAGAGAACTCGAAGAAACCGACAACTGTCGGTGGCAGCATGTAAAATGTTTTTCCGCTTCTCTGGTGATGAAAATCCATCATGCTGCCCTTGAACGACATTTCAGTCAGGATTTTTTCAACTTTATCTTTCTCGATTCCAGTTCTACGCGCGATCTTGCCGGCGGTCGCGGGCGCCATCGGCATCCGTGACGCTATGCGCGCTTCTTCTTCTGTGAAAAGAAGCCTGAGTACTTCATACATATCTTTCGTTTCAGGCGCGCCGACCGGATACCTATCCAGCCTTTCGCGCAGTTCGATGTATTCCTTCTTTATATTGTTCAGGTGAGCCATTACCGCCTCCGTATCGAATCGCCGCCTGCCGACTTCGATCAAGATATTATTACGAATTCTACATTATCCAGCTTTTTGCTTACAACTGATACATTATAAGGAATTACCGACGGATTTATCCATTATCATGTTTTTGGGTTTACAATCTGAACTTGCGACATTAAAATCAATGTATATGTAAGCCAACATCACCACGCTATATTATAAGGAACCGAATTGTAATATGCAGCGTGAAATGAAAGGGAGAATATCACATGAAGCTCGAGAAGATAAGTGCAGTAATGGCGGCGTTTGCGTTGATTTTCGTTTTTTCGACTGCGGTTTTTGCGCAGACGCTCGAGACTAAAAAGGTGGAACCGGCGCAGTTCGATTATTCACGGCTGGCGGTCGCGCTGGAACAATCAGGACTTCAATACCAGAAACTCGCTCTGAATCACTGGTCGATGACAATTATGAACGGCGATAAACCTGTCAAGGTTTCTATCGCTACAAACAAAGATATCATATCCCTTATGATAGGCATTATCCCCGCGCCGAAGGAAGCTTCAGCCGAGTTGAATAAAGCTCTTTTGGACCTCAACAATAAGTACTACTTCGTGAAGTTCGTCGATGATGGTACGAATATATATTCACGCGTAGATATTCTGCTTGTATCGGTTAACGGCGCTTCACTGGCGAATCTCGGCACGCGACTGGTGATGGCGACGAGTGACGAGGCAGAAGGTATAACTAAACTGGTTCCTGCTGCTGAATAATATTTTGCCACGGGGTTTTGTCAAATGAATGTTTTTCTGCTCAGACATGGAGCATGTGAGGATATATGTGACGGTGTCGAGGACGCTGCTCGCGACCTCACCCCGGAGGGGGAGGCGGCGATCAGGGATTCACTGCCCGGAATGAAACAGCTCACAGGGCAGGTGGATTTTATTCTCACCAGCCCGTTTGTCCGGGCCGTCCGGACTGCGAATATTGTTGCCGGGTACTTCAAATGTACGGACTTCATTCATCCCCTCGACGCTCTGGCCGAACGGGGAAACGAAGAGAAAATAGCCTCGGAACTTAACCGGCTTATCGGCAAGGAAAACATTGTTGTCGTCGGGCACATGCCCCATCTCGCCGAATTGGCGGAATACCTGGTCGGCGATACGTACGAGGGCGGGATAGTTTTGAAAAAGGGCGGCATGGCAAAAATTTATATTCAGGGTTTTCCCGCGAAAAACAGCGGAATGCTGAGATGGGTTATGACTGGCGATGAACTGCGCACTTCCGGCGAAAGGTGATCCGGCTCAGGTATAGCGATATTCAGATTCACACCATATCTATTGTTTCCGGCACTGTGGGGATGATCTTTCAAGCTGATTATTGCGCTCCTTTTCCCAATGCTTCCGTTGTCTACGCCTTTACTTTTTCACAATCAAACATTATTTTATGAATGGATCCGGTGCGTACTGCACGTGAATTTTGCCGCGCCGGAGCGGGAAGTGTTTATTGCTGAAAGCGCTGTCATTTCTTATCGCCGTCGCATACCTCGTTTCGTGCGGGGCTTTTTTCCGTGTCTATATCACTGAAAATACGGGCCTGAGAAAAACCGCCCGGTTTATTTCAATCGCGGCTGTTGTGATGCATTTCGCATATCTTGTCGCCCTGACTGTCATTACCGGACACCACCCGATAACCAACATGTTCGAGGCGCTCACGACGCTTGCGCTCATGATCGTGCTTGTTTTTTTCTACATCGATTTCCGCGTCGGGGCGAAAACAGTCGGCATACTGACTTTTTTCTTTGCCTTTATTGCACAGACCGTTTCATCAATCTTCATACGGTTTGAGCCCGGAAATTATGAGATGATGCGCGGCCTGATCCTACCGGCGCATGTGTATCTCGCCCTGCTCGGCTATGCGGCGTTCGCTACGGCTTTCCTTTACAGCATCATGTACCTGATGTTGTACGGAAATATAAAGTCGAGCAGTTTCGGCAGGCTTTTCCGGCGCTTCCCTTCGCTCGAGGAACTCGATGAAATGAACTATCGCGCTATTGCCATCGGTCTGGTGCTCATGCTCATATCAATAATACTCGGTTTTGTCTGGTCCTACAGAACATTCGCTGCGTTGCCGCTGTGGGACGCGAAAGTCATGTTTACGCTGTTCACCTGGATGGTCTACGCGGCGATAATTGTGTGCAAATACTTCTTTGGCTGGCACGGACGGCGCAACGCGATTCTCGCAGTGTGTGGTTTCATACTTGTTATGACCTCGTTCAGTCTCATAAACACGCTCGCAGGCTCTTTCCACGTTCATTTCTGAACCGGCGCGGCGGGAGGTTTTATTGGAAGAAAAAAAGAAAAATATGTACCCGGTTTTTCTGTCTCTTGCGGGCAGGAAGTGCCTTGTAGTGGGCGGCGGCGGCGTGGCAGTGCGTAAGATCGCTGCGCTCGTTCGGACGGGTGCCGATGTCACTGTTGTCGCTCCCGATGCCGATAAGCGAATACAAGAAATGGCCGGGCGGAACGAAATAACATGGGAGCGGAGACAGTACGGGAATAAAGAAGCTGCGGACTATTTTATTGTGGTCGCGGCGACTGACAGTCGTAGTGTGAACACGTGCGTGAGCAAAGATGCGAGGGAGGCGGGCAGGCTGGTGAATGCTGTCGACATGCCTGACCTGTGCGATTTTTATGTCCCTTCCGTGATCACGAGAGGTGAACTGCAGATAGCGATGTCTACATCCGGGGCGTGCCCGGCGATGGCGCGGAAGATACGCGAAGACCTCGAGTCGATGTTCCCGGAAACTTACGGCCCGCTGCTGGCGCGCCTGCGCGAGTTCAGGAAGGATTTGATGGAGAAAGTGCCGGAGTGGGACGACAGGAAAAGGATTCTGGCGCAGGTGGCCGGGTCGGCTGAAGTGGAAAAATATTTGCAGGGTGACTGCTCACCCCTCGAGGAGATGTTGTCGAAATGCATCTCATAATGGTGGGCATAAACCACGAGACGGCCCCTGTGGAGTTTCGCGAAAAACTCGCGTTCAATCATGATGAATGCACGGAAGCGCTCGCAGCTCTTAAAAAGCGTGATTATGTCTCCGAATGTATCATGCTCAGCACCTGCAACAGGACAGAACTGTATGTGCGCACATCACCTGATGCACCGCTGGACAGGGACGCTGTGTCTGAAGCGCTGGCTGATTATTTGACCGAATGCAAAAATGTTGAAACGCTGAACCGCGATCTTTTTTATGTGCGTTATGACAAATATGCGGCACGCCACCTGTTCAGGGTGGCGGCGGGCCTCGAGTCGATGATCAAGGGCGAGGCTCAGATACTCGCGCAGGTCCGCGACGCTTACAGCACGGCCTGCAAAGTACGCAGTTGCGACTTCTTCACGCACAAGTTGATGCACACCGCGTTCAGGGCCGGAAAGCGTGCACGCAGCGAAACCGATATCGGTATCGGTGCCGTTTCCGTCAGCCTTGCCGCGGTCGAGCTTGCCGAAAGAATATATCGAAAACTCTCGGAGAAAAAAGCGCTCGTGGTAGGCGCGGGCGAGATGGCGCGGCTCACTGCCGAGCATTTCATGAGTAAAGGTATACGCTCCCTGACCGTCGCAAACCGCACTCTGGAAAAAGCGGAGACGCTATCGAGTGAACTTGGCGCAAGGGCTGTTCCGTTCAAGAACCTCGTCGAGGAAATATCGGAAGCCGATGTTGTCATCACTTCCACAGCCGCTCCTTATTATATTATCAATCCCGGCATTATGCAGGTGGCGATGAAGCTGCGCCGCAACAGGCAGATATTCCTTATCGACATTGCTGTGCCGCGCAATATCGACCCGAAAGTCAAGCGCCTCTACAACGTGTTTGCGCACGACATCGACGACCTGAACCTTATCGTGGACCGCAATCTCGAACGCCGCCGCGCCGAGATGCCTCGCGTGGAACGCATCGTCCGGCAGGAACTCGAATCCTTTCAGAACTGGCACTCTTCGCTCGGTGTCACTCCTACAATAAAGGACCTTGTCGGCACTATTGACGAGATAAGGCGCGAAGAGATAAAAAAGAGCGCGAAATACTTTGACGATGAGCAACTTGAACACATTGACGCTTTGACTAGGAGTATCGTGAAAAAGATTCTTCATCATCCCATAACCAAGCTCAGGGAGAGCGGAAACGGACAGTCGGACGGCACTTTCTGGGCCGACACGGTAAGGAATATATTCAACTTGAGGAAAACGCCTGATGAATGACATAGTTGCCGGAACGCGACGCAGCAGACTTGCGCGCATACAGACAGAGATCGTAATGAATGCTTTGAAATCCGGGCGCGCGAATCTTGAGATCGAAGAAAAAATAATTGTTACAAAAGGTGATAAGATTCTCGATGTGCCGCTCGCGAAGATCGGCGATAAAGGATTGTTCACACGGGAAATCGAGCAACAGTTGCTGGACGGCGAAATTGATTTCGCGGTACACAGCTACAAGGACCTCCCGACAGAATTGCCGGAGGGACTTGCCATAGGTGCCGTGCTCGAGCGGGAATCTCCGGGCGATGTGCTGATTGCGGAACCGGGCATAAATATCGAAACTCTGCCGCCGGGCGCGAGAGTCGGAACCAGCAGTCTGCGTCGCAGGGCGCAGCTTCTTCATGCGAGGCCGGATGTTAAACCTGTCGATGTGCGCGGGAATGTAAACACCCGGATCGAAAAATTTGAAGCGGGTGAATATGACGCTATACTCCTTGCAGAGGCGGGCGTGAAACGAATGGGACTGACTGATAGAATCGGATCGAGAATCCCTTCGGATATATGGTATCATGCGGTGGGGCAGGGCGCGATTGCTGTTGAAATACGCGAGGATGATGAGCGGATGCGGGAATTACTGCGCGTGCTCGAACATGCTACGACACGTTGCGCGACCGATGCCGAGCGCGCACTGCTTGCAGGGCTCGAGGGTGGTTGCCAGGTACCGGTGGGTGTGCGGACTGGAGTGTCGCGTGGCGTTTTGAAACTGTTCGGAATGGTTGCCGCGCTGGATGGTTCGCCGTTTATTACTGCGCGGATCGAAGGCCGCGTGGAAGACGCTTCGGAACTTGGAATGAAACTTTCAGATAAATTGCGCGCAATGGGCGCGACTGAAATACTCGACGACATTAGGCTGTGCGAAAACAGATAAAGGGACAATGTGATGCGGGATAAAAAAGGGA
>JAJRTR010000044.1 GCA_024278215.1 bacterium
AAAAGCGTCGCCGCCACACTGGCCGCAAGAAAAGCAGAATTCGGACAAACCATATTAACAATCATGGAAACAGAAAAAACAGGAGACAAAAAAATGGCCCGATACATTCAGAAAAAAATCGACCTGCTCGACACCATACAAACCCTGCAAGCCGACCTGCAAACACTCAACGAAAAACGCCAGTCAACACCCAGACACATCACCTACGCGCAACTGCCCGAACAATTCCAATTCCAGCAATTCGCCTCAAAAAGAAAACAACTCATCGACACCGTCAAAATGATCGCATACCGCGCCGAAGTCGCCATGGCCTCCGTTCTGAAACAAGCCATGTCCCGTCCCCACGACGCCCATTCCCTGACACGCGAAATCCTCACCACAGACGCGGACCTGATGCCCGACCACACAAACAACACCCTCACCGTTCGCCTCCATCATCTCACAAATCACTCCACAGACAACGTATTGCTCACCCTGATCGAAACTCTCAACGAATCACAGACCCGTTATCCCAACGCAAACCTTCACCTCGTCTGCGAACTGGTGTCAAGCTCTTTTCCTCCAGGTC
Source organism: bacterium (assembly GCA_024278215.1). Taxonomy (GTDB): domain Bacteria; phylum UBP15; class UBA6099; order UBA6099; family JAJRTR01; genus JAJRTR01. The sequence continues at coordinate 569 of JAJRTR010000044.1, forward strand.
AGGAGTCCTGAATTTTAGTATTTTGGTAAATTCTCCCAATGAACGTCCAAAACGAATAAAATAGAAACGTATTCTCAACTACTGTATAGATGACAAATGGTGAACAAATGGATAAGGGAAATTATACACCTGCGGAGAGCAGGTTCAGGATATGGATGTATATCAGCGCATGGATGTTTGCCGGCGCGGGTCTGTTTTTTCTTTTCGGCGGCGACCTTATTGTCAACTTTTTAAACGTTGTCACCGAAAAATACCTGACATGGTTCGCGCCGTACCCGCTTCCCGCGGACGGAAACGAGGGCGCGTTCTGGCTTGTGCTGTCCCTTTCAATGATGGCGATGATCACATGGATATGCAGAGCCGCCTACCTGGACATCAGGCGTAACGGCCGCCTAGTGCATGTTCTGCTGCTTTCGAAATTCTGCTCATCTCTTTTTTACCTGATATTCTTTATCAAGACTCATCAACTCGCGTATCTTATAGGCATCTCGACAGACTTTCCTATTTTTCTCGTTACATTTGCTTTGTGGATACCGGCTTCTGTGGGAAGCGGCCCTATAGATGAAACAGAAGAGGACATTCTAGCCGCTTTCGGAGAAGCTATGCTGCCGGCCGATGTAGGTTTTGAAATTGGATACGCGGATTGCAGCAAAGAATGTATAGAAGATGCTCGCAGATTATTTTCCGAACAGGACCCAATGGCCCGCTTTGCCTCAAGGTTGATGATCCGTACCGTGGACCTGTTTCCATTCCTTGTTTCATTTCGTTTCACGACGCTTAGGCGGCTCCCGCTCGTGGAAAGAACCGCAATAATCGAGAGAGCCGCACATCACCGCAGGTCCAACATCAGGCTGGTGCAGGAGGCTGTGAAACTATTTGTCCTGTTCCCGTTCTTTAATCAGTCTCAAGTACGTAAGCAGATGGGGCAGGCGCCGGAAGCCGGGGAGGAAGCATGAGTGCGACGAAATATGATTGCGAAGTTGTTGTAGTCGGTACAGGAGCCGGGGGCGCTGTCGCAGGCGCGATACTCGCGGAATCGGGCAGAGACACGATCATTGTCGAAGAAGGAAAATTCTACAAATCGGAAGACCACGGTCGCACTGATGTTTTCACATCGTTTTCGCGAATGTACGTCAGCGGTGGTTCGACAATAGTGATAGGCTTACCGCCCATATCGATAACACTTGGAACAGCGGTAGGCGGCACGACAGCGATCAACTCATCCACATGTTTCAGGCCGCCACGCGAAAAAGTTGAAGCATGGGGCGGCCCCGCCTGGAAAGAACTCGAACCATATTTCGAGCGTGTCGAAAAACGAATAAACGCGCATTACGTGGATATTGACTTGCTCGGCGGCAACTGGAGAGTACTCAAGCGTGGCTGCGACTCGCTCGGCATCGAGATAAAACCGCTGATGCACAATGTTAAAGACTGCAAAGCTCGCGGGCGATGCCAGTTCGGATGTCCCGAGGGCGCGAAGCAGAGCACCGACATAAGTTTCATACCCGGCGCACTGGATGCCGGCGCCCGGCTCCTGACTGAACATCATGTAAAGAAGCTTATAGTGAACAAAGGCCGTGTCGCCGGTGTGTCCGGTGTATCGGCGGATGGTCCGTTCGAGATCAGGGCGAAAAAAACGATCATTTCGATGGGTGCGCTTCGCACGCCGGTTTTTTTGATCGAAAACAAAATCGCAAACTCGTCGCGACGTGCTGGAAAAGGCCTGCAAATTCATCCCGCAACAAGGGTTATCGCCGAATTCGACGAGATTGTTGACGGGCACATCGGATTGCCCCAGGGTGCTTTCATCGACAAATGGACGGACAGGGGAGTGATGCTCGAGGGTATATTTCTGCCACCCGGCATACTCTTCACGTCAGTCTCGCATGTCGGAGCTGCGCTTAAAAAGCTTGCCGCGAATTACAGGCATCTGTCCGCATTCGGCGTTATGGTCAACGACACTGCGACCGGCACAGTTCGTCCCGGTCATTTCGGTTCGCCTTTCCTTGCACAATACCAGTTGAACAAAGCCGATGCGGAGAATCTGCGTTTCGGTATTGCTCGTATAGTTGAAATCTATCTTGCCGCGGGCGCGAAACGTATTTTCACCGGATACCACCCGGGTGCCGTCATTGAGAACGAAGCCGACCTTAGAAAAATGGAAAACGCTAAATTGAAAGTCACCGATCTTGAAGTGGCGGCGTTCCACCCGCTGGGCACATGCGCAATGGGCGGCTACAAAAAGAATTCCGTTGTCGATTATTCGTTAAAAACACACGATATTGACGACCTCTATATAATGGACGGCTCCGTCGTGCCGGGTTCGCTTGGCGTGAATCCACAGGTTACGATAATGGGGCTCGCGATGCGCGCGGCGGAAAAACTTGTGGATGATATGGGGAAATGAAAATATATTGTAGACATTACGTGAATGGTTTCATTTCATGTTGTGTTGCTATCCCTGCTGATCCTTTCTCTTCGACAGTTCCAGCGCGGTCTTGAGTCCCTTTTCAAATATAATTTTTATTACGAGGCCGAGCTTGTTCATTTTAAAGAAACGCTCACCGTAGCGGCGTAGTTTGCGAGTGCTGATCTCGATGCCGAGTCCGGGCGTTGTGGGTGGCTGCAACTGTCCGTCACTGTCGGGAATAATAGGTTGTTTGAGGATTCCGTCACGGTATTTTGGTATCCACGACGGTTCTTCCAGCGGGTACTCGAGGGGAAGCGTGTTCAGCGGCGAAGCGAGATGCAACTGCATGTTAATAAGAAGACCGATGCCGTTTGTCCAGGTGTGGGGTGAGTACTCGAGCCCCTTTTCGTGAGCCGCGTTCATAGTTCTGAGAGCATCCGAAACACCGCAGAAAGTCGCATCCGGCTGGTAGACATCGAAACTGCCCTTTTCCATCATCACCTTTATTTCGTGCCATCCGTAGTTGAGCTCGGCGCCGGCGATTTTCAGTTTTGCTTTTTCGCGAAGTGACGCGAGTCCGTCGTAGTCGTGCCAGTCGAGAGGCTCCTCGAGCCACACAAAACCGCTGTCTGCCGCCGCGGCTGCGAATTCCGTCGCGCGTTCCAAATCCCACGCGGGTATTTTATCTATTATGTTCACAAGCCAGCCCTGGTTGGCGTCGACACCCATAGCAAGCTTCCCTTTCACACCCTCACCAACAACCTGTACATGTCTTATGTCGTCTTCAAGCGCAATATTTTTTACACGCAGTTTGGCGGTTTTATATCCGCGCTCGGCGATGGCCAGCAGTTCGTCCACACGTTGCACGGGGTCGTGCATCTCGCCTGTCGAGCAATAGACTTCGATTGGTCGCGCCGTGCCTCCCAGCAATTCGTAAACAGGCTTTCCCTTGCTCTTTCCGACGATGTCCCATATAGCTGCTTCGATCCAGTAATTGCGCCAGCCGAGAAAACTCGCGGCCTTGAGCCGTTGCCGGACAGTGTCGATATCCTCCGGGTCGAGTCCCATGAGATAGCCGCCTATCAAGTCGCCAAGCCCCTCGCGTTCTCTGCCCATCGCCGCGCCGGCGGACCATCCTGAGATGCCGCATTTCGTTGTAAGTTTTATAAGTGTGAATGAGTTGTGCGTCTGCGGATAGCCGGGGATCCATGTGGGCCGGAATATTTCCTTTAGTGGTATATGTACATGAAAGAGTTCGATTTTCGCTATTTCCATCATGAACCTCCGTTCGATTGAACTTCCATATAATATGCTGTACAGCAACTCATTTGACGCCCGCCTCATTTTTCTCCACTGAAGGAATAAACTCGATCCTGTCATCTTCTGTTGTGAGTATGAGCGTTTTGCGCTCGAACGGCTTCAGTGAAATCGCGAACCTTCTATCTCCGTTCTTTTCGCTTACCGGTTCTTTACCGATTGTCGCCTCGTCGACACCGGCAATATTCCTGAGTGGAATAAAGAATTCCAAATCGGCAGTCGCCGTCATGTCCGAGTAATTGAAAATCTTCACGGCGATCCTTCCTTCCGGTTCAGTCATTTTACCATATTCTTTACCATTAGATCCGAGGGGTTTCAATCCATACATTATTGTACTTCGACCGTCGATGCTGATAAAAGACACAGAGCCCGGCAGACTTCCGCTATGAAGCCCCTCCGAAACTGCAATAAGCGGAAAGTTGTATTCGTAGCCTTCACGGATCAGTCCCGCATCCCGCCAGTCTCCGGCGTGTGGAACAACGGCATACCTGTATTTGTCGCCGCGGCTGTCGTCCTCAGTTTCTTCAGACAACTCATCCGAAGCGTGCAGGAAAGGAATCTTCATTCTATCGTCGGCATCGACACTTACATACGTGCCTCCAGCGCCCAGCAGTGCGAACCCGTATTCCGGTGCGGTTGCGATGAAACCGGATGCGTTGACTCTGATCGGCAACACGATGTTCCCGGACTTTTTCAATTGTTCCACGACGACGTCAATCTTTTTTCGCAATGAGGCGCTGTCTGCCGCTTCGAGCACGAGTACATGTGGCGACTTGTTGCCTGATGCGGCGATGATCGAACCCGCGGACTTCGCGAACATCGTTCCAACACCGTTAGCAGCGATTCCCGACTTGATGATATTCCTTTCAGCATAAGTGAAATATTCTTCGATATTATTAGTGAATTCGTTGTTGCCGCCAACACCGAGCGAAATACTGAAACCATCGTATTCGCCGCCTGCGGCATTATCTGCCCGGACTTTCGTCGTCTCGACTCCACGCACGGAAAGCGCCGCCGCAAGTTCGTCCGCCATTCTTTCGACGTCTTTGTCCGCTGGAACAATGATCTCGCAAATATTCATCGGATAGCTACCGACAACATTTCCGCGGTCGTCAATAAAGTCGACGGACTGCCCCGGCCCGTAATCGACCCAGTTATTTGTCAGCGCGGTTAAGCGTTTTTCGGACAAAAGCACACCATTTGTGATCGTCAGGGGGAACATCGCCATTAAACGGATATCCGCCCCATCGAACGCATTGATATATGTTGTAAAATCTATGCGCCGTATTTCCGGACTCCTGTAGATAGTCGTTTCCCTGACAATTTCAGGAAATATTTTTTTCTTCAGCTTTTTTTCGACATTTCTCCCGCTGCCGTTTCGGCCTGTTGTTTCATAGACAGGATTCGACACGACAACAATACGGTCAAACACCGCGCCATGTATCAGAGAAATGTTTTTCGGCACCGAATCATTCAAGTACCATATAGTTCTTTCTTCTTTCTTCTTTTCATTATTGTCACTTCGGGTTTCATGTGCGGCTGCTTTATTGACTATCGCCACGACGTCGTTTCCGACCCCGATGTCGTCGCGCATAAATTCTTTATTCAGCTTTTTTCCGTAAATGCTTCCCAGTCCGCCGCACTCGCCCGGCTCGGACTCTATCCTGTACAGATCGTTTTCGATCCATGTACCCTTCAGCCGGGCAGGTCGGTAATCCACTGGGAATTTCTGCGACGGCACCGGGTAGAAGACGCTGTAGCCTGTCGCAGGCACATCACCGGCAATCATATACACTCGCGCTGATGTGAAGGGGATGTCGACGTTGTTAGTCGTAAGCTGAAAAGCGACTCGGGCACCGGTGCGGTCGACAATATAAAACGCATCGACCGGCACATCGAACTCAACATCCGCTTCCACGACATCCGTTCGTTTCCAGCTTAAGGAATTAAAAATGATAATCGGTCTCCCGGATTCGCCCGGCGCGTATTTCGACGTGTCGATCACAGATGAAATGTCGCGCAGCGCTTCATCCCTCACGGTAGTTGCGGATTTCAACGCCGCTCGTCGGTTCGCTATGTTATCCGGTTTTGCTTTCCCGGATTTCCCTGCGGCTGTCGTAATATGCTCTGATTCCTCATTTATAAAAGCGCTTATGCGGTCGAGTTCATCCCATGGATAAGTCGCGCCCGTTATACTATTTACAGTCGAAAATAGCTCCGCCTCGGCGAGCCGGTTCGCGGCAAACCGCGTCACGCTATCCATAGACACTGCAACCCGGGCACACAAGCAGGCGTAAAGTATAAAGAATATGCAATATGGGAATAAGACTTTTCTCATGATATTCATAAGCCTGTTAATTGTAACTTAAAACCGCCTTGAAACTAAGATGAAGCTAAAGATATGGAAAGCCCCGGTTACTCTATTAAAAGTCCGGTCGATGAATTGAATCGGCCCATTGCAACATCGAAACCGTCAGCCACGACAGCTTCCAGGGCGTCGGCGGCACTGTCCATAAATTCCGGCAGCAGTTTTTTTTCGTCGGGCATAAAAGAACGAAGCACGAAATCCTCGAGCGGCATGCCCTGCGGCTGCGGCCCGATGCCGAGGCGGATACGTGGAATGTCCTTTGTCTGGAGCACATCAATAATATTCTTCATGCCCTTGTGTCCTCCGGCGCTGCCTGTTTTGCGGATGCGGATGCGTCCGAAGTCGATTGCAGCGTCATCATACAGCACAATCATCCGGTGTGGCATAGCGCCTATATTCAGACCCGTTTTCACGAGCGCCTGCCCGCTTAGATTCATGTACATCAACGGTTTTATTATTGTGATGCCGCCGGCACCGCACCGGTAGTCTTCGCGAATAAATGAAGTTGTCTTTTTCCTGAGATGAGGTCGGCCGAGCCGCTTTGCAAACGAGTCGACCGCCATAAATCCGATATTGTGTCGGGTGCGCGAATACTTCAGGCCCGGATTCCCCAGCCCCACAATAACTTCTATTCCGCTTTCTTCCATATATATTGCTCCAGCATGATCTCGTATGTGCTTTGATCTAGAAACCTGTGTGAATTTCATAAACACATAAGTCCAGAATATTATACGAAATTTTCCGGGCCATTGCCGGAATTCCTGTAATATATCCGAATTTGCACAAGTTCAGTTATAATTGTGACAATAGATGATGAAAGAAGCGAGAGAGATGAATAGATATATTTCTGAAGATACACAGTCGGGTTTGCATATTGCGGCGCGAAGCACAATGTATGTTATCGTGATGTTTTCGCTTATCGTGTGCGCGAACGTCGCGATTGCGGATACGCAACTGCCGAGGCATCCGAACCGGGCGGAAGTGTCGAAGCTGGACGAGTCGGGCTGCGACGCCGGTTTTTCTTTCGCGGTGGTAGGCGACATCCACCAGAATAATGAAACGTTCGAGGAAATGATACGGCTGTCGCGCGCGTCGGGTGTGGACTTTGCCGTTGCCGTCGGCGACTTCACGAATGACGGCAAACCCGAAGAATATGAAAACTATGTCGAGCATATCAACGCTTCGGAATTACCGTGGTTTACTGTGCCCGGCAACCACGAATACCGCAGCCCGGACGGACATACCTCACTGGCCGGTAAAAAAAGATACAAGCGAATATTCGGTAAGGCCGACTTTGTTTTTACACATTGCGGATGGGCATTTGCAGGGCTGGACACACCGGCGTTCGACGCGCTCCTGCCGACACAACTGAACAAACTCGAGAAGGTGCTGAAAAGATACAAGGGAAGATCGGTCGTGTTTTCTCACTACCCGCCCGCGATAATTCCAAACTGGGAAGACGGGATTTGGGTGTCGAACGCGGCTAGTTTTATGAACCTGCTGGATAGGTACGAAACACCGTTTTCCTTTTCCGGCCACATCCATGTTTACGACGAATATAAAAAAGGGCCTGTAACGTATGTTATAACCGGCGGTGGCGGCGGCACCCTTGATTCAGACCGTGGACCCGCCAATCTCAACTCGCCGGACTCCGGCGCATTCTATCACTTTATAATCGCTACCGTCAGGCAAGGCCGCCTCGATTTTAGAATTGTGAAATTAGCACAGGAAACGCATGAGCCGGTCGAGCACTGAAATATCACACACTAATTGTTCTTTGATATTTCCGCTTTCGTCGAGTAGCCGGTGTTCAAGTCTAACCCAGCCTGCATCGGAAATATATTTTGCGATCAAACCCGCCGTGAGCCTGTTGCCCTCAACCTTCAGGTGTCCCACCACTCCGTTTTTGCGATGTATATAGTAATTACTGAAAACCTTTTCTCTTTACCCGGCTTCCGCCATGAATTCTTCAGAAAGGTCTAAGTAATTAAGTTGAAGTTGATCGTAGATATCCCGCTGCCGAAATCATCGCCGGGCGGAATATGGACGATGAGCAGTTTTTTACCCTTAGCTTCGATTTCGGTTTTCAAGGCGTTCAGCAATGATTTTACGACTACGGCCATTTCAAAATAGTACTTTCTCACGGCTTTTTCGCGGACGGAGGGAATAAGTTGGTACTGGTTTCGCAGAAGAATCCCAAGGCGGAATTCGTGTGAGGCCTGCCTGCGAATTCGCTTGAGCGTGGTATTGGGGGGCGAAACGGGGATATTCTCAACAACAAGCCTGCCTTTGTGCTCATCGAAACGGAATACGGGTTTGGCGTGTGAGAAAAAAAGTCAGCCCGGTTCGATCCAGATCATTTGAAAGAATTCCGAAAATCACGATATCGGGGTCGTATTGCCTTCCTTTAATAGATCTCGTTATGTGAAGCTTCACATAAAATCTTATACAGCCGACCGCAGCAGAATCATAATTTCGCAATTGGCTCTATCGCTGTTCAGGATATTCATCGCCATCGGTCTCAATCTCGTAACCGATAGGATTCCTGATGTCGCCGTGGTCGTGGCCCATCACCCTGTGTGTGATGGGATCAAGATGATATGGCGCTCCTGTTATGGGACATCTGGGTATCCCTTTGGGAAAATAGTCTTTGTCTCTTCCTATGTCGCTAAGGTCGTCTCTCGGCCACTGGGCATTGTTCTGGATGTACCAGAGTTCGACTAATGTGTTTATAACCTGTTGATTGTGGCGGCAGGCAGTTTTTTTCGTGAAGTCGATTATTTTATCAACATCGAAATTATCAGGTTCCTGACGTTGGTCCTTTTCGTTGTAATCCACTTCCTGCGGGACGGCAGTCATTGCCTGGGTGGCTGTTCCCCCGTCCAGAGATATGTAAGGCAGGAATGCCACATTGAACAGCATAAGACCGAGCACGGTGAACAGTATGCTCCACAACATCCAGTATCGGTTAGGTTTTAAAGGCATAAGCTTCGCCGCATAAAATTCTTTACGGATGCGGTGTCACACCTCTCTTGTGTCCCGAAACCCTGTGTCCGGTGGGATATATAAAATATGTCGCAGCAGGAGTCACCGGACAGTCGGGCAGTTTCTGTTCAACAAAATAGTTGACATTCGCCGCTATATCCGACAGGTCAACCATGGGCCATGTGCCTTCTTTTATGTAGTAGAGCTGGACAAGGGCGTTTATATTCGCAACATTCGCCAGGCATGCTTCCCATTTGGCGTCTTCCGACACATCAAAAAATCGCGGCACCATAATTATCGACAGGATTGATATCAGCAATGCGATAAGGATTATCTCCCCCAGCGCTATCCCTTTTTCGTTTTTATTTAAACCTATCTTCACAATTTGCCCTGTGTACAAAGATATAATGTTGTTATCTATTATAGCAATTTCTTTATCTGATAGCAAAATCTACCGTATTACACTGGATATTCGTAACCGGTCACAAGGTTCGGTAAAATGTGATGCGGTAGAAACTATATTCGTAACCGTTCACACCCCTGTTGCAGCACAATGACATACAATAGCGCACTATTGCATACACTAGACGTTTTTGCAAGTATGTGCTATGGTATGTTTAATGGACAGCGAAACGGCATCAAAACCAACGTATGAAGAATTGGTA
>JAJRTR010000045.1 GCA_024278215.1 bacterium
ATAGAGCGCAAGGACGGCATCGAAAAACGATTGGCCGGGCTTCACCTCGAGGAAGGCTCTCTCGTGCTCTACGATCTGACGAGCACTTATTTCGAGGGCCGCGCGTGCCCGCTTGCCGCGCGTGGCTACAGTCGCGACGGCGCAACTATCGTCCGCCGCCGCCCGCAAAGACTGCACAAAACGAACAGACGACGACTATGCTGTACAGATCTTCAGGAAAGTGCTTACAAATCTCGGCACCATCACCCTCAATCTCGTACAACCGAAAGTGGCTGGAGCCGAAACATTTTACAAAATAGCCCGTCCCACCAGATGTCAGCAACGAGCACTGGACCTACTGGACATTCGCCTGCGCGTACCCAGTACGCGCACATAAGAAAATACAAATATCCCGATAAACACTGGCTTTATTGCGTTTTCACGTTGGGAAGTTCAGGTTAGAGCCAATTACAAAATTGTGTTCGTAGTGAGGTCGAGCGAATTTGTTCAGAGCAAGGCGGAGGTGTAAAATCCTCGAAGGTGTACTTGTAGAGTACGTCGAGGATGATTTTATGCCGACAACGCAGCTATGGACAGTAGCAACCGACCGCAGCAGAATCAGAATTTTGCAATTGGCTCGTTAATATAATTTTAAAAACAATGCCGTTCAGTTATAATCTTAAGATATGGAAATGGGAAGTTCCAATAAAGCAAATCAGAAGATGTCGAACGCGCGCGACATATCAACGGTGAGCGGTGATCTGATAGAAGAACTCGAGGGTACCGTCGAACGTGTCATTTTTCATAATCCCGAAAACGGATATATGGTAATACGATTCACGCCGGTGCAGGGCGGCGAAGCTATGCTCGTAGGCAATTTTCTGAATGTAGGCGAAGGCCTTATGCTGACGGTGCGCGGCAAATGGTCGGTGCATCCGCGATTCGGACGCCAGTTCAAAGTCTCGGAATATGAAGCGAACCTGCCCCGTTCTGAAATCGGTATGCGCAAATATATGGAACATTTCATCAAAGGCATCGGTCCTGTTATGGCAAAGAAAATTGTCAAACACTTTGGTGAGGAAACCGCCGATGTCATCGAAAGACAACCCGAAAGGCTGCGGGAGGTGCCCGGCATCGGGCGAGGCAAGTATGAAACGATTCGCGCGTCATGGGAAGAACACCGCAAACTCAAATCCGTAATGATGTTCCTCCAGTCTCACGGTATAGGACCCGGCACAGCGATGAAAATATTCAACACCTACGGTGACGCTTCCGTGAAGGTGTTGAAGGACAACCCTTATATACTTGCCTCGGAGGTATACGGCATCGGTTTTCGGATCGCCGACCGGATCGCGATGAGTCTCGGCATGGAAAAGGATTCGCCGATGCGCATCGAGGCAGGTCTGAAATACACTCTCGAAACCGCTTCCAACGACGGTCACGTATATCTCCCTCGACTGGAACTTATCGAAAAAGCATCGGAGATTCTCGAGTGCGACATCGGACAGGCCGAGCAGTCTCTCTCGATACTTCTCGACAGAGACTCTGCAATAATCGAAGAAGATCATCGCATCTATTCCTCCCGTTTTCATTACGCCGAATGCAAGATAGCCGAGCGCCTGACCTGGATCATCAGGAGCGACAAATCTTCTTTCGGGCTTTCATACAAAGAAGAGGACATACGTAATATTGAAAAGCAACTCGGGTTCCCACTTACAGAAAAACAGAGAAGCGTCATTGATGTGCTGGCGAATAATAACGTTGTAATTCTCACGGGAGGGCCTGGCACTGGGAAAACATTTTCCACTCGCGCCGTAATAAATCTTTTCCATCAGAATGGTTTCAGTATATTGCTGGCAGCCCCAACGGGGCGGGCCGCGAAACGTATGACAGAGGCTACCGGCTGGCCTTCGCGCACCATTCACCGCCTGCTCGAATATCAGCCTGTCGATAAGAACTTTTTTCGCAACAAAGATCATCCGCTCGAATGCGACCTGCTGGTTCTTGACGAAACAAGCATGATAGATGTGCTGCTCATGTACCACGTAATAAATGCGTGCAGAGAAGGGATGAAAATACTTTTTGTAGGCGATATAGACCAGCTACCATCGGTGGGGCCCGGCAATGTGCTGGGGGACCTGATCTCTTCCGGCTGCATCTCTACAGTGCGGCTCGATGTGGTATTCAGACAGGAGGCTCAGAGTTCGATCATCTGTAATGCACATCTCATCAACCAGGGCAAAATGCCTGTTATGGCGAAGGACAGGCGTGGTAATTTCTTCTTCTCGAATAAAGAAAATCCGCAGGAAGCTCTCGAATCAATTGTTCGGATATGTACCGAGCGCATACCCAAACAGTTCCAACTCGACCCCCAGACGGACATCCAGGTAATAACACCTATGTATAGAGGTCCGATCGGTGTCGACAATCTCAACAAGGTGCTTCGCGACAGGATCAACCCCGGTGTGGATGTCAAGTGCGGATCGAAGATGTTTCGCGTCGGTGACAGGGTGATGCAGATAAAAAACAACTACGACAAGGAGGTGTTCAACGGCGATGTCGGTTTCATACGAAACATCTATCTTGAAGGCGGCCAGTTGAGCATCGAGTTCTCCGATCACAGGGTCAAATACCAGTTTGCCGAACTCGATCAACTTGTGCTGGCTTATGCTATCACTGTCCACAAGAGCCAGGGCAGCGAATACAAGGCAGTGGTAATGCCGGTCAGCACACAACATTATATTATGCTACAGCGCAACCTGCTTTACACCGGCATCACACGCGCCGAAAAACTCGTTGTTCTCGTCGGTACAAAGAAAGCAATTGCAATCGCCGTCAAAAATAATAAAATTGAAGAAAGATACACGTCACTTGCCGAAAGAATCGAAGCGGAGATGAACAAAAAGTCGCTTTTTAAATAGTGTTCCGGGAGGAAACCGATGCTGGATGAAAAACTGTTGGAGATACTCGCCTGCCCCGTCTGTAAGGGTGAACTCGAATACGATGAAACCAACGAAAAGCTTATCTGTTCGTGCGGGCTGAAGTACCCTGTGAGGGACGGTATACCGATCATGCTCGAGAGCGAGGCAGAGCGGGACTGACACAACAAGCGCACTGCTTTTTTTCGCAATAATGCTCATTCACTAACGAAATGACCTGTTTGCCCGGCGGCATAATATTTGACTATGAAAAAAACAAAACTTGTAAAAATCATCAAGGGAATGGCCGGCAGGAAAGTACTCGTGCTCGGCGACCTGCTGGTCGATGAATACATCTTCGGCGAGACCTCTCGCATATCACGGGAAGCGCCCGTGTTGATCCTGAAATTCAGGGAACGGCGCGCGGGTTGCGGCGGCGCTGCCAATGCTGTCGCAAACATACGGGCCCTAGGCGGCGTTCCTGTTCCCGTCGGCTGCATCGGCGACGACGAAAACGGTCATTCTCTACTCGACATGTTCGAGGCGGACGGCATCCCCACCGGCGGCATTATCGTCGGCGACAATTACCAGACGACAAGTAAAACAAGAATAATGGCGGGCGGTATGCACACTATGCGACAGCAGGTGATACGCATCGACCGCGAGCACGCCGCCGAGTTCGACCCGACCCCGATCATAAACAATGCAAAAAAAGTTCTGGCCGACGGCGTCTGCGGATTCCTTGTGTCGGACTACGGCTGCGGCGTTCTTTCCGACAGGGTAATAAAATTCGTAAACAGAACCGCCGGGAACGGCGCGGCAAGAGTTGCAATCGATTCGCGCTACAGGTTGAAATCATACAGAAACGCTACACTACTCGCTCCGAACGAAGAAGAAGCGGAAATTGGTGAAGGCACCCACGCGGACGACCTGCGTAAAATCGAAGTGATATGTGAGGGGCTTCGCAGAAAGCTCAAAAGCCGCGCACTGCTCGTCACGCGCGGCAGCGAGGGGCTTTCTCTTTTCGAAGAAGGCAAAAATACTTATCATGTGCCGGTGTACGGCAGCAGGACACCAGTGGACACAAACGGAGCGGGCGACACAGTCGTTGCAACCGCACTGCTCGCACTCTGTGCAGGCGCGTCGTTCAGAGAGGCTGCCTGGCTCGCAAACAGGAGCGGCGGACTCGTTGTGATGAAAACAGGAGCGGCGACAATCTCTCAGGAAGAACTCAAAGGTACACTCGAATGAGCATTACCGACTTCAGAGAAAAGATAAAGACAATCGACGAACTGATCGGAATTGTCGAGGCGGCAAGAGCGGCGGGAAAGACCATCGCGTTTGCCAACGGATGTTTCGATCTTGTTCATGTCGGACATATCAGATATCTTGAAGATGCCGCCTCGGCAGCCGACCTGCTTATTGTCGGGCTGAATAGTGATGCGGGTGTCAAACAACTAAAAGGACAAAACCGACCTTATGTCGAGGAATATGGCCGAATGATGATGGTCGCGTCGATTGAGGCTGTGGATTATATTGTGCTTTTCGACGATCTGCGCGTCGACAATCTCCTTCTGACACTGAAACCGGATTTCCACGCGAAAGGCACAGACTACACAGAGGAAACAGTGCCGGAGAAAGATGTAGTTGCTTCATACGGTGGAAAAGTCATCATCACCGGGGACCCCAAAGACCATTCCTCCACCAATGTTATCAGCCTTATAAAAGAAAAAATGAAGTTGTGACATAGATGTTTTTTCGGGTGTGCGCATGTTCCGATTCCGGCCCACACAGGTGAAATATACCGGATAACAATTCCCGTGGTAAATCAACTTCAGGCCGTTTCCTTGCGGTCCTCTTCATTTTGCTGATCCTGTTCCGAGTTGTCTTCTTCGTCGATAAAGGAAAGAAGCGATATTTCCTCGCCCTGTTCGACATGACACTCGTCGATGATGCACTTTTGAACACCTTTGCGCGAAGGAATCTCGTACATAAGATCAAGCATGAGGGTTTCGAGTATAGAGCGCAGACCGCGTGCGCCCGTTTTGCGCTTCATGGCGCGGCGCGAGACGGCTTTGAGGGCATCCTGCGTGAAGTTGAGTTCCACACCGTCGAGCTGGAACATCTTTTTATACTGTTTGACAAGCGAGTTTTTAGGTTCGAGCAGAATACGCACTAGGGCGTTTTCGTCAAGCGGGTTAAGCGTGGCGACGACAGGCATTCTGCCGATCAGTTCCGGAATCAGCCCATAGTGGAGCAGGTCTTCTGGCAGAGTTTTCTTGAGAAGATCGCCGATATCCTTCGTTTTTGAATCCTTCTTTTCCGCTCTGAAACCCATAATCTGGTGTCCGATGCGTTTGCTTATAACATCGGTGAGGCCGTCGAAAGCGCCTCCGCATATAAAAAGAATATCGGATGTATCGATCTGAATGAAATCCTGGTTTGGATGTTTACGCCCGCCCTGCGGCGGCACATTTGCCGTGGTGCCCTCGATGATCTTAAGGAGAGCCTGCTGCACGCCTTCGCCGGAGACGTCTCTTGTGATTGACGGATTGTCGGTTTTGCGTGCGATCTTGTCTATCTCGTCGATATAGACAATTCCGCGGCTCGCTTTTTTCACATCGTAGTCTGCCGCCTGTATGAGCCGGAGCAGAATGTTTTCTACGTCTTCTCCGACATAGCCCGCTTCGGTCAATGACGTGGCATCTGCTATCGCGAATGGGACGTCGAGCATCCTGGCAAGTGTCTGTGCCAGAAGTGTTTTTCCGACTCCGGTAGGGCCGATGAGCAGGATGTTGCTTTTCTGCAACTCGACATCTTCCGCCGCATCGGCTGCGTTGATTCGCTTATAGTGGTTATATACAGCGACCGACAGGATTCTTTTCGCGAAGTCCTGGCTGATGACATACTGATTGAGAAACTCGTTTATCTCGACAGGTTTTGGAATCGACTGAAAATCCACATCGATCTCAGCGGGTTTGTACAGTTCTTCTTCGATTATCTCGTTGCACAGATCAATACATTCTTCGCAGATATAGACTCCCGGGCCCGCAACGAGCTTCTTGACCTGGTCCTGGCTCTTGCCGCAGAACGAGCATCGCAGTTTGCCCTTGTCGTCTGTGAATTTAAACATAAATCCTCCGTCCGATCTTTCCTTCTATTGCCGGATATACGGCTCACTATTCCGGCGACTTAACTTCTCAAGCTGAATAATGCAACCCTGTTAATTAACTTCCGAATTCGGATGAAAAAATTTCGTCCGACGATTCAGCCTGTAAATTTCACAAAAGCCGCCTTGTTCTATTACAAAGCGTCAGTGATGAATTTTCAAGTAAAGTACTGAACCGCCATGTTATACATGAACATCCATTACAGGCAGAAAACTCCCCGGCTCCGCTCGGAATGACACCCTCCAGAAATGCAGGTTTTGCCGTACTGAACGAAGCGAAGTATCTCGATTATTCAAAAACGCACAAGTTCGGTTAAATAAAACTAACGACCCTCTGGTTTCAGCACTTCATCAATTATACCGTATTCTTTTGCCTCATCGGGAGACATGAAAAAATCCCTGTCGGAGTCCTTCGATATTTTGTCGAAGTCCTGTCCGCTGTGTTTCGCGATTATCTTGTATAGTCGTTCGCGGATACTGAGAATCTCGCGGGCATGGATGTCGATATCCGAGGCCTGCCCCTGGAAACCACCCATCGGCTGATGGATGAGAATGCGGGAGTTCGGCAGGGCGAATCTCTTATCTTTCGCACCGGCGCAGAGTAGTACCGCACCCATGCTGGACGCCTGTCCCACGCAGATTGTCGACACGTCGGGCTTTATGATCTGCATAGCGTCATAAATCGCAAGTCCTGCTGTCACACTGCCGCCGGGTGAATTGATATATACATCGATATCCTTGCCGGTATCTTCCTTTTCGAGGAAAAGAAGCTGTGCTATAACTATGTTGGCTACATCATCGTTTATTGCCGATCCTATAAAAACAATTCGATCTTTCAGCAATCGTGAATAAATGTCATAAGCTCTTTCGCCGTGGGTACTCTTCTCCACAACCATGGGAATAAGGGTCATTGTCATTCTGCTCCTATCGTATAATCATTGTGCGTGATTGCCGCACTGTAACTTATAGTATAATGATTCAGCAATAACAATGTTTGGTTTGCTGAAAAATACCGGGGATTCTGGATATTTCCTGTACTCGTTCGTGTTTCCACATCGGTTTGATTCATTTTGCGGCATCGGAAAACTATCGAGTAATAACTGCGGTTTTTATTCGGTTTCTTCTTCTGTGCCGTCTCCGGTTTCACATTCGACCGGAGCATCTTCGGAAGCTGTCTCTTCGACAGGCGCTTCTTCAGCAGGTGTTTCTGTCGCCGGTTCTGCTTCCTCGCCTTTAAACATAATGTTGTTTCTCAGGAGCGTCATAACTTTGGTGTCCCTGATCCGCTGGCGTATGGAGAAAAGGAATTCTTCGTCCTTCATGAGCTTCTTTATATCTGATGTCCTGAGCTTGTTTTCCATCGCATATCGCTGTAAGGTCATCTCCATGTCATGGGGCAGAATCTTCAGATTCTCATTCGAGAATATACGGTTGAAGACAAGCCTGCGCTTAACGGTCATCGTAATGTCGGGCTTTTCCTGCTCCCTCATATCTTCCTCGGTAATGCCCTGGGCTATGCAGTAGTTCTCCAATGTGTTTCCCTGTTGCTCGATGATCGATCTTATATATTTGAATCTTTTTTCCATCTCTTCATCGATCAGTTTCTGCGGAATCCGGATGTCTGTGCCGTTTACCACATGCTCGACGATATGACGCACTAATTCCTTGTCTCGAATTTCTCGTTTCTGCTGAAAGAGACTGTTCTTTATCTGTTCCCTGAACTTTTCCTCATCCTTCGGCAAGTTGTCTGCGCCGATTTTCTCGACAAGCGCCTCATACGATTCCGGCGGCGATGGCTTCATAATGCTTCTGAGCGATATATTTATGGAGGCTTTCTTGTTTGCGAGTTCTTCGTTCGGGTAATTGTCAGGATATGTAATATCGAAGGTTTTGTTCTCCGACGGTTTCATGCCGAGTATATTATTTTCGATTTCCGGCAGGATTTCATCCGCGCCGAGATGAAACTCCACACCTTCCTTTTTATCATAAGTTTCGGCGTCATCTTCCTCGCCGGATTTGATTTCGTAGTCGACAGTGACCTTGTCGGATTCCTGCGCGCCCCTGTCCTCGATGACCGGAACATAATCCGAAGCCTGCTTCAGCGATTCATTATACGCTTCTTCAATTTCGTCCTCTGATATTTCTATATCTTTTTCCACATCCGTCTTGATAATGCTGTAGTCGACAACATCGAAGTCGGGCAGGATATTGAGCTTCACTTTGACTTCGAGGGGTTTCTTCTCTTCGAGAGTGGGCCATGGGTCGAATTCGGGCTGGCCGATAGGAATGATAGCTTCTTTTTCGATAGCTGCATTGTATGCTCCCGGAAGCAATTCATCGAGTGCCTGATACGCAATAGCTTCTTCGCCGAACATCTTCTTTATGACTTCGCGCGGCACTTTGCCCTTGCGGAACCCAGGGATTGACTGCTTGCTGGATATCTTCTGGTATATTTTGTTGAAACTCTTCGCTACTTCCTCCTCCGGGACAGTGAAGGTCAACTCCAGATTTTCTTCGTCGATTCTGTTTACACTTGTTTCCATGACTTATTCTTCCTCAAAAGTGACATAAAAAAATAAAGAGCGGGAAACGGGATTTGAACCCGCGACCCCTGCCTTGGCAAGGCAGTGCTCTACCACTGAGCTATTCCCGCATTTTCGGCTTTTGTTTTTGTTTTAATTCTGTACGCCTCTTCTCGCGCCGATGGGCGAGGAGAGACTTGAACTCTCACGGGATGTGTCCCACCAGAACCTAAATCTGGCGCGTCTACCAGTTCCGCCACTCACCCGCTTGCATCTATGGGTCGTACAGGGATCGAACCTGTGACCTTGGGATTAAGAGTCCCCTGCTCTACCAGCTGAGCTAACGACCCGGACCGCCCTGTGAGCCGATTTTATACTAATCTTACAATCGGCTCCTGAATAATTCGCATATTATAAAATACGAATTTTTTGTAAAAAATCAATATCAATCGAAAAGTTTTCTTTCTTTCCGGATCGTTCCGTTTTTTTTCGTTCGATTCTCCCTTCGAAATATCTTCCGAAAAAATCAATAAAGGATATATTACATTACATAAACTGAAACGGCAAGGTTATTGATTGTATTTTTAGGTGAATATATGCTGTGACAACTTTTTCGCCGGCCCTCGACTTGATTCATTATCCATCTTTTATCATATCTTTGAGAGTTTTGCTCGGCCTGAATCCCGGCACTCTGGTTGCCCCGATGTTTATCCTCTCACCGGTTTTTGGGTTTATCCCTTTTCGTGGCGCGCGATGTTTCACTTTAAAAGCTCCGAACCCGCCAATATTCACATCTTCATCATTTTTCAGGCATTCCTTGATTATTCCGAATACCGATTCCACAGCCGTTGTCGCTTCTCTTTTCGAGATGTCCAGCTTTTCCGACAATTCCTCAATGAGCTTGATCTTGTTCATATTTCACCACCTTACTTGTGATGTGTATGTATCTTTCCCATAAACGAGATTTTGCGCTATTATATCCGATATTATTTTTGCGCACAAGTACTATTTTAAAATAACTGTTTTGATTTTTCCCTTTAAGCATCATGGTTTTTCGCATAAGTGTGGGGTATCACAGATAGTTGAATTCATGGCGCGGTTTATGGTATTTAAGACATCGGAGTCGCTTGCAAAAAAAAAGCCACCTGCTTCTGGTGGCTCTTATCAGGAGGAGTTGCTGTGGCTAACAGCAACCATGTCAATCATTATTTATATCGGATGTTTCTTCTGTCAACTTAATAGTTGTTAGAAAATAATTATGCATACACATCCACAGTGTTTCCCACGTTGCTTAAATTGGCGAGCGGGTGGGCCTGTACAGCAACCGCCTGATTCACAACGTCCAACAACTGCAACAGTGCTTTTCCCTGTGTCAGACGCGACCTTTCGATCATCATGTCCGTATAATTCATCCCTGATGCTGACATCGATACCGGATCCATCCGGATCACCCTCTTTCTACGGTTAAAATGTTCTCGACCGTCCCTGGCCGTTTTTAACTTGACATCAATATCCATTATCTATATCGGCATTATCTTTAATTTTCTTTAGAGCCAATTGCAAAATTCTGATCCTGCTGCGTCCGGCTGAAATCGTCTATAGTTGCGTTGTCGCATCGATCATTATCATGCAATTTACTTTTTAACCAGCCGTATCTGGATAATATGGATGGATTATATAGAATATATTGTGAAAGTGGGGAATAGATGATCGTAGATATGCATGTACACACGCTGGTTTCTTCGCCGTGCAGTGTTATCGATCCTGTCGAGTGCATAGAGCGCGCTATCGAACTGGGGCTTGACGGTATTTGCATCACCGAACACGACACGCATGAAGGTGCCGGGGTGGTGAAGGAAATTGCAGCGGGTTTCCCGGAAATAGTGGTATTTGCCGGAATGGAAGTGATGAGCAGGGAAGGGCACCTGCTTGTATATGGCTACGGTAAGGATATCGGCGGGGTGCCGCAGGCTGCGGAAATAGTGGATATGGTTTCGTCGAACGGAGGGATAGTAGTGCCGGCGCATCCGTGGCGGCAGCCGTTCGGGTGGTACAGCGGTGTGCCGGGAACCCCAATCGAGGACACGGCATTCCCGAAATTGTTTTCAGTGATCGAAAAATATAATGGCCTCCAGACAATAAGGCAGAACGCGAGGGGCAAGGAATATTGTGACATGATGGAGATAAGCGGCATCGGCGGCAGTGATGCGCACCGGCTCGACTGCCTTGGTGTGGCTGTTACTGAGTTCGAGGATAATCCCGCCGATGAGCGTGAGCTTGCAGAAACCATAAAATCCGGCAGGTACGAGGCGAAGCTCACAGATAGATACTTCGAAATGCACGAAGAATAAACGGAATTGAATTATGAAAAGGTTTCGATTCTCGCAATAACGAACATGGTTTTGCAATCGTTTCATTTAAAACCTTGCATATTAATGGTATAGTGTTTCGAGGAGTGCAGATGGAAGATAAAACACAGCAACTACAATCTGTTTTGCCGAAAGCCATCGGGCTGGCGTCGCTTGTGCCGAAACTTGTAAGACTCATGTTCGCTCTTTTCGGGGATAAGCGGGTCCCCGCATATTTAAAAATCCTCACGGCGGGTGCAGTTACTTATGTTGCGCTTCCGATAGATGTCCTGCCTGATTTTGTGCCGACAACCGGGGCGCTGGACGATGTGCTTGTTATTCTATTGTTGCTCGTTCAGTATGCGAAAGTTTGTCCCGCAGATGTTTTCAATGAACACTGGGATGCGATAATGGGCGATGGGTTCGATGTCGAGGAAGAAGTGAAGCGGTCTATGCGCGCGCTCGAGCCCGTTGTCGGCGACAGATTCTCATCCATCAGGAACTGGATTGAGGATGCCGCAGAAAAAGTCGGCCAGAAAAGGAGACTTGACGCGGCAACCCCCGCGGATGCAGAAAACATGGTCGAATCCGAATAAATATTTCGGGCAATCAGCATTTTGCAATTTGCTCTTATGTCTTTTCAGTGTTGACACGACTCCGGCAACCTGTACGGCTACCTCCCAATTCAGGACTCCTGACCTGGGAGAAGGGTAGAAAAGAGGGCAAGGCGAGAGTGGCACACAAAAAAGCGTATGAATAAAGGGAAAAAAGTTGACCTGACACGCGAAATCCTCACCACAGACGCGGACCTGATCCCCGACCATACAAACAACACCCTTACCATTCGCCTCCATCATCTCACAAATCACTCCTCAGACAACGCACTGCTCACCCTGATCGAAACTCTCAACGAATCACAGTCCCGTTATCCCAACACAAACCTTCGCCTCGTCTGTGAACTGGTGTCAAACTCTTTTCCTCCAGGTCAGGAGTCCTGAGGTACGTGCTCTCGTGGCGTCTGAGCATTTTCATAGATGCGGAGTTCTGCGTCGAGGCGCTGCCTGCGGCGCTTGTATGCGGGCGCCCGGAGATATTCAACAAAAAACACACAAGTTCAGAATATATTTGATGGAATGCAACAGGAGGACATATAATAAGGAAAAGAAAAAGAAATCAGCATCTAATGAGCCAATTGCAAAAATCTGATTCTGCTGCGGTCGGCTGCTATTGTCCATAGCTGCGTTGTCGGTGCAAAATCGTCCTCGACGTACTCTGCAAGTACGCCTGCGAGGATTTTACACCTCCGCCTTGTTCTGAACAATTTCGCTCGACCTCGCTACGAACATAATTTTGCAATTGGCTCTAATAAATAAATGAGGTGGAGCGCGAAATTATTGCGTAATTTCTTATGGTAGACGATGTTATCAATGAAGTTAATGCTAAGATTCGCAGCTATACGAACGAGCACGTGACAGAATGGAAGAACAGCGGCAGGCCTGTCATCGGCTATTTCTGCCACTATATGCCGGCGGAACTCATACTCGCCGCCGGTGCGCTGCCACTGAGGCTCAGGGGCGCGGGCTCGGAGGATTCGTCCGCAGGCGACGCATTCATGAGCGGCCGTGTCTGCACGTATGTCAGGCACGTGATGAGCCTTGCCGTCGAGGGCGATTACGACTTTCTTGATGGTGAGATATGCCTCAACACTTGCGACCATGTGCGACGAGCCGCCGATCTTTTCGTTAAAAAAACAAACATCCCTTTTCACGGCTTCATCTCGCTTCCGCGCAACCCACGCGAAAGTCTGTATGGCAACCTGCTCAAAGAACTACGCAATCTGCGCGTCGCTCTACAGGATCATTTCGGTGTTGAAATCACCGATGATCGTCTCCGCGAAGCAATCATTGCGCTGAACAGGAACAGGCGGTTGCTTACTGAAATAAATAATATGCGAAAAGAAGACAAACCGAAACTTTCCGGTGCGGAATCGCTTTCTGTGCATATCGCTTCGCAGGTTTTGCCGCCCGATGTTTTCGCTGGAATCGCCGAGCGTTTGATTAAAGAACTTAAAGACAGACCCGGTCTGGATTCGCCACGCGGCAGGCTTGTGATGCTGGGCGCGGAACTCGACGAACCCGACTATGTCGCGGTCATCGAGAGCCAGGGCGCGCTCGTCGTCGCCGACCTGCTGTGTTTTGGTCAGCGTTCAGTGCTCGACCCCATCGACGAAAACACGGACGACCCGCTCGATGCGATAGGACGGGCCTACTTCTTCAGACCGTCCTGCGCGAGAATGATAGGCGACTTCCCCGCAAGATGGGACAACCTTAACCGGATCGTAAGCGACGCGCGTGCGGACGGTGTTATATTCACACGTCTCCTTTTCTGCGACCCATGGGGCGCGGAACAACATAACCTGCTGCACCGCGCGAAAAAAGGGAACACATTTCCTGTGCTTACACTTACAAAAGAATACGGCATCGTGCCTACCGGCCAGTTGCGGACACGTGTGCAGGCGTTTCTGGAAAAAATCGAAATTGCTCGTGCAAAAAGAGACGCAGTTGGAGGTGCTGTGTGACAGTTGACGAGATGGTTGGCAAACCCGAGTGGCGCAGCATCCTCGAGTCGCTGCCGGTGATAAAGAGATTTTTCGAAGGCGACCCCGACAGCCACGGCATAAACGCGCTTATGCGTGGAATGTCTATCTATCTGGAAAAACTCGTCGATAATCTCGAACGCGAAAACCCTGCCGTGTGGTATAACCTCGGTTTCAATTCAGAACTCATATACGCGCTGGACGGCGGCGCGGCGGCCCTGCCTATCGAGGCGCTCGGCGTGATGCACAATCTGCTCGGCGACATTAAAATATCGATGGATTTTATTGACACGGCGCAGGCCGAAGGTGTGCCGTCCGACTGCTGCTCGGCCGACAAACTCGCTATCGGCACTCTCCACAGGGGACTCTATCCGAAACCCGCTTGCACTGTCGGCATAAACACGCCGTGCGATTCGCAGGTGATGGCGACACAGGTGATGGCGGAAATGTCGGATGCTCCTTTTTTCGTTGTGGATGTACCCTATTATCATAATGATGAAACTGTACGGCAGGTGGCGGCGCAACTCGAAGAACTTATTCCGTTTCTCGAAGAAAACACTGGTCGCAGGATCGATTTCGACAGGCTGCGCGAGGTTTGCGAACTCTCGAATAAGATGACCGAGAATATATGGGAATGGCTCGAATGGCGAAAAAACACGCCGCTTGCGCAGTCGAGTAAACTTGTGGCGTTCACTCTTATACTTCAGATTCTTTTCGCGGGCACACAGGAAGGTGTCGACATTACGGAAGGTCTCAAACGCGAAGCACTCGAACGCACCGAACGCGGTGAGAGGTTCTTCGAGGAGCGTGTACGCGCTGTATGGTATCAGGACCCCGTGTGGACGGACATGCAGATGTACGACTGGTTCGAGCACGAACTGGGGCTTACTGTGCCGATTGATGTTTTCGGCTACTATGCCAACGAAGGACTCATCGACACATCGACACGCGAAACGATGATCTACGGGCTTGCGCGAAAGATTGCAAACTGTCATCCGATGGCACGCCAGTTCAGGAGCAACATCGACGTATATATCCGCGACTTTATGCACATGCTCGAATCGTGGAACGCCGACTGCTGTATATTCGCGGGGCATATAGCGTGCAAACACGCATGGGGCGGTATCGGCTTGTTTAAAGAAGCGTGCCGACGGGCGGATGTGCCGCTGCTCGTGTTCGAGTTCGACATGTTCGATCCGCGAATCACATCCTACGACGATGTGTATTTCGAGGTTGACCGCTTTGTCAATGAAATTGTTTATCCACGCAAGCTTAGAGCAGGAAAGGCGGGTTGAAAGAGGTGCGATGGCTGTAACAGCAGGAGTTGATATCGGATCGACGGCGTCGAAAGCCGTCGTGCTTATAGATGGAAAAACCGCAGGACAGATCATAGGGCCGAGTTCGACAAATCCCAAGCGAACCGCCCGCGAGATATATAACAGTGCGCTCGATCATGCAGGCGTTTCCGCTGCTGATGTCGCTTATGTCGTCGGCACGGGTTATGGCCGCACACAGGTCGAGTTCGCGGATAAAAATGTTTCGGAAATAACGTGCCACGGACGAGGCGCGCATTTCCTGTGTCCCACTGCGCGTACGGTGATCGACATAGGCGGACAGGACACGAAGGCAGTGTGCATCGACTCGGAAGGCAATCTGCTCGACTTTGTTATGAACGACAAATGCGCGGCTGGTACCGGCCGTTTTCTCGAAGCTATGGCGCGCTCGATGGAACTGCCTGTCGAGGAGATGGGACAGCACTACTTCACCGGCGGCGATCCATGCACGATCACGAGCATGTGCAGCGTGTTCGCCGAAAGCGAGGTCATCAACCTGATAAACGACGGAGTGGAACTTCCCCGAATCGTCAAGGGACTCCTGCTGTCGCTCGCTGTGCGCGTTTCGTCGCTCGCGCGGCGACTGGGCATTATCGAGGATGTTGTGATGACGGGCGGTGTGGCAAAGAATAAGGGCGTTTACGATGCGATTGAAAAGAAACTCAAGATAAAAATGAAAAGTTTCGGTGACACTGATCCGCAACTTGTGGGCGCGCTGGGAGCTGCGCTTGTCGCCGCCGACTTCGCGGGGGCAGGCACAGTAAGTGGATAATGTGAATGTTCGGAATCTTATATGAATGAAACCGCCGAATCAACAATGAATATCAGCGGTGACAACATTCGCTGCGCAATCGCGGGTGATATGGAACCGCTCATTATGCGTGTCAGGACGTTCTTGCAGAACACATTATCACAATCATTGTCATCTGAAGCGATCGACTATGAAACGCTTCGCCGGACATTCGGTTACTCTCGCAGTAAGAAGAAAACGGCGGAAGTCATTATCGGCGGCGACATCGGACTCGAACTCGGACATCCGTCTACAGAATCGTTATGTTTCGTTCTGACAACTACAAAAGCGGAGCTTGTTGCTGATGGCCTGATTACCGTCATAGGGCCGGATGCGGGAAATATAATAACAAAGGAAAAGCGTCCTTTCGCGCAGGTGATAATGGTCGCAACTGAATCCGGAGCGGACATCGACCCATTTTCGCTGGACAGCGCGCAATATCTGATGCAGAGGCTGGACGGCTATATGGTCAGGTCGGTGCCGGGCAGACTATGGTCGCGTTTAAGCAGGAAGTGTATGGCTGACGGACTCGATCTTCATGTTGTCGGCTCTGCGCTTGCAGATTTTTTCAAACACGAATTCGCCGGTGTGTCAAAAGCGGAGATACTTTTCGTCACATCCAGTGCGGAAGATGTGCTTTCACTTAAACCGATCGAAACCGAGGCTTCGATACTTGCGGGAAAACACAAAAAACTTTTCCTCGGACTGGACGGAGTTGTGGAATGCAGCGAGTTGAATTGTGAAGTATGCGACGAAAAACCTGTGTGCGACAGCCTCAGGGACATTGTAGTTAAACGGAGGCGAATAAAACGATGAGCACGGAAACACTTTCAAGGCCGTTGATACTGTCATCATTCTACATGCGGCTGGCTTCGATGGAGGAAATAGTCAGAATCGTGCTTTCCGAAGCGGAACTCAGCGCGCTGCTGACTTTCAGGGGCGCGCCCGAAAAGAAAGTGCTGCTGGACTACAGGCGGCGGCCTGCCCGCCTGGAGGTTGACGGACCGGAGAAATCAGCGAATATATTTTTGACTATCGATGCCGATATCATGCACGAGGTGATGCTTGATCGTGTAAAACCGGGGGTCGCGCTTGCGCATCGCGAAATGCTGCTGAGGGGCAGCGCGTGCGATCTTGCAAAATTCATTCAATTACTCGAATTCGGCCCCATGCTGTACGACGAACATGCCGCGGATATCGGACTTGAAGGCTTCGCGAGATATAAAAACAACAGTCTCCTTTCGGAGGAACAACTTATGAACGAAAAGACATTTGAAGGTAACCCGATACCTGTTGTTAAGGTCTCGGCGGGCGAGAAGGCCGCAACAGGCATAATAAACAGGCTTGGCTATGCTGTCGGCTATGCGCTCGGAGTACTGCGGTACAGGCTGCTGAAAAAACTCAGCCTGTTCGAGGTTCTGACATGGATGTCGAAGGGGCTCGAGGCCGCACGTCCTGAAAGACCGAAGGAATAATGCCATCAGGAAACAGTAACAACAAACCTGTAGTCGCTGTGTGCGGCAAGGGCGGCGTCGGTAAAACAGTTTTCTGTGCACTGTTCGCAAAAGCGCTTGTTGAAGCGGGTTGGGTGCCGATGCTTCTCGTGGATGCCGACCCTGTGGGTGGACTCATCAGGGCTATCGGCGAAACCGTGAAGAAAACTATTGCATCGGCGCGCAGCGAACTTATCGCTTCGGCGAGAAATGCCGGTGCTGAAGATAAAAGCAGGATAGCGCGGCAACTCGATTATTACTTGCTCGAAACCCTTGAGGAGCGCGACAGCTACTCGATGCTCGCTATAGGCAGGTCGCCCGAAAAAGGATGTTTCTGCCCCGCGAACACGCTGTTGCGCGAAGCGATAAACGCTGTCGCAGAGCCGTTCGCTTTTGTGCTCATAGACGCCGAGGCCGGTGTAGAACAGATAAAAAGAGAAGTGACGAGAAATGTTACGGACATAATTGTAGTGCATGACGGCTCGATGCGTAGCGCGGAGGCACTCGAGTATATAGCGGACCTTGCGGGCGGCATTCGCACATTCTCTGTAGCGAACAGAAGTGAAGAAGGCAATAATATAGAGCTCCCTGCCTGTGTTCGTATGCTTGGCCATGTGCCTGAAGATGAAGACGTGAGAGACTATGACCGCGCGGGCCGCCCTTTATGGGAATTGCCGAATGACAACTATGCAACGAATGCGGTAAGGAACATACAGAAGAACTATTCAGAGTTTACAGTGGAAACGCAACATGAGCCGAGTGAGTGAGACAGGTTTCTCCGGACTGCTCGATCTGCCGTTGAACCGGCTCGTCGATAAAGCACGCGACGAGGGCGGCAGGATAATCGGGTATACTTGCAGCTATGTGCCCGAGCCGCTTATCAGTGTCGACGGCCTCGTCCCTATCCGTATGCGCGCGCCGGGTGTCTCAGGCACACCGCTCGCTGATACCTACATGTCAAGTGTTATCTGTTCGTACACACGCAGCATACTCGAATTCGCCCTCGACGGCTTCTACAACGAACTCGACGGATGGGTTTTTACCGCGAGTTGCGACCATCTGCGACGCCTGTACGATAACCTTTCATATCTCGAAAACCCACCCTTCAATTACATGATCGACCTGCCACATAAGATTAGCGAGCCGGCGATAAGCTGGTTCCACGAAGAACTTAAACTACTCGCGGGAGCGCTCTCCGCCGACTTCGGCGTCGACACCGGACCGGACGCTCTGCGAAATGCTATTGCCAAACTGAACAGTTTCAATGCGATCCTTCGTGAGATCGGCGAGATGCGAAAAGAAGACACACCTCCAATATCCGGTCGCGACTTCCACGAGATCGTGGCTGCCTGCGCGTCTTCACCAAAGTACTTGCTGAAAGATAAAATATGCAAATATCACGAGTCACTGAAACGCAACGACGGAACAGATGATTACAGGGCGCGGCTGATGCTGGTAGGCAGCCAGTTGGACGACCCCGAATATATCAGCGTAATTGAATCTGTAGGCGGACTTGTAGTCGCCGACCGCTGCTGCCTTGGCTCATTCCCCGGCCTTGCGCACATCGAATGCGGCACTGACCCGCTCCGCTCGCTCGCCGAACACTATCTCGCCAAAACTTCCTGCCCGCGCATGATGGAGGAGTTCGACAGCAGGATTGAAAACATTATCGGTATTGCGCGTGAATACCGCGTCGATGGAATAATTATCGAGACGATGAAATTCTGCGACTGCTGGGGCGTGGACTCCGGACTGCTGGTATCGGCACTCCGCGACCGTAATATACCGGTGCTCCGGCTCGAACGGGAATACTCGCTTTCCGGCGAAGGACAGATACGCACGCGTGTGCAGGCATTCATCGAAAGCATGGGCAAATAGATATATGGCAACAAATAAATTCAGCGCACAATGGCTGGTGGATAATGCCGTTCGCGGTACCTACTGGCTCGAAAACTGGCTGAAAATCGGCTGGCTCGGCGGCAAAAGAGGTCCGTTCTTTATCCGCAGCAAGCTCGAGCAGTTCCCATGGATGTGGAACATCATGCGCGCCAACCAACTGCTGAATATGGTCACCCGCACACGCAGTGGCCCTTATCTCGAAGCCAACGCCGTGGTGATCACGAATCTTGTGGGAAGCATTATGGAAATGGTGGACGGGATATTCGCGAGAAAAAGCGATACTGTACTGCATGAAGACCTTGTGCCGCCGGAGATTCTGTATGGTATGGGACTGAATCCATGGATGGCCGAGTTTCTCGGCATCGTCGTCCCGCTGATAAACCAGACCACGATGGAACATTACATAGATGTTGCCGAGAACGAGGGCATCCCGCCCGACGTGTGCAGTTTGCCGAAAAGCACCATGGGCCTCGCGCTCGAACATGAACTCCCTGATCCGGTTGCGATAATTTCGTCCAATATGCCTTGTGACGGCGGCATGAATTCTTACTCGCTGATCGAACAACAATACGATGCGCCCGCATACAGACTCGATGTTCCCTACGACTTCTATAACGAACGTGCAATAGACTACTTCGTCGGCGAACTGGCTCGCATGATCGACTGGCTCGAACAGAACACGCCCGGCCGCATGGACTGGAACCGCATGCGCGGCGTGTGCGAGGAACGCAACAGGTATGTCGAACTCGAACTCGACCTGTGGGATATGGTACACGAGGTGCCCGCGCCTATGGCTGCCGAGCCGATATACCTGACGCATCTTATGTTCGGCATCGCGCAGCCGGGCCACCCGCGCGGCACTCGCACTATGCAGCGTGTGATCGACCTCGCTTCGAAGATCAGACACAAAGGCGGCGGCGCGTTCGGCGACGAACGCTACAGGGTGATACTCTGGAATCCGCCTACCCTTATATTTCAGGACATTTTTGTGTGGGCCGAGCAGGCTTACGGCGTTGCGATGGTTATGGACATGCTTACTTATCATCGTCATCCATATATCGACACATCAACGCCGGAGTCTATGTTGCGCGGCATCGCCCATTGCATGATGCAAGGTCCTATGGCGCGACACACACGCGGACCGGCGGAGAACTTTTTCAGCGATCTTTTCGATATTTACGAGCGGTTCAACGCCGATATGATATGGATGGCGGGCCACATCGGCTGCAAAAACACACAGGCGCTCAACGGCATGTTCCGCGAGAAATGCCGTGAACGCGGCATACCGTTGCTGTTCATCGACTACGACCTTTCCGACACTCGCATCGTTCCGCCTGAAGGCATTCGACGTCAGATCGAGCAGTTTATGGAAACCGTGATGAATGCGGAGCGGCTCGATTCCGGCAGGGAGGATGATTGATAATGACGGCTTATTTCGGCGGCTGCGATGTTGGCTCGACAACCGGCAAGTCCGTGATCCTTAAAGACGGCGAGATCGTCGCCGACGCAATTATCAAAAGCAGGATCGATCCTGAAGAAACCGCCAGGCTCGTCATGGCTGATGCAGTGTCGAAAACCGGTGGTATCGACCGTGTCGAGGACATTGCATACCTTGTCGGCACGGGTTACGGCAGGAACGAAGTCCCGTTCGCGAATGAAAATATTTCCGAGATCACCTGCCACTCCGTGGGAGCGCATTTCTGCGATCGGAAAATACGCACGATAATAGACATCGGAGGGCAGGACGTAAAAGCAATATCCGTTAGAGACGATGGCTCGGTGCTCGAATTCGCGATGAACGACAAGTGCGCGGCCGGCACAGGGAAGTTCTTCGAAGCCATGAGCAGGACATTCGATATGAGCATCGAAGACTTCTCCAGGTTGCCGCTGAAGGCAAACAGACTGGTGCCGGTCACGGCCCAGTGCAGCGTGTTCGCGGAGACGGAAGTGGTAAGCCTCATAAGCAGAAAAAAGCCGCCCGCCGACATTGCGGCAGGCATACACGCGGCGGTAGCCAAACGCTGCTACACACTCGCGCGCCGTGTCGGCGTGCGTCCGAAGGTTACGATGACAGGCGGCTGCGCAAAAAATGCCGGTCTTATGCAGGCTCTGGAAAAAGTACTGCATTCGGAAGTCACGAGACTTGACTACGATCCGCAACTTGTCGGCGCACTCGGCGCGGCTGTCCTGGCGATGCGAAAATGCGACAGGTGACACAGAGCAACCCATATTATGATGAACGCCGGAGCGTTCAATCCATGCGTTCCCACCGGAGGGCACGGTGGGAACGGGGAGTACGGTGGGAACGATGGGAACATTTTTGCACTGCACACATATCGTGTTTGAACAATAACACCATACCTCTTTGCTATTTGGTGTGGGTAGAGAGCAGCACAGGCGAGACGCCCGTGCCTCCGAAAGATGATGTTATATATGTAGCACAGGCGTCTCGCCTGTGACAAATGAAAGTTGCGTTGTAGTGTTAATATGTAGCAATAAAAAACAGATATACTGCAACAAAATGCAACTAATCGGAGCTAAAATGAAAACGATACACAAAAAAGCAGACATCGTAATAGCAGGTTCGGGGCCGGGCGGCGCGACAGTGGCCTGCAAACTCGCGCGTGCAGGCAAAAAAGTATTGCTGCTCGAGAAGGGCCGCGATATCAAGTTCCTCGGCAATCACCTGACGGGACTTCTGATATCCGATAAGTTGGGCCTCAACTTCAGCGAAGAGGGCCTTAATATCGTTCGCGCTATTGTAACCGGCGGCTCGACGATAATGTATTGCGGCGCGGCAACACCACCACCAGACTACATAAAAACAAAATATAAAATCGACCTGGACAAGTATGTGAACGAAACGATTGACGAACTCGATCTGAACCCCCTGCCTGATGAGATCATAGGCAAAGCGGGCCTGCGTATAATGGAAGCCGGCAATGAACTCGGCTATGAGTTTGAAAGAATGCGTAAATTCATCAATCCCGATAAATGCAGGTCTGTGTGCGGCGGCACTTGCATGATGGGCTGCCCGAGAGGCGCGAAATGGAGCGCTCGCGAATATATCAAGGAGATGCAGGCGGCGGGCGGAGAACTCGTCGTGCGCGCCGACGTGCAGCATGTGAAAATTGAAGACGGCGTGGCGACAGGAATGCTGGCGCACATCCCCGGCGGTTTCCTGGACGTGGACGCGGATGTTGTGGTTGTATCGGCAGGCGGCGTGGGAACCCCCTGCATACTTCAGAAATCGGGTCTGCACGAAGCAGGCCGGGGTATGTTCGTCGATCCGCTGGTCTTCGTCACCGGTGTGGCAAAAGACAGGGGCACATGTCTCGGTCCGCCCATGTCAGTCGGCACCTATAAAATGAACGAAGAAGGCATCGTGCTTTCAGACCTGATCGATCCGCTCTGGATGTGGGTGATTATGGCGGCGCTCAAGAACACGTCGAAGGTGCTCGACTTTCTCAAATACAGGCGTCAGTACGGCATAATGGTGAAGATAGGGGACGACCGGCAGGGTTTTGTAACAATGGACGGCAGGATATCAAAACCGTTGACGGAACGCGACAGGTACAGGCTGAACCGCGGCGCGTCAATATCTCGCGAAATCCTTATAAAAGCCGGCTGCAACTCGAAGTCCATCATCGTCGGACCTGTGCGCGGCGCACACCCGGGCTCGACAGCGCGAGTAGGAGAAGTGGTGGATACAAACCTCCAGACCAGGGTTAAGAATCTCTTTGTTTCCGACGCATCCGTCATACCCGAAGCGCTCGACCGCCCTGTGGTACTCACGATGATAAGCCTCGCAAAACGGCTCTCCGACCACTTGATCGAAAATGTGTTTGGAAATGGTGGAATATCGTCAAAAATCGAGGAGAAACAATAGAGTCAATTGCAAGCGACTCTATATTGTGCAACCGGCGAATCAACCGGTGCAACTACATCTTTTCGAGCGCAAGTTCCGTCGCGCCTTCCTGCACCATCGCTATCAGATCGTTAAGAAAATCTTCGTCTTTTTTAAGGTAAATCATTATCTGTTGGGCCGCATCCTTATCGCCACCATTGCTTTTCATTATTCTCACAACTTCTTTCGGCAACTTCTTCCTTTTTATCATGCCTTTCCTGTAAAGCATAATAAAACCATTAACCCATGTGAAAAACTCGTTAACCGAAAGGATATGTCCGTCAATCTTATATTGCGACATAACAGCCCCCGTATACTATTGATCCAATTGCTCTATCGGCTTAAATATGCTCAACATTATTATACCCTGTCTGCTTGTTTTTCATGTCGATGTGATTGAAATTACATAAAAAACCGGTCCGCAACATCGGGTCAGGCCAATTTACCCGAAGGAGCGGGCACTTTATCCAACAGGTCTTCGACGATGCGGTCGGATTTCACCCCCTCGGCTTCAGCGCTGAAGTTGGGGATCAGCCTGTGCCTGAAAACAGGCAGTGCAAGCGCCCTTACATCACCCACGGCGGCAGCGTCCGCGCCCCGCAGCAGCGCCTTTGCCTTCGCGCCTAAAATAAGGTTTTGTGACGCTCGCGGCCCTGCGCCCCAGGCGACCCACTTCTTGACAAACTCTGTCGCCGTCTCTTCAGCCGGCCTGCTCGCACGCACGAGACTAACAGCATATTTCACCACATGATCCGGCGCAGGAACACTCCGCACCATCTCCTGCATTGCGATTATATCTTCTTTTCCCACAACCGCTTCCGTTGCGACTTCAACACTCGCCGTTGTTTCCTTCACAATCCGCACTTCTTCATCGCTCGTGGGATAATCTACAATCACCTCGAACATGAACCTGTCCAGTTGCGCCTCCGGGAGCGGATACGTGCCTTCCTGCTCGATCGGATTCTGCGTCGCCAGCACAAAAAACGGCGGCTCCAGTGCGTATGTCTTCCCGCTGGCTGTTACTTCCATTTCCTGCATACTTTGCAGTAATGCAGCCTGCGTCTTCGGCGGCGTTCTGTTGATCTCGTCCGCGAGTATAACATTCGCGAAAATCGGCCCCCGCAGAAATCTGAACTCCATGCCCCGCTCACCTTCCTCCAGAATATCAGTACCAGTGATATCCGACGGCATCAAGTCGGGTGTAAACTGTATACGATTAAAATCAAGAGTCATTGCCCCGGCGATAGTGCGCACAAGCAACGTCTTCGCCAGTCCGGGTACGCCGACGAGTAGAACGTGTCCCCTCGCCATAAGACCGATAAGCACCTGTTCAATAACATTTTCCTGCCCCACAATAACTTTTGCTATCCGGGTACGAATATCTCTCATGAGTTCCGCTATTTTTTCTGTAGTCATATTCTGCACGGCCTTCTCTTTCTATAGCTGTTCAGATATAAATAATAACCTTTTCCTGCTCTTAAGTGAAGGATTTGCCACAAAGGGCAGCTGTCGTGTCAACGATGAAAAGTCACAATATATCAGATTCAAGTGTAATCGTAACGGGGGATGACATTTGTCAACTGACGATGAGCAACAACAGTAAACAGGCAAAGAGCTTTTTCGTGCATTTACACCGACTTCAACACCAAAGGCTGCACTGGAGATAACTAGTTATACACGAATCAAATATTACTTTGCCAGAAGCATGTCGAGCAGCGTGTCCGGCGGGGGAGTCCTGTGTTTGTAAACAAGTCTTCCCTTTGCGTCGAACACGATATTGAGCGGAACCGCCGAAATTCTAAAGTACTTCGAGTTATCGTTAAGGTAATAAACACGAAGTGGATACTTCATCTGCCATTTATCGCGCGCGCTCAGGATTTTCTCCTTTGGGTCCTGTGCGCTCGAAGCAAAAACAGCCAGACCCGCGCCGGAATACTTTTCATATATCTCATTTATGCGCGGCACCTGCGCCATGCAGGGGCCGCCGCCACTGAGGAAAAACGCGACATAAACCGGTTTGCCGTCGGCAAGCTGTGATAGCCTGGCCGGTTTGCCGTCGAGGTCGCGCAGGATGATATTCGCGAACGGCGGCTCTTCAGGCTGCTTCGGTTCTTCCACCGTTTTCTTTTCAGGAGCGGCTTGGGCAGTCGTTTCCTGTTGCTGCGCCCGGGGCGCTTTCTCACTCTCACTTTTGTTGTCTCCAGTGCCGCCGCTGTTGCTGCATGAGGCGACAAAGACAAGCGAAATAACCATTATCAATATTGCCGAAATATTCCTGTAGTGTTTCATAAGTTCGATTCTCCTCTTTTTTCGCATTATTATCCATTCTACTTAAAATACCTGTATATTCAAGGAATATCAGCGATTCACAGTTGACATCAGTTCCACGGAATCTTTGCAGGTGCAATTTGATAATGAAAAAGTGAAAAATCACAATATATGCGCGTATAATATCATAGGTCTTTTTGAGAATAACGTTATCGGGTGAAAACTAATAATGAATTGCAGTGCATGTGGAACACAATTACGGAATGACGCTGACAAATGCCGCGCCTGCGGACATCCTGTATCCAGACCGAATGTCCATGGCGGCCTATCCGGTGCGTCGAAAGTTTTTATCAGTGCCGGACGGCAACGGAACAGACAGCAGGGGGGAGAAACTCCGGACGAAAGCGCTGTAGAAGAAAAACAACCGGTGTGGAACCGGAAGTTTGTTTTTTTACTATCGATTGCAGGCATTCTGATTATGGTTGCAGCAAATGTTGTCGGGGAGATCGAAGACAACCCGATCAAACAGTTCTACCTGGTAATAGTTGTTATGGCGACTGTGGTAATACCCATTGTGCAGGTGATTTCCCAGAGGCGTGCCATGGCGGGACAATACATGAGAAATCTGGACATTCTGCACGATCTGCTCGAACTTCAAATCGGTATTCTTATTGATCCGAAAGAAAAAATCGTCGACGAGGCCATAGCGGTTTCAGGGCGCGGGCAGGAGCTTCTGATACTGACGCCCCGGCGGCTTGTATGGATCACAACACAGCAGGCAGGTGGTGTTCTCGAACCGGTCACCGCATATTCATTGCTGCTTGGCAACATAAAAAGCGTGGTATATAAAAAACTTACCGGCAAATTTATTTTGCGGCTGGACACGGGCGAAAAGCAGACATTCGGACTGCCACCATCGAGTGAAGCCGAGGGATTCGCCGCACAGGTGGACTTCCGAATGCGCCATGCTGCCGCGTTGCGTGCGGAAAAAGATAATGAGCCTGTGACTGCTCTCTGCCTGAAGTGCGGACGCTATACCGCGCGAGGCGGGAATCTGTGTGATAAGCACGTCGGCTGAATGCGCGGCGAACTCGATAGCCGGTTGCCGCAGTTTGCATACCGGTGACGGTGATGATAATATCTGCAATGTACTTTCGCAGATAAATGAAATCGTAACGGAGGCAATAAATATGAACGATACTCTTTATAAAAACATAATGGAAGCGATTACGAAGATACAGGAAACGCAGGGAGAGAATATACAAACAGCCGCCGGTTTCGTAGCGGATACACTCAGGAGGGATGGCCTGATCCGACCGTTCGGCACAGGGCATTCGCACCTTGTGGCGACGGAGATGTACCAGCGGGCGGGCGGGTTGTGTCCTGTGGCGCCGCTGCTTGAGGGCAACTTGATGATGCACGAGGGCGGGCGCAAGAGCGGTTCTCTCGAACGTCTTTCAGGATACGCTGCCGCGTTGCTTGGTCTGCATGATGTTGAAAGCAAAGACACATTGATTGTGATTTCACAGTCGGGCCGCAATTGCGCTCCTGTCGAGATGGCGATAGAGGGCCGCAAGCGCGGTATGAAAACTATCGGCATAACTTCTCTGACACACTCGAAATCGGTCATTTCAAGGGTTCCATCAGGGAAAAGACTTTTTGAAGTAGTGGATGTCGCTATCGACAATTGCGCTCCTGTCGGCGACGCATCGGTAGAAATCGAGAGAATCCGGAGTACGGTAGCGCCGCTGTCGACAATGACCGGTGTCTATATATGGCACCAGATACAGATTGCCGCAATTGATATTTTGCTTGAAGAGGGTATCGAGCCGCCGGTGTTTTTCAGCAACAACGCGCCGGGCGGCGACGAGCATAATTTCAATCTCTATATGAAATTTCGTGATCGCGTGAAATTCTAGTGTCGTGTCAACGATGAAAAGACGACCGCAACACTTTTGCCGGTTGAATCGAAGTTATGGTATTCCGGATATCCCCAAGGGATTCTTCACCTGGTTGCTATGTTGCAATAAATCCGGGTTACCTGCAAACAGATACAAATCAGGTGACTTGCGCCCCCGTGTTGTTTTTCGAAGAATCGGTCTTATTATTTCCTTTTACAGGTAAGTTGCTGACATACAGATATGCACCTGTAAGAAGGAGAATATTCAGGATAAGGTGCGAAAAGAAACCGACATTATTCAGTGGATTAGCGCCGGTGTCTGAAAGCATTGCCCCTTTTATCATCGGGGTGAGAATCAGCATGAGAAGAGTGGTTGCGAAGAGAGCGAAAGAATTGAAATTGCTGGCGGCATCTCTCTTTCCGATAAGTTTTCCTGTGCCGAGTACAGCAAATATAAACATTACGCTGATTATGCCGATAGACGAAAGAGACCTGAAAATCTCGCCGGCGAGAATAATACAAACGGCCATTTCTACAGCCATAAGCCCCCTGATGTTTTTAAATCTGTCGGGGACAGGTATTGTGAGATCAAAAGCCATCATTATCAAGAAGGCAAGGATCAAGGCATACAAGAACCAGAGTACACCGGGGAAACCGATAACAATCCCGGTTGGAGCGCCGGTTCTGAAACCCGTATCGGGAGTACGTCCGAAAGGGAATACCTGCGTGAATATAAGAAAAATGATCGAAACCGACCACAGGATGATTGTTTTGTGCGGGATAGGCATGGGCGGCTCGTATGGCATCTCCGGCTCGCCGGGCTGTTCTTCAATAATTGGTTGAACTTCGGGAAGATTTTCTTTTTTCTCCGCAGCCATCATTCCGTATTTTTTGTTGATGGAAACCGGCGTGGGAAGCTCCGGGGCGATATGTGTACCGCAGGATGTACAGAATTTCGCGCCGGGCGCCAGGGCTCTGTTGCAACTGGGACAATTCCTTATTTTTATGACGATCCGGTTGTCGTCGGGTTCGGTGTCGAATTCTTCTTCTATGCCGAGCGACCGGGACACAAGCCGCTTTTTCATTCTTTTCTTTTGTTTTTTATCAATCGGTCGTTCGTAGCCGCAGTACATGCAGTCCGGCCTGTCGATATATATCGGCCTGCCGCATTTTGGACATTTTTCATTTTCCGGAGATTCCATAGTTACATTGTATTGATTTTAGAAACAACGGCAATAAAAAAGGGAATAGTAATAACAGGATAAGCAGAATCTGCTATAAATGACACTACGAAAACAAGCGGCGAACGAGGCGTGTTCTAAGCTTTAACCAACCTGCTTGAAATGTATTCGAGACATTTCTCGCGGTCTCCATTGCCTATGTTGGCGCGGTATACGCGGCACTGGTAATAGCCGCGGCTTGTGCAATACATCCGGTATTCCTTGGGTTTCGGTTTGAGTGTACCGAAACTACCTGTTTCACAGTAAGGTCTGTCGAGCTCGATCAAAAACGGGCACTGCATGAAAACATCTCCTTTTTGGCCCTGTAAATAGTAATATTTTATATAGGGCTATCCAAATCCTCCTTTCCCCAAAATCCCAAATAAAAATTATACATCATTTATCATTTATACGCCACAATATTTAAATAATTTTTGTCACTATTGTTTTTCCTGGGAATTGATATAGTAGCTGTAACCGAGAACCTGTATCTCGCGCCCGAGCTTCTGCGCGTTCTTTTTGTCTCTGAATGCGCCTACCTGCACTCGATAACGAGTTTCTCCGTCAACGTCGACTTTCGCAATATATACTTCGATTCCCACTTCCGACTCAACCTTTTCTTTGAAGCGGTTGGCGTTTTCTTCATCTTTGAAATTTCCGAGTTGGAGTACATAAATTACATTTTCAGGGACTTCCTTCTGCTTATTATTTTGTTCTATATTGTTTTCCGGTTTCTCCTGCACAGGTACAGGGGGCTCCTTCGCGGACGCTGTTTCCACTTCTTTTTCAGGTGTCGGTGCAGTTGTTTTTTTCTCTGCTTCGGGGGCTGCCGCCCGTTTTTTGTATAGCTTCTTTTCGGGGCTTTCCATAACGGCTTTCTTTTCGATGATGATTGTTCCGGACTCTGAGTGAGGTGTTTCGCTGGTGATTTTCTGCACCGGCGCTGCTTTCGACCCTTTCGCCGCATGGGCAGACGTCTTCATTTTTTCTGTTTTCTTTTTCTCCTTCGGGGGAACCGGGATGCTTGCGACCTGTTTGGGAACCGCGCTCTCGATCCTGTCAATCCGGGCTATAGCCTCCTTCGATGCGCTTTTGACGGTATTGGCGTCATCGTAGTTTTCGTTGACCTCGTCAACTCTTGTAACAACTGCGGTTTTGTCTTTGTCGAGGAAAACTTTTGCCAGGTAACTACCTGTATAAAGAGCTCCGACTGTGACGATAACTATGCCCAGCACAATAACGACCCAGAAATAGTCGCGCCGACCGGTGTTGTCGTCCAGCATCTTTTCGTCGGGTTTGAATTCATCCATAATCAAATCACTTCCTAACTGTAATCTCCATTTTTTATTATATATTTTTGCGTTTAGTGTTAAATACTGGACAGTACCAAGTTTACCATCAAGCTGCAAGGCGAAAGTCAGGTAATCTACCAGGGTCGGCGTTTTCGAGGATGAATAACGCAAGGTCGGCCTGATTATCCC
>JAJRTR010000002.1 GCA_024278215.1 bacterium
GATCTCGACGCGCGCGTATTTTATGAGCAGCGGGTTGTCGGGATTCTGCATGTCGGTGAGGACGCGGATGTTTGTGCTTGTGGCGACGGCGAGCAGTGTGCCGCACACAACGCCGTGCGGTATGTCGAAAAAGCCGCCGATGGGGCCTGCGAGGCCGTGGACGATGCCGAGTCCGGCGTTCGCGAGCGTGATGCCCGACAGCATAGCGGCGTAGGCCATGTCGGCGCGGGCGTCGAGGTTGTCGCCGTAGTTGCACGACTCCATCAGGCTGCGGCTCAGGCGCTCGAGGCCGCTGTAGGCGAGTGCGTCGGTCATTGGCGACGATTCGGTCGAGGTGTACGATTCGAGAAGTTGCGTGAAAGCATCGAGCCCGCACGCCGCAGTGACCGCGGGCGGGCAGGAGAGAGCGAGCTCGGGGTCGATCATTGCGATGTCCGGGACAAAGTTGTCGTGCCGTAGCGATTTTTTGAAGCCGTCGACACCTATCTTGCTGAGCACCGCGTTTTTGGTCGTTTCGCTCCCTGTGCCGGATGTCGTGGGCAGTGCGATGAACGGGACTTTGCTGCCGGGATGCTCTTTTCCCGTGCCGACGCCTTCGAGATAATCGAAGACGGATTCGTTGAGATGCAGCATTGCGGATACGGCTTTGCCCGCGTCGATGACGCTGCCGCCGCCGATGGAAATTACGACATTTATGTCCGAGCCGCTGTACTCGAAAACGGTTGCGTCGACAAAATCAGGCGATGGTTCACCGCTGATTGTCGTATGGTGCATTTCTACGGAATTTTTTTTAAGTTCATCTGAAAACTGCGTCCAGGCCCGACATCTGCCCGGGAAGCCGGGACTTGTGATAACGAGCGCGTTGTTGCAATGGCCGCTGATGATACCAGCGAGCCGGGCGAACTTGCCGGTGCCGAAAATGATCCTCGGTATTCTTGCGAAAGCGAATGGGCTTATCATGTTTATCTCCGATGTTACTATTGTTGAACTATTTCAGCCGTGCATTTCGTATGTTCCGGGTCGCGCGAGTATTCCTTGCAGTAGGGGTTGTTTGTGCTGAGGCAGCCACCGATGGTATCTTCTCTGGCCTCGTTCTCGGTGGCACCGGTGCCCTCGAAACCGTCGTTGCGCGCGCCGTCGTTTTTCCACAGGGTGCAGGTCCAGCGCACCTGCGGTGTCGAGTTTTGCGCGGAGGCATAAGCGACGCATTTTGTGTGTGCGTCGTCCACGGCATACTGCTCGCAGTATGGGTTGTTTGTCGAACGGCAGCCGCTGATGGTATCTTTTCGCGCTTTCTCCTCGGTGGTGCCTGTACCCTGGAAGCCGTCGTTGCGCGCGCCGTCGTTCTTGCGCAGCATACACTCCCATCTTTCGATATTTATGTCTTTCGGTATTTGATCGCGGTCGTAATCCACGAGTTTCACGTCGCCCGTGTCCTGGAACTCGACATTGCAGACAGTATGGTCGGGGTGCCGCGAATACGCCGTGCAATGCGGATTGTTCGTGCGGAAGCAGCCGGAGGCGGCATCGTTGCGCGCGTCTTCGAGTGTGCTGCCGTAGCCGTTGAAACCATCGTTGCGCGCGCCGTCGTTCTTCTGCAGGTAGCAGTGCCACCGAGTGCTGTATTGTTTCAGCGCCACCTTTACAGTTTTCGACTGAGCGGGTGTTTTCTTATCCGGCGTCTGGACGGTCTGCGGCGCGGATGGTGCGGGTTCGGCGGTGGTCGCGCCGGACGTGTCGGCAGCTTTGCCCATCGGAGACGTCCGCACCGCGGGCAGCCACAACACGTAATCAGGGTCGATTACATAGCCTTTGTCGATCTGATTTTTGAGTTCACTCTTCAGCTTGTCGTAGAGATTGATCTTCGCAGAGACGACAATATCTTTTTCGGGTCTGTCGCAACTGTCGGCAGCGTCGAAAAGATCGACAGTGAACGACACCACTTTCTTTGTGCCCCTGTATGATTTGTATTCGGGCGAGAACCTGACAGATGCCCTGTGCTGCGAGGCCGGGCATCTGCTATATGTGAGGAACGAGTATTCGAGCGCAGCGCCG
Organism: bacterium; assembly: GCA_024278215.1. GTDB lineage: Bacteria > UBP15 > UBA6099 > UBA6099 > JAJRTR01 > JAJRTR01. Next base: position 2,056 of record JAJRTR010000002.1, read on the forward strand.
TCGAAGCTCATCGTGTCGAGTATGCCTACCTGTTTGATCTGTGCCGCACCGGCATCGAGGCATGTCAGAAATAATGCCGCCACCACTACAAAGATAATCGCACCTGCTTTTTTCATTTTCATAGCTTCCGTCTCCCTGCTTCGTGTTATTTATATATTAACAGATTTTTTTCAGGCCGCTTACACATTTTTTAACGGATCGAGTTCGGGCTATTCGCAAGTCCTGGAAAATCAATACGACTCATCGAGCATATCTTTCATTTTGAACAGCATGTCGAGCGCTTTCTTCGGAGTGAGTTCGTCCGGATCGATACTCCTGAGAATCTCTTCGATGCGGCTGGGCGGCAAGTCGTCGATAAGTGTAAGCTGCGAAATGGTTCTCTCGGGTACCGTCATGTTATCATCCCCGGCGCGGTCCGCCATTATCTCCGCCGCGCGCCGTATGACCGAAGCCGGCACGCCCGCCATCTTCGCCACCTCGACGCCGAAACTACGGTCCGTGCTGCCGGGTATCACCTTGTGCGTAAAGACAATCTCCCTGCCCTTTTCAATGGCTGATACATGGTGATTTTTTATCCGTTCATATTTCTCTTCCATTTTTGTGAGTTCATTAAAATGCGTTGCAAACAGGGTTTTCGCGCCGATGCGTTCGTGAATATATTCCGTGGCGGCCCACGCGATGCCGACGCCGTCTGTTGTGCCCGTGCCGCGTCCGACCTCGTCCAGCAGTATCAGCGCACGCTTCGACGCATTATTGAGAATCACCGATGTCTCGACCATTTCGACCATGAACGTGCTCAGCCCCAGCGCTATGTCGTCGACCGCGCCCACGCGTGTGAATATGCGGTCTACAACACCTATGTCCGCGCTCGCGCAGGGCACGAAGCCGCCTGTCTGCGCCATCAGCACTATCAGCGCCACCTGCCGCATGTAAGTCGATTTCCCGGACATGTTGGGGCCGGTGATTATATGTATCTGGCTCGACGAGCAGTTCAGAAACGTATCGTTGGGAATGAAAGAGTGGGCCGGCAGCGTGTGTTCGAGTACCGGGTGGCGGCCTTCTTCGATCCTGATCGTTTCCGACCTGCTCACGTTGGGGCGGCAGTAGTTGTTGTCCGCCGCGACAGAAGCGAGCGACAGCAGAGTGTCCACCGCTGCCACAACCCGCGACGCCTTCAGCATCCTGGGTATCTCTTCGGCAACTCTGTCGCGCACCTCGCAGAATAGTTTATATTCCAGATCGTTCAGTCTGCCCTCGGCACCTAGTATCGCGAGTTCCTTTTCCTTTAGTTCTTCCGTGAAGTAGCGTTCACAGTTCGCCATCGTCTGTTTTCGGATGTAATGATCCGGCACGAGATCGAGATTTGATTTTGTTACCTCGATAAAATAGCCGAACACCTTATTGTATTTGATTTTCAGCGATTTTATGCCGGTTTCGCTGCGCTCGTGTTCTTCGAGTTCGACGATCCAGGTGCGGCCGCCTTTTTTCGCTGCCCGCAGTTCGTCCACTTCCTCGTTGAAACCGTCATTGACGATGCCGCCCTCGCGCATGGTGCGGGGCGCGTCGTCGGAGATCGCGTTGCGGAGCAGGTCGGTTACATCTTCGAGCAGATCGAGGTCCGCCGCGAGCGTTTCGAACATGTTGCTTTTCAGCTCCGACAATTCTTTTTTCAACGGAGGCATGTAAGCGAGCGAATCGCGGATGGCGAGCAGTTCGCGCGGTGTGATAAGGCTTGTGGCCACGCGGCTAGAGAGGCGCTCGAGGTCCCGGATTTCCGACAGGTGCGCGGCGAGCGCTTCCCTGCGGACACGGTCTTCGACAAGTTCGGATACGGCATCAAGGCGGCGGTTGATCTCATCGGCGTCCAGCAGCGGCTGTTCGATCCAGCGCCGTATCATCCTTTTACCCATGGGCGTTTGCGTGCGGTCGACGACCCACAGCAGGCTGCCCTTGCGCGCCCCCTCGCGGATGGTTCCCGTCAGCTCGAGGTTCCGCTTCGTCGACGGGTCCATGTACATGTTTTCGTCGAGAACATAAAGGGAGATGGACTGCACATGTTTCGGCGCGGCGCGCAGGTTGTCTGTCACGTAATCGAGCAACTGGCCCGCCGCCATTATCGCCAGCGGGTAGTCTTCGAGCCCGAAACCTTTGAGTGATTTTGTGCCGAAATGCCCGCACAGCCTGTCCCGGTGATATGCGGGATCGAAAAGCGGATCGAACGGCGTAAGGCTAAGATCGGGGAACTCGCGACCTATGGATTCGGCGAGTTCGTCCTCGGCGGCACGCACGGCGACGAGGCACTCTCTGGGCGCGATGCGCTCTATTTCCCTGAGCAGCAGCCCCGGCCCGCCGCCCCTGGGTATCTCGCCCGCGCTGAACTCGCCCGTCGATATGTCGATGATGCTGATGCCGAATCTGTCGCGCGCCGCGACGATGGAAAGCACATACTGATTGCGACCGGCGTCGAGCCGCTCGATGTCCATATCTGTTCCGGGTGTGATGATTCTGACAACTTCGCGATTGACGATCTTCTTGCCTTTCGTCGGCTGCTCGGTCTGTTCGACGATGGCGACTTTGTGGCCAAGTTCGAGCAGTTTAGCGATGTAGGAGTCCGCCGCATGATGCGGTACACCGCACATCGGCAGCTTGATGCCGCCGCCGAAGCTGCGCTCCGTCCTCACAATTTCGAGCGCCTTCGACGCGACGACGGCGTCTTCGCCGAACATTTCATAAAAATCGCCGAGGCGGTACATCAGTATCTCGTTTTTATGCTGGTCCTTTATGGAGCGGTACTGCTGGTACATGGGCGTCATACTCAAGCGCCTGCCACCTCCCCCTGTATACCGTGGGGCGTGGCGCCCGTGACGCGAACAGTGACTGTGTCTCCCGCGCGCAACTCCCGCGTGCAGGCCAGGTCGGTCAATTTGCTCGTGCGCGTGCGACCGTAGTACCTGCCGCCGCCGCTGTTCGATCTCGATTCGATCATCACTTCAACATCCGTCCCGATGAGCGACTCGTTTATCCCGCGCGAAATCCCGTCTTCGAGTTCGTTGAGTTCGGCAAGCCGCTTTTTCTTTTCGGCGTCCGGCACGTCGTCGTGGTCGCGTGATTCGGAAAGCGGGCGCGGCGAGTATTTAAACGAGTATATGTTGTCCACGCGCACCCTGTCTATCAGTTTCAGCGTGTTGTCGAAATTCGCGCGCGTCTCGCCCGGAAAGCCCACAATGGCATCCGCTGTGATCCCCGCGCCGGGATAGTATTCCCTTATCATGTCGATCATTTCCATATATTCCGCCGCGGTGTATCCGCGGTGCATTCGCTCCAGCACATCGTCGTCGCCCGACTGGAATGGAACGTGGAAGTGTTCGCACACCTTTTCCATGCCTGCGATTCCGGCGACGAATTCTTCCTTCACCCACGCGGGGTGCGACGTTACAAACCGGATGCGTCTAAGCTGCGGCAGATCGTGAATCAGTTCGATGACGTCCAGCAGTGTGCGGCGCGGTTTCAGGTCGTAACCGTAAGCGAGCACATTCTGTCCGAGCAGAGTGATTTCCCGCGCGCCCGCTTCGACTTTGGCGGCGATTTCGTCGCGCATCTTGAATGGGTCTTCGCTTATCTCGGGGCCGCGCACATAGGGGACGACACAGTAGGCGCAGAAATTAGTACAGCCGCGAATCACAGTCTGGTACGCGGATGCCGTCGCTTCCGGCCCCATTGATTCCGGGACATCCAGGCCGGGGAATTCCGACTGGATCAGCGCGGCGAGTTCCGCCATGTACACCTGCGGATGTTTCGCGCCGACGACATAATCGACAAACTGTCGTCCCGCCCTCAGGTCCTCTTTTTCCGGTATGCAGCCGCCGACGCCGATAATCGGCCTGCCATGTTTTTCTTTTCTTATTCGCTGCACACCGAGAAAACTGAAAAACTTGTCTTCAGCCTTCTGACGCACGCAGCAGGTGTTGATATGTACAAGGTCGGCGTCGGCGTCGGACTCCGCAGGACGCAGACCCAGCCCGCGCAGGAGCCGCCCCATTTCCGACGAGTCGTCGCGGTTCATCTGGCAGCCGAATGTCTTAATAAAAAATGTCGGTCGTTTTTTCATGTTATGTTTTCAATCATTATGCGTGATCCATGTCAACACCCGCAAACCAGTTTGCGGGCGCTGCCCGGATTCTATCCCGCATATTTCACCAATGCGGGCTATTGTCAAAAACCGCCACATGGTTTATAACAACGCGCAAAGCTTACACCCGCCTTTCACCAGTGCGGGTAAAAACTCACAGTGTCAGTTCCCTGTAGAAGCAAGTCCAGTTACCAGTGTGGCAGGCGCCCTTGCCGCCCTGTCTGACCGTTGCGAGCAGGCAATCGGCGTCGCAATCGTACATCAGGCGCACAACCTCCTGCATATTGCCCGAAGTCGCGCCCTTGTTCCAGTATTCCTGGCGGCTCCTGCTCCAGAACCATGTTGTGCCTTTCTCCAGAGTTCGTTTTATTGATTCCTCATTCATATACGCGACCATCAGAACATCTTTTGTCGCTTCGTCCTGCACCACGCACGTGATGAGGCCTTTATCGTCGAATTTAAGGTCCGAAATTTTCATATCGCAGCTCCAGTACTGTTGATAATAAAAACACGCAATTTCCGCGCAAACTATATCTTATCGCAAGTGAGATTTATTTAAAACATTATGAATATGAAGTCGGGCGGATATTACATCCTGACCAGAACGCCCCGGTCGCGCAGATATTCTTTTGTTTCCCGCACCGTGAGTATCCCGTAATGAAAGAGCGAAGCGACAAGTACGGCGTGCGCTTTTCCCTTGTCTATCGCATCGTAAAGATGTGAAAGCTCGCCCGCGCCGCCCGAAGCGATCACGGGGATATTGACAGCCTCTGCGACGGCGCGTGTAAGTGGCAGGTCGTAGCCCGCCTTCGTGCCGTCCGCGTCCATGCTCGTGAGCAGTATCTCGCCCGCGCCGCGCTGCTCGACTTCTCTCGCCCACTCGACGGCGTCACGCTCGACGCGCGTCCGGCCCCCGTGCGTATACACCACCCAGCGGTCGCCCTCCCTTTTCGCGTCGATGGCCACCACTATGCACTGCGCGCCGAACATCGCCGAGGATTCATTTATCAGGTCCGGCGTGTACACCGCCGCCGTATTCATCGAAATCTTGTCCGCGCCCGCGTTCAGCAGTTCGCGTATCGTTTCCACACTACTAGTGCCGCCGCCGACTGTGAACGGAATAAAAATCGATTCCGCAACCCGCCGCACCACGTCCAGCATTATATGCCGCGTGTCGGATGACGCTGTTATGTCGAGGAAAACCAGTTCGTCCGCTTCCATCTCGTCATACTTAATCGCCTGCTCGACAGGGTCGCCCGCGTCGACGATATTGACAAAGTTGACGCCCTTCACCACTCGTCCCTTATCGACGTCAAGGCACGGTATTATCCTTTTTGCCAGCATGAGAACTCCTTATGTCATCCGATTAAGTCAACCGAACGATCAGTCCTGATACTTCCTTATCGCCTCTTCGAGATCGAAGTCGCCTGTATACAGTGCCTTACCGATAATCGCGCCGGTAATATTGTCGTGGCCCAGTTCGATGAAGCGGCGGATGTGGTCGGCATCCGACACGCCGCCCGCCGCGATAATGCCGATGTCCAGCGCCTTCGCCACCTCGTCCATCATCTCGAAATTCGGTTCCGTCAACATTCCATCCCGTTTTATATCTGTAAAGATGATCACCTTCGCGCCGTCTTCCTGCATACGCAACGCGGCGTCCACCGTATCGAGATCGGTGTAATCGGTCCATCCCTTTACAGCGACCTTTCCATTCGCGGAGTCGACGGACACGGCGACTTTATCGCCGAATTCGGCAAACAGGTCGCGCGCGAATTCGCGTGATTCGAGCACTTTCGTGCCGACGATCACACGCGCGACGCCGTCTTCGAGATACTTCCGCACATGGTCCGCCTCGCGTATGCCGCCGCCCACCTGCACAGGCACATCCACCGCGTCCACAATCCTTTTCACCGCATCTCTGTTGGCGAAACAACGCTGGTCTATCGCGCCGTCGAGATCGATGACATGCAACCATTTGCAGCCCGCGGCGAACCACCTGGCCGCCATCTTCTCCGGCTGGTCCGAGTACACAGTGCACTCCTCTCGCACGCCGCGAGTCAGGCGCACGCACTTGCCGCCCATCAGGTCTATCGCGGGATACAGCATCATGATTCGTTCACCCGCTTTCCGAAAAGTTCGAGCAACTTGAGTCCCAGCTTCTGGCTCTTCTCGGGGTGGAATTGTGTCGCCGCCACATTGTCCTTCAGGATCGACGAAGCGAACTCGATACCATAAGGAGTAGTCGTCATAATTATCGACGCATCTTCCGGAACCGGGTAATAAGAATGCACAAAATAGAAAAAAGAGCCATCGGCGATCTCGTCGCCCACAAGGTCGCGATTTTTGAAATAAACCTGGTTCCAGCCCATGTGCGGCACTACTTCATCGTCCGGGAAACGTATGTTTTTTCCCTTGAAAACGTCCAGGCAATCGACACCGCCACCCTCCTCGCTGCAAGTGAAAAGCATCTGGTAGCCGAGGCATATCCCGAGGAAAGGCTTGCCGCCCGTGATCTGTGCGGCAATGAGATCGACGAGATTCAACTCGCGCAGGTTTTTCATCGCCGCGCCCATCGCGCCCACGCCGGGCACTATAACACCTGCCGCGTCTTTGATCGACTGCGCGTCCGACACAACTCGCGCGTCGAGCCCCACCTTTTCGCAGCCTTTCCACACACTGCCCAGGTTGCCCATTCCGTAATCTACTATCGCTATCATAGGCAAAAGTGTAGGGAAAACACTTGGGGATGTCAATTCTGTTCGTCGCGGCACGCGCAACCTGCACTGCGATATTTGAAGGCGCAATTCATACAGGGAACTTGAGCCGCTTTCGTTTGTTTATATAGCTATGGATATTCTGCAAATAGCCGGGGAGGCATGACATGCAATCATGCAAAGGCGTCGCAGGCCCGAAAAAACATCCTTGCCCCGACTGCACCTTCTGCCAGTGGTGCTCGGACACAAAGTGTAATGTATGTTTGCGCGAGCGAAAAACCTGCAAGTCATGCGCACCGGACAAAAAACGCAAGCCCGCGTCACCGCGTCACCGCGTTATCGCTGATTGCCCCCGCGATAGTGCCGCCGCCCAGTAGTTCTTCTCCGTCATACAGCACAGCGGCCTGACCCGGAGTGACGGCCCGCAGCGGCCTGTCAAACCTGATAATGTGTATGCCGTTTTCATCTTTACCGGCATATACAGCCGGGGCGGGCGGCGCGTTGTACCTGATCTTCACAAACACATTCATCTCGTCCGGCAGCGGGCGGCCCGACACGAAATACGCATCGTCAAAAAACAAACCGTCCGCGAAAAGTTTGTCACCCGCACCGGCTGTGATCGTGTTGTTCGCCGGGTCGAGCGCAACAACATACAGCGGTTGCGGCGCGGCGATTCCAAGTCCTTTTCTCTGGCCGATCGTGTAATGAACAATGCCTTTGTGCCTGCCGATCTCGTTTCCGGCGGTGTCGACAATCGGGCCGGGCTTCACAGCATCGGGAAAAAGTTTTTCCACGAGTTCGCCGTATCCGCCCGGGCCGATAAAACAGATTTCCCGGCTCTCGGGCCTGTCGGCGGCGGACAATCCGAGTTCTTTCGCCTTTTGTTTTAAATCATGTTTTACATATTTGCCGTCCGGGAAAAAAACACGGTCCAGAGTCTTCTGGTTCAGTCGGTAGAGGAAGTAAGACTGATCCCTTGTCTTATCGGCACCCCGAAAGAGTTTCCACTCGTTGCCGCATCTTTTTTTGATGATGTAATGGCCGGTGGCAAGCGCGTCCGCGCCGAGTCTCCGGGCTTCCGCAAGCAGCGCGCCGAATTTTATTTTCAAGTTGCACACCACACACGGGTTAGGCGTGCGGCCTTCGAGATAGGTTCTTGCAAAATTATTAACAACCGCATCGAAAAAAACAGCGCCGAGATCGACACTATGAAAATCAATGCCGAGTTTGCCGCACGCCGCGCGCGCCGATTCAACGGGAGCCTCCTGCCCGGCATCGCCGACGACCGTGCCGCTGTTCCAGTCGCCTTCGAGCCGCATGTGAAGCCCGAACACCTCGTGCCCTTCTTCCTTAAGCAGCCAGGCGGCGACCGAGCTGTCCACTCCGCCGCTCATCGCTACCGCTATCTTTTTTCTGCGAACCGAATTCATATAATAGTCATTCTTTATCAACATTCCGTTCTTCAACTGTCTCCGTCGACGGGACCAGGTGTTGCTTGAGAAACACAACAGCTTTCTCGCGACCGATGCGCGCCGCTTCCGTGTCGAAATAATCGCTCATGAACCCATGCACAGCGCCCGCCGCTTCGTAATATTCCACTTCACGGCCCGCATATTTCAGTGCGTCATACATCATGCGGCTCTGCTCGACCGGCACCAGCACATCTTTATCTCCGTGCATAATCAGCATCGGAACAGAAGTTCTCACATATTTAATCGGAGAAAAATCGACCATCATTTTCCGAATCTTTTTCTTGTCTTTGACACCGGTCATTCTCTTAATTTCGTTTTTGAGGAGCATGGCAAGGTTGTTCTTCATCTTCAGGAAATGCGTGGGAGGATAAGCAGCCACCCCGGCCAGGACGGATGTATCAATACCGTCGGCCTGCGCGCAGTCCGGCTCGAATTCCGCCATACCCGCCGTCATCGCTATCATCGCCGCAAGATACCCGCCGGCGGATTCGCCCAGCACGCCCACACGGCCTTTCATCATTCCGTAGCCAGGCCCATTTTTTTTCAACCAGCACAGCGCGCATTTCGCATCCTTTATATTGTTCGGAAAAACACCGCCCTGCTGCAGTAGCCTGTAATCAGCGCTGAACACGATAAAACCGTTTTCGGCGATATACCGGATCAACTGCACCTGCGTCTTCCAACTCTTCGTGCCGGCGACGAAACCGCCGCCGTGCAGGTACAGAACACCCGGAAACGGCCCTGCCCCGGCAGGGATATACAGGTCGCCCTTAAGATGGACGCCGCCGGCCTCGGTGAATTCCATATCTTTCTTTACAGTTATTTCACCGGCCTTTGCCGCCATAGTGCACAGCGCCGCTATGATAATCGCCGCCGCTATGGATTTTCTGAAGATTACCGTCATAATTTCACCTCATTGAACGGAATTTTTCTGCTACCACACATATTTCACCAAGTGCGGGTGAAAAATCGATCCAACCACATTATATCTTAAAATACGAATCTTTTGCGCTTCGAGAGAATCAACATTACTGGGAGCAAGTAATAAAAAAAATCGGGAAAGTCTGGAAAAGAACAACAAAACGGTTATAATAATGGATGGTTCCCGTATGTGCAGCATGATAGAAAATCTTATTTGCATCGGAAGCTCATGATGTTATAATGGAAAATATAATACAGACGGAAAGGTTGTGATTAAGAATTTATACGCTTAACAGCGTTTAAATGATCCCACTTATTCCTCAATTTCCCCTTAGTGTCTAATACGGCACTTTTGGTGGTTCCCTACAAGGAACCACCTTTTTTTTGTGTATCTGCGTTTGTGGAAAATCTGTGCGTGATACGGTTGCAGGCCGTGACAAACGCGACTGCGGCGCAGGCGAGAAGAGCGCGAGCGACACCCACGCCCTGTCGCGCCCGGTGGGCGAAACCACGCACCGAACGCCCGGTGGGCCGGTGCGTCATCTCCACCGGAACTTCGACAACCCTGAAACCGCCGCGTGCCGCCTTAATCAACATATCTGTCTCGACACCGAAGTCGCGGCGCAACGGATATACAGCGTTCAGCACTTCACGCCGCATGGCGCGTTGCCCGGAAAGCGGGGCCGTCACTGTGATGCCGCCCAGTTTTCGCACCCCGAACCGCGCAAGACGCAACACGAGTCCGAACCCGCCGCCGGGCGCTGAAAACGCACCCACTGCGAGGTCGGCTTCGTCGTCGCGTACAATATCGAGTATCGGTTGCGCCGCCGCCGCCGAGCCGCCAAGATCGGCATCCAGAAACATGATGTACCGGCCCCGCGCCGCCGCCAGCCCGGCATTCATCGCGGCACCCTTGCCACGGTTTTTCATTTTACGCACTACCATCGCACCGTGCTCGAGCGCGATAGACGCAGTTTCGTCCTTCGAGCCGTCGTCTACAACAATTACTTCGTCGCCGAGTTTCAACCGGAACAGCGCGTCGACAGTCGCTCCGATCCGCTCAGCCTCGTTGTAGGCCGGTATGATAATAGAAACCGTTCCGGGGTTTATCACTTCAGGGTGTCGCTCCTTCTCTGGAGATACAATTCACTGAGTTGCGACACGGCGTCTACCTGCCCGTTAAGTTTTTCAATATTCTGGAAATAAGGCAACCTGCCCGCCTTGAATATGTTCATATAGGCGCTCTTGCGCCCGTATGCCGCATTCAGGACAAGCCCCTCGTTGTTCTCGATAACATTTTCTATCGGCAACACTATCCGCCTCACATCATAGAGGTCGAGATTGCTTCCAAGAATGAAGACAATGCCGCCGACAGGTTTTTCGAAGCTGCCGGAAACAAGCGCACCTTCGCTGACGAGATTGTCGGTGAAAGATGTGCCGAAATCCGCGCCGTTAAGCATTTCCTTTGCAAGGAGCGGCACCGTCAGCCCCGGGTCTTTCCCGAGCAGTTCCTTAAGAACGGCGAGCGATGTATGCACTTTGAAAGATATACGCCCGCCGGAGGTCTTGAGCCGTCCCAGAAAAGCATCCTCATTCATTGTATCGTCTTTGGGTTCGCCAAGGACAACCACGCCCAGGTCCAGGCCGTCGAGCTTTCCACTGAGCAGCTTGGGCAACACACTGTCTTCGAGCAACTTCTTATATTTTTCCGTTTCATTAAGTTCGGCTTTGGTTTCCTTCACCTCTTTTCGAATTTCCTTGTAGTTTTCTTCCAGTTTTTCTATGATCGAATTCTGGCTCTTGATTATGGAACTGATGCCGAAAAAGTTCGTGTTGCTTCCCACAAGGATTCCCACACCCAGCGCGAGGAATACCGCCGCGAGAGAAACCACATGGTATCTTATATTTATCGGGCCCAATTTCACGACCTCCAGTTGTTACTTGATTTTATTCACTCTGTGCACCATCAACAAGCTGTGCGCGATCATATCAACAGGTTTCGAGCAGTAAACAGGCGATTTTTCGGTACAGTTTTATTTCCATGTTTATTCCATGCCGGGTCAGTCTCTTAAATAGGTTTTTCTGACCTGAACGCCGAGGCCGGGATGGGTGGGTACTGTGATCATGCCTCTTTCGACAGTAAGACCGCTGGATATAATTTTCTGGTCGAGTGCGAGGCACGAATCCATGTCGGCGTATTGGACAGCAGGGTGTGAGAGTGCGAGATGCGCTGCCGCCGTGGCGGATATGGGTGTTTCGCCGGCTGTGCCGATTACTACAATAACGTCTGAAATACGGGCCAGTTCACATATACGCCGCGCCGGCGTGAGGCCACCGCATTTCATGAGCTTGATTTTTACTGCTCCTATCCCATTTTTTATCAACTCAGCCGTTTCCGACTCGTTTACAGCCGATTCATCCGCCACTACCGGAACCGGGCATTCTTCAGATAATTTCAACAATCCGTCGATGTCGTCGCGAGCAACAGGCTGCTCGAAAAGCTGGAGGCTCTTACCCGTTTCCAACATGACTTCTCGCGCGTCTTCTTCAGTATAGCCGCCACGCGCGTCAAGCCTGATTGCAATATTTCTTCCGAAATCGCGTTTCAGCGCCCGGATTCGCTCGATATCTTCCGCAGCGTTGCCGCCGACGAGTTTCAAGACCGAAAAACCTTTGTTGTATATTTCATTTGCATAAGCGGTGGTTGTCTCGGGGTCGGAAAGTTCGACCGTGCCGGAAGTGGGCATATCGAAGCGGAACGGGCCGAGAACGGAAACGAGCGCGGCGGCGAGTTGTTTTGCCCAGATATCGTGGAGCGCAATATCTACGGCAGCACGCGCGGCAGGCGCATCGGGGCACATTTCGCCAACCTCCTCGAACAGTGCGCGCACAGGTCTCATGCCATGTTCCACGAGGTGCGGTTCGATAGTATTCTTTATGGCATCAACGGTTTTTTCGATGTCTTCGCCCGTGTCGTCGGTGCATGGAGCAGCGCAGCCCCAGCCGCTGTAACCCGTATCTGACGCGATATTTACTATTATCTTTTCACTGGCGGTCTCACCTTCTTCAGCACTCTTTTCCTTCTTCGGCATATCTACCCTGAAAAGATGCACCGCGTCTATACGTAAAGGTTCAATCATAAGGTTCTCCTGTTGCCGCAACCTTGACGCTGTTGATTTTTACGTATTTCGGCAGGTTCCGGTCCGTCTCAAGCCCGTTCATATTTTAAGAATATCCGACATTATCAACAGAGCCAATTGCAAAATTATGTTCGTAGCGAGGTCGAGCGAAATTGTTCAGAGCAAGGCGGAGGTGTAAAATCCTCGCAGGCGTACTTGTAGAGTACGTCGAGGACGATTTCGCGCCGACAACGCAGCTATGGACAATAGCA
>JAJRTR010000046.1 GCA_024278215.1 bacterium
ATCTACGTACCGTTTCGTTGTCAACGTTTTGAATCGATGCACCACATCCGGCAATCCCAACGTAGGGGCAACCCCCTGTGGTTGCCCAATATCAGGGCAGGCACGGGGGCCTGCCCCTACAAGGACAATGATGCCATGTATATGGTTGGGCATGATTATGTATTTATCCGTTTCGATTCCCTGATAATGGATTGACAATTCATCCCACACCGTCTCGACCATCCGCCCCGCGTCTGTTAATGTCGATTCACCGTCCTCCACTCTCCCTAACAGGCATTTCTTGTCCCGAACGCAGACCGTCACGAAATATGCGCCCGCCCTCGTGTAATCGTAACCTCTCAGACGAATGGAACGCCTGTTATGTATCTCCGGATCGTATTTCATACCCGCTCCTCCACAAACCTTTCCGCATCTTTTATCCTGATCTCACCGGACATGAGTTTCGGTAGCAGGGCGTCGCGGATGGCGGCGAGAGTGACTGATTGTCTGTTATTCGCTGCTATCGCTTTATCGAAAGGTAAAACAAGTTTGTTGTAACACTTAGCGATGTCTGGTGTAGGAAATGTCATCATTGCTCCAGCGAGAACTTGAGCACTAGCATTAGGCTGCGCTGAGCCTCCTATTGCACCTGCAACATAATTGAAGTAATCAGGAGTTCTCATATATGCCCCAACAACTCTGGCAATATTCGGATCATCAAACTGGAATCGAACAAGATATGATGCAAACACCGCATCAGGTGGTTCAACGATATATATATTCTCGCCTGTTGACGCTCCCGTTCTGGCAACAAGGATATCTCCATCGATTATTCTGTACTTGTCATGTTCTCTATCATTAGCTGAGCAATATGGTACAGTGCTCCAATCGACAGTACCTCCTCGAATATCAGTGATGCGTAAGAACATAGGACCAACGCATTCTAAAGCAGCACTTGTCGTGAAACCATACTGGATGTTCGAGGTTTTTTCCTTGATCTCGTTAGCACTCCATCCCTCCGGAATCTTGCCGAGGGGGGAGTCCTGGAAAGAGGATGGGAATAATGCGGCGGTGTCGGTGTCCATGCCGAACGGAGCGCGGCCTTCGGCTTTTGCGCGTACGGGGTCGAAGTCCACAAACCACGATTTGAATATCGCCCGAGCCATCTCCTCCAGCGTCTCGTTCATCCGCCGGTTCAACTCGATCTTGTCGTCCAAAGTGCCGAGTATGTGGGCAATGGCTTGTCTATTGTTCTCATTAGGCCATCCGATTTCGAACCTCTCAAAGTCGATACGAGATAAGTTGGGGAACACAGAACCGGAACAGAGAGATAGAAGACGATCTAATCCGTGGACAAGTGCATAGAATATGAACCGAGTATCTATAGGTTCCGTTTTTGCCCTGAATGCACCGACTCCTCGCCCAATACAATACTCACGGTCAGCCCAGTTCATCCGTCCAGTTGTTGAACCACGCACACAGAACAGGATATCACCAGGCTTGCATACGCGTGTTGGTGAGGTTGTCCACAACTTTGGCGAAGGATGTGAAGAGCCAAATTCGGTTGGTCCATTAAGCAGCGGCATTCCGTCGCCAACTTGATTGTACGTCTCACCCTTCGGCGATTGCCCCATTACGATTTCGGCGACATCAGCGAGTCTCCCTCTCAGCAGTGTGTCAATCATAAGTAGTTTGTTCCTACCTTAAACAGCATCACTCCTCCAGCTTCCTGAAACCGATCTTGCGCTGATCCTTTTCGGGCGGGATCATGAGTTGCCGGATCGCGTCGAATACCGCTTTGAACTGGGAGTCGTACTTATTCTCCAGTTCGTCGAGCCTGCCTGCCAGGGCTTTGTTGGACTCCAGCATTCGGCGCAGGCGGACAAACGCCCTGACGACCTGGATGCTTGCATTGACGGCTATTTCACTGTTCAGCACACTGGCAAGCATTACTGCTCCATGTTCGGTGAAGGCGTAGGGCGGCGTTCTGCGCTTCATGAGGTTTGTGGTCGCAAATTGCGACCTCAAGCGTTTGAACTCTTTCTCTGTTAGCTGGAACATGAAATCCTTCGGAAACCGGTCATGGTTTCTTTTCACCTGCTCGTTCAGGCGTTTAGTTGTAACGCCATATATTTCAGCAAGATCGGCATCCAGCATATCCTTCTGTCCACGGATAAGCAGGATTGAACGTTCGATGCGTTCGTCTGGTATCAGAGCCTTACTTTTTGCCATATCCTACCACCTTTAAGTTCTTCCTTATCACTTTTTCCAGCTTTGCCGATTCCGTGAATTGTTCTTCAAGTTTCCCGGTGAGCCGCTTCATCTTTTCCTCGAACGGTTCATCGTCGCTATCATCAATTTCTTACGCGCCGACGTATCGGCCAGGGGTGAGGATATGACTGTGTTTTCGGATGTCTTCTATTGTCGCGCTCATGCAGAAACCGGGGATGTCTTCATACTCTCCGGCGTCCTTGTCACCGCGCCATGCGTGGTACGTGCCAGCGATCTTTGCGACATCTTCATCCGTGAATTCACGATGAACCCTGTCGATCAGTTTGCCGAGCTTCCGGGCGTCAATGAACAGGGTTTCTCCGCGCCGGTCGCGGAAGCGCCCGTTTTTCTTGTCACGAGCTATAAACCATAGACATGCTGGAATTGGGGTCGAGTAAAACAACTGGCCGGGGAGTGAGACCATGCAGTCTACGAGGTCGGCTTCGATTATGTTTTTCCTGATCTCACCTTCGCCGGACTGATTGGACGACATGCTGCCGTTGGCGAGTACGAAACCGGCAAGGCCGTTTGGGGCGAGATGATGTATGAAGTGTTGTACCCAGGCATAGTTGGCGTTTCCGGCAGGCGGGAGACCGTACTTCCAGCGGGCGTCGCCGCGGAGTCTATCGCCGCCCCAGTCGCTGTCATTGAACGGTGGATTGGCGAGTATATAGTCGGCCTTCAGGTCTTTGTGCAGGTCGTTGTGATACGTGTTCGCGTTTTCCGGACCAAGGTTGCTGTCGATGCCGCGAATGGCAAGATTCATTCGGGCAAGCCGCCACGTGGTGGGGTTCGACTCCTGGCCGTAGATGCTGATGTCGCCAACGTTACCGCCGTGAGCGGCGGCAAACTTTTCGCTTTGCACGAACATACCGCCTGAACCGCAGCAGGGGTCGTACACACGGCCTTTGTACGGGGCAAGCATTTCGACCAGTACCTGGACCACACAGCGGGGAGTATAGAACTGGCCGCCCTTTTTGCCTTCGGCCCCGGCGAACTGTGACAGGAAGTACTCATACACCCGCCCGAGAATATCCCTGGAGCGGTTTTCCTTGTCTCCCAGGCCGATGGTGCCGATGAGATCGATTAGTTCTCCAAGCCGCTGCTTGTCGAGAGCGGGCCGCGCGTAATCCTTGGGCAGCACGCCTTTTAGTGTGGGGTTCTCCCGCTCGATGGCAACCATGGCGTCGTCGATGATCTTGCCGATGGCGGACTGCTTTGCGTTGGCCTGAAGGAACGGCCAGCGGGCCTCCTTCGGCACCCAGAATATGTTTTCGGCGACATACTCGTCCCGGTCCTCGATGACGTGGTAGCGAGCTGTTTCTTCCTTGACATACCAATCGCTGGACGAGTCGGCGGTCCAGAGTTCCAGTTGCTCTTTACGTTCCTCGAAAGCATCGGATATATACTTGAGGAATATCAGGCCAAGCACGACGTGCTTGTACTCTGCGGCGTCCATATTATTGCGCATCTTATCGGCAGCGGCCCACAGAGTAGCCTCGAATCCGAGGTTCGCCCCGGTGCCGTTCCCGGTTTTCTTATTCTTACGAGCCATTGGTTGCCCTTTCTACTCTATAAATCAACTATGATGGCAGTTGCATTTGCAACGCTTAATCGATTGGGAACAATCTGTTTTCAATCCCGATCACCAATTATATCTATGGGGGGTGGTACAAAGCAATAAACGATCTCATAAACACGGTTTTTCACATCCGCAACGACTTTCAGGTGCCGATGCGCCTGCGCACTAATGAGGTAAAAACCGGCCAGGGGTAAAGGTGCCCCGACCGGGATTATTTCATGGTCTTATTTATGGAGAAGCCACTTTCCTCACGACCTCTTCATCAGCCACACCACAAGGTGGATGAGCAGGAACATGACAATGACTGTTAATAGGGGCATGCAGAAATAAACAGCGGGGCGCGGCGTCCGCTGTGGCCAGCAGGATAATGTCCGCGCCGCCGCAGTGTCCTCCTTCCGTTCCGTCCAGCGATCTTCATTTCATCATTGCATCAGAAGCACCCGGTACATTCACCGCTGGCGTCGAGCTTCAGTACCCATACATCTGAATTTCCGGCCCCGTATGAACTGGTGACGCCTGCTACGATATAACCGCCGTCAGTGGTCTGCTGAATGGATTCCGCTTCTTCGTTGCTCGTACCACCAAGTGTGTTGGCCCATGTCTGCGAACCACTTGAATCGAGTTTCAATATCCAGACATCTTTATTCCCGGCCCCGTATGAACTTGTGATACCCGCTACAACGTACCCGCCATCAGTGGTCTGCTGAACAGAATTCGCTTCATCATCGCTTGTACCACCATAGGTTTGAGCCCAAACCTGATTACCGCTTGAATCCAATTTCAGCACCCAGGCATCTTTCCCGCCTGCGCCTTCCGAGTTCGTGTGTCCGGCAGCTATATATCCTCCATCGTCCGTCTGTCGAATGGAGTTCACGGTATCATCGCCTGTCCCTCCGTATGTGTTGCTCCAAGCCAGGGTGCCGTCGGAATTCAGTTTTACCACCTTTAACTCCTCTTTGAACGAGTCGTATACCATTCCGGCAACTATGTATCCATAGTCTGTGGTTTGCTGTACCGAGAATGCGCCCTCGCCGGAACTTCCTCCGGAGGGGTTGTACCATGACCACACCTGAGAACCACCGGAATCGAGTTTCGAAACCCAATCCCAATTGCCAGCACTGTATGTCTCGACAATCCCCGACACGATATATCCGCCATCGGATGTTTCACTTATGGATGTCGCCATCTCACTGCCATATGTTCCTATCGTCTTGTCCCAGGTCTGATTGCCGACGGAATCGAGTTTCACTATCCAGTAGTCGTCACTGCCTGCGCCGTATGAGTTCGTGACGCCTGCGGTTATATATCCACCGTCCATTGTCTGTTGTATAGAAAAGGACTGTTCGAAGTTCGCGCCGCCAAGGGTCTGCGTCCATACCTGAGTGCCGGTCGCACTCAGCTTAATGATGTAGAAGTCGTAGTTTACAGGTTCATCAATCGGGTTGACATATCCGGATACGATATAACCTCCGTCCGTTGTCTGCTGTACCGAGAATGCCTTTTCATAGTCTGTACCTCCAAACGTTTTTGCCCATACGTCGGAGGATTCGGTCTGACATGTGGATGAACAGCCGTCGCCATCGGCGGTGTTGCCGTCGTCGCACTGTTCGCTGTTGCTTGAGTCCACTGTCGAGTCGCCGCAATATGATGTTGCACCGGCGACTGATTGGCATGTGGAATCGCAAACGGTGCAGGATGTCTGTCCGTAATCGCACGTTTCGGTTGTCGTATTACCGTCATCGCAGTCTTCACCGTTTCCGGTGTCGGTCGTGCTATCACTACAGTAGGATGTGGAGCCTGCAACGGACTGACACGTTGAATCGCAAACGGAGCAGGATGTCTCTCCGTATGTGCAAGTCTCCGTCACGGTGTTGCCGTCATCGCAGTCCTCGCCGGTTTCCACGGTTCCGTTTCCGCACACGGTTCCCTGGGTGACGGTGACGGGAGTATCAACATCGTCGGTGATACTGCCGTCGACGCGGCAGCCCGGCGTGAAGTCGCCGATACCGTACACGCATTCACCGATGTTGCCGGAAGAGATTTCATACCACAGGGCACCGCTGCTGTCGCATCTGTGTTCGAGGGTGGTGGCCGTGCCGCCCGATACAGTGCAAGTGACGGTGAACACGGTGTCGATTGTGCCTGTTGCCGGGGAAACTGATGCGGTTATTGATATCGCACTGCTGGATGTCACAGATATTGTTACCGTATCCTGGCGGGTAGCGCCGTCATTGTCGGTCACGGTCAGCGTGGCGGTGTAGCTGTCGGCGGTGCTGTAGGTATGGCTTGGACTCTGCTCACTGCTCGTCGAGCCGTCGCCGAATGTCCACGAATAGGACGCGATTGTGCCGTCCGAGTCTGAACCGGAGCCTGTGAACTGGATAGTGAGCGGAGCAGTGCCGGACGTGACATCGGCTTGAGCGGAAGCGGTGGGCGACTGGTTCACGTCCGAATCGGAGCCGGGTGTTAACGCGCCGTCGGTGGAGCCTTCCGGTGTTACTGTTACGATGACGCTTGCAATCACCGTGACGCTGATCTGCATCGTCTGGTAGCCGCTTTTTGTGATCGACACTACTTGAGCTCCGACTGTGACTCCGGACAGAATGTAGTACCCGTTCGAGTCCGTAGTCGTGGTCTTTCCATCACACTGAACTGTTGCTCCGGAAAGCGCTTGATAGCCGGATGGCGCGGCTCCGGCAGATCGTTTTCCAGTTACCCGTCCGGCTTCGGATGGCGCGTAGACGTATCCGGCGATACTGCCGGTGGATTGTATCGCTACGCCACGGTCGCCACCGCCTCCTCCGCAGCCTGCCGAGTACAGCGCGGCTGTTACAATCAGGAGTACAACAATATGGAATCTTGAGTTTTTCATTCTTCATACCTCCTCAGTATTGTTTTCGGAACGACAGACTGCCCATCGGGGAGCCCAGGTCGTCCACGTCGTATGCGCCGGCGTTTATATAGCCGACGTCTCCCAACTTGAATGCGAGACCGACCGACAGCGCGTCGTCCGCGCAGGCCGTGCAGTCTATACCTGCACCGGGCAGGATTACGTTGTTGAGAATCAGCTTGTGGAAGTCGTACTCGGAATAGTCGGCGTAGATCACGAGTTCGGGGTTCACCGCGTACTGCAGCGATGCGAACATGCCGGTTTCCTCCGGCAGGTCGCCTGTAATCCAGTTCACACCAATATTGGCACGGGCGCGTCCATATTCGAAAGCGAGTGCCGCATAGGGTTGTGTGAAATCTACATCCGCGCCGCTGGACTGGCCGAAGTACATCATGCCGCCGAGTGCTATCTGGCCGTTCCAGGGCATGCGCACAATCCGGTTGTCAGGCACCCACTTCACGCGCACCACGTCAGCGGAATGTGTAAAACCGGTGTCGCCGGTTGGTCCGTGAATGGTGACGTCGTATTCCTGTCGGGCGTAACCGATCTGGAATCCTTGAACGCCCACGAGCGCGTACATATTCGCGCCCTCTGCGTGGACGCGCAGCCCGTCCGCAGAAACCTTTCCAACGGTACCGAACAGCACGTAGTCCGTCCCGACAGTCACATCAGTGGGAACCTGTGTATCGCTGGAAAGCATCTGCGTGGTGGTATCGAGCGGAGTGATAGGCTGGAACGCCTCATAGCTGTAAGGTTCAACGCTGTCCGACGCCGATACCGAGATCGCAATCAGCAGCATTTGCATAAGTATGATAATGAACAAAGATTTTGCATGATGCATCGCGCACCTCCTTGGGTTGTTGTCACCGGGGATTCAGTTGGTGGTGGAATGTGTCCCAATATAAAAGGACGACCCCGGTTGCCTAACCAAGAGAGTACGCGAACGTAGCCCCAGGGTTGCCGAGGCCGCCCCAAAAAAGCAGACAGCTTTAAGGGCTACGTTCGTCACGCGCACATTGCGCGCTCTTGGTTAGGCAATTGGGATTATATCACAGCCTCGGCAATCCCCGGAAGGGGAAAAGCAAAATTGTCTGGTGGGGCGGCGCTCGGCATAACCTGATAAAGAGCTCTGCCAGACGGTGTGCTACCACCGAAAGCATTCGGAAACAAAGTCACACGTGGGACATAAAAACCCGCGATTGGGGTAGAATCGCTTATCAGCAATAGCGTGTACAACCTGCTCGATAGTCCGGTACATGCGGTCCCATTGTTTTGGGCCTCGTGTTGTTTCTAAGACTTGTACACGAGGTTTTTTGTTTTTCACGATGATGTTATAGCGGCACGCGCCCTCGTCGCGCCCATCCTGTTGTGCAACCATGTAGGTGTAAATGTCGGCCTGCAGCGCGGTGTCGACCTGGAACTGTGACCATGAGGAACGTGAAGTTTTCAATTCTGTGATCGTTCCGTCAGCGTCGAGCCTGTCGAGGTAGCCCAGCAGTTCTACTCCGGGTAGTGTTTCCCCGGTGACAGGGTTTGTCAGGGAAGATCGGAGTTCCAGTTCCACGGCCATGGGCGTCACAATGTTTTCGCTGATTGAATCGACATACGCTTGCACTAACTTCGTTCCCTGCGCCTGCATGTCCTCGGGAGTGGTTCCGTTCGACCACTTCACAGGCACTGTCGTTCGCGCCGTCCAGTCCTCCTCGAACGCCTTCTCCAGTTCTTCGGTCGTGAGTGGCTTGCCTGCCATGTGGCGACGGTAATAATGGGCAATGGTTCCGTGGACAGCCGAACCGAGTACCAGAGCAGGTGACACTTTCTCCGGCACGATGCCTTTTTCATACTTGAAGTAGTAGGACAGTGCGCATCTGAGATAGCCGTCAATTCTTGAATACGATAATGTCAACATTTTGCTTCCCCTCCTTTCACAGGAGAGGACTTGATGCCGCCCCCTCCCGTGGATTCGTTTATGCTGCGAGTAGTGTTGAAGCATACCGTTCCATGTCCGACTGTTTCTGTGGCTGGAATGCCTGCGCCGCTCGCGTGATCGAATTCACTGCATCGAACAGGGTGCGGCCTCCGTGATACTCACGGTTCGCTGACCGGACAACCCTGTCGGCTGCCGTGTGTCCCATCGCGCTCGCGACGCCGGTGATGATCTCGGCTTTGTCGCCAGCAGTCAGGTACCTGCTTCTTGCCCGGTCCATTCGTTCAAGGTACTCATGAGAGCGATTTAATACCGTGTTTAGGTCGGGCAACTGAATTTCATTATTGCCCAGGTGCATCCAGCGGGATCTCATTATGTCTCCGACAGGTACCATCATGCCGTTGCTGCATATCCAGCGATATACGCCAGCGTGAACCTGCAAACTACCCTGACCGTTTTCCGAATTCGTGAACTCAATCATCGGAGCCAGTTCGCCGACTTGCGCTGAGGTTGGAACAAGTTTCACTTTCGTGAGATCAAAACTGAGTGTGTAGTTTACGGGCATCAGGCCGATGCCGCTGTCCTGTGCCGATTGCAATATGTCGAGCAGCATGATGTTGTCGAGCTTTTTGTACCGGGGTGAGACAACTCCGTAGAGAGTGTTATCGTGGAACCGGTACAGACGCTCGGTCTCACCCTGCTCTCGACTCAGACGGTTGAAGATGATAGCCCTCTCGACAGGTGTCAACCTCTCGCGCCAAAAGTCGGTGGGAATCCCGCACTGTACGCAAAGCTGTTTTATTGCTGTGCCGGTCACCCTGACTGGTTTATTCCTGAAGTAGAACGAGCCGTTGCCATATATGATGTCACCGGTTGTTGCATGTTCGTCATGCTTCGCTGCATCGTTGGCTTTCAGTTGCTGTATGAGTCCTTCCATCTTGTTCATAGTTATTCCTCCCATAAAAGTTCAGGGCCGAGAGCATTGATTCGCTCCCGACCCCGTATTTCTGTGTTATTGCTGTGCTACTTGCTTACTCAGCCTCTGCTGGCTGCGGGTCTTTCTCCGCCTTGCGTTTCCTTCTCAGCGTCAACCAGCGTTCAGTTAAATCGTTGCCGATTGTGAATCCGATTGCGCCCAGGAACGAACAGACGATGATGGCGATGCCGATGCAGACATACTTCATAATTGTGCTCATAACGAGTCTCCTTTTTTGATAGATAAACAGAGGGCCGAAAAGGCATAAGCGCCCCTCCGGCTCCTGCTGTCTGGGGGTCAGATAATAGCTCGCGAAAAGTCGAGAAGCTTTTCAATGACTCTTGATGCGTCGCGTCTCGATATGTTCGCTGTGGAATCCATACTGCACTGATTTCTCAGCCAGGCACGCGCTTCTTCTTTGCTGTCAAAGTTCTCGTCGAACAGTTTGCGCAGCATATTGACTTGCTTTTCAGTGGCTTTGTAGCCGTTGCCGTTTCCATTACCACATGACGAGCCACCGTTACGCCCGTTGCCTGAATTGCGTGACTGTGAACTGGACGGGATTGCTGTCGATGGTACGGTGCCGGACGCGCCGCCGTTGATCTGGCGTTGCACAGCTTCTCGCGCCTGATGGAATAGGTAATCTGCGATCTGGTCAACGTTGTTGAATTCGCTTTCTGCTTCGATAGTGACCATGTAGGTTTCGTTCTCA
Source organism: bacterium (assembly GCA_024278215.1). Lineage (GTDB taxonomy): Bacteria > UBP15 > UBA6099 > UBA6099 > JAJRTR01 > JAJRTR01. The sequence continues at coordinate 10,338 of JAJRTR010000046.1, forward strand.
TAATCACCGGTTGACACTTTCTTCGTGAAGTTTGCCAATATCTTCATCTCTGTACTCACCTCCTCGTTTCAAGATTATGAGCAGTTGCTAATGACGTGCTCAGGTCGCATCGGCTCGGTAGTAGTCAGATAAAACCGATCCGAATTCACAACGTTCTTATGGAAGTTTTTCGGGCTTTTAATTAGTGGGGTACGGACAGTTTCGTGTCATTGTCCAGGACAGACATCTATGCTGTGACGTACGTGTGGTAGAGAATAGAATCCGGGTTATACTCAGCCTCCAGATACATTCGATCCACATCGTCCAGCCAGGCCTCGAATGCGTCCTGCTCCCGAAGTTCGGCCATGCGCTCACGGTAGCTTTTCACTGGTGTCTGAACCGGTGCTGCTTCCTCGGACAGGGTTTCACCGATGTACTCCTCGACATCTGCGCGGAGGAATTCCAGCATGGCTTCGTCGTGGTGTGACTGACGTGGCAGACGCGGTCGCGCATGTCTCCTGCTGCCTGCCGCCTGTCCAGTCCATCCACTACCGTAATCGAACGCCAGGCAAGCCTCCTGTTCCTTCCATGCGAAATCCACGCAGCCGGGAATATTTCGTTCCTCTCCATATACATCCTCTGTGGTGAGCTTCGGGCAAAAGCGATCCATCACCTCGTACACCAGCTTGCGCTCTGTCGTCATTGTCCACTCCGGGTCAATCCAGTCAGCACGTTCGTATCCCGTGATCGCCGGGCGGATACCGCTGCCACTGCATCGGAAGCATGAGCCGGTATCGTGTTCGCCGTTCCTGCGGGTGAAGTGCGCCACGCCTGAGCCTCCGCATCTCCGGCAGGTGGGATACACCTGCACGAACTCCATGCGTGGTTTTCCATCCAGCATCGCGTCCCAGGCTTCCCACACCGGATCGCGCAGTTCCACCGACCAGTCCAAGCCTTCCTGCGTGGCGTCAATCGCCTCGAACAGCGATTCGGGCAACCTGGACTCCACCGAGCAGGCTACGTAAGGCTCCGGCACGTGGGGCGGGACGGATACGGCGTACCCCGTTTGCGCCACCAGCCACCGGTGGGTTTCACCGTCGTCGCCTACTGCTGCGAGTTCGGCGCGTACACTATCTTCGAATGCTGAATGCTTCCGGCAGCGGTCGTTGTTATCGACACCGCCTCCGATACTACCTTGGTCCATCGTGGATACAAACCACTTACACTGTCTACAATTCATGGTAGACCTCCTTTGTTATGTGATAGCCCCTGTAAAGTGGGGCAAATGCAAACGGGCAGTTTTACGTCATGCCCAGGACGGGTGCGGTTTAACGTCGCGCTGGACGGGGATGTGGGGTAAAGAGCAGTTCGGGTCGGAACCGGGTCCCTTTACGGGTGCCGGTCCGTGCCGATCTGCGTGGGTTGGCAGCGACGGTGATGGAACATGACCATCGCGTAGTGGAGCAGGCAGGTGGGCCGGATAGGCGGGGCGGGGTGTCATGGTATAGTGACAAGAGTGGGGTGTTCGGTCATCGCTGCGTGGAAGTGGGGCTGGGGTGGCGGGGCTCAACCTTCGATAGCGGCAACCACCTTCGCTTAGTTCAGCGGTCGGTTAATGTGATTGAAGTTAGGCAGGGCGGTGTGACCTTCGACACCCGGCACCCTGTAACCGGATACAGTTATAGAATGCGGTCAACCCGCGCTCGTGTGGTTGTAGAACGACCCGGTGGGCACCGAACTTGACTTCGGCTTTCACATGGGGGTATAGGGGGGGTACCCTCCGCTGGCCTCAAAAACGCCATCAGGCCGGGTTGGGCTCATATATTATATTAAGTGGATTTTCCTTCATTAGGGGCCGTCATCGCCGCGAACGGCGGGGGGGGGGCATCAGTTAGAAAGTTAGACGTAAAACGTCATGTTTGGGACATTCAGCCCCCTGTCAGTTTTCTGTACGGCGGGGGTTAAGTGGTTAGACAGGTTAGCCAAATGCCCGGTAAAACACGGGGTTAGACGGCAGTTAGAAAGAGGACCCGCCCTTTTTTCGATCAAGGCGAGTCCTCAAAAACATTCGGTATAATGGGGTTTTTTATTGATATGGGGTGTGTCTGCGCAAAGCTCCAAATCGAGCTTGCACGGCGGAGGTCGAGGGTTCGAGCCCCTTAGTCTCCACTTCAATAAAACCGCTCTAAATGGGCGGTTTTTTTATATTCTGTCTCTTTTCAGCCCTCTAACTTCATCCGCGATTTACCGCCAGTGTCATTACTTTTGCATTACTTGTTGACCGCTCATTGCTATTTTTATTAGAGCCGATTGCAAAATTCTGATTCTGGTGCGGTCGGCTGCTATTGTCCATAGCTGCGTTGTCGGCACAAAATCGTCCTCGACGTATTCTACAAGTACGTCTGCGGGGATTTTACACCTCCGCCTTCTTCTGAACATTTTCGCTCGACCTCGCTACGAACATAATTTCGCAATCGGCTCTTACTCATATTACTGCCTCCTCGTTACTTGCGAGGAGGTTTTTTACAAGCATAGCGCCTAAAGGACAAATTCCGGTCATGTCCCCGAAATTCTTGCAAAATATCTGTTTTGCACAAGTTCAGAATATAATTCAAACAGCCTCGACAACAAATCTGCCGGCCGATGTATCGAATTCCTTGAACTTGCCCTCGAACACCTTTTCTTCTCCGAAGAGATTTCTCGCTTTGAAAGTACCGTTTTCCGCTACAATCCTGGTCGCTGTCTCCAGAACTATTTCTTCATTTCCATCCTTTATAATGAAAACAGATGTCTCACACATATTGGGTATACTCCTCTCCTGTATTACTAATAATATTATAGTAATCACAAAGCAATGTTTATATATAAGTGAGAATATTTCTGAACTGACAGCTTCAGAATCATGTGTGGATAATGATGTAAGTAAACATCAATTGTGTATAATAATGTAAGGATGAAATGAAGATTGGAGTATCGAATGACACAGCAGGAAAAGAATTTCGAGGGAAGTCTAAAAATACGTCTTTATAATACAAAATCGAGAGAAGTGGAGCTTTTCCAGCCTTATTTCGCGCCGCGAGTAGGGATATATTCCTGCGGAATGACGGTTTACGGATATGCGCATGTGGGACATATTCGCACATACACCAACAGCGATGTGCTGCGAAGGCTGCTGGAATATGCCGGCTATCAGGTTACACAGGTAATGAATGTGACGGATGTCGGGCACATGACATCGGACGAAGACGCGGGAGAGGACAAGCTTGAGCTGGGCGCGAGGCGTGAAGGGAAGACGCCCTGGGAGATAGCGGAGTTTTATGAAGATCATTTTTTCAGCACGATTGCCGAATGCAATATTACACGTCCCGAGGTCATAAGCCGCGCGACGGAGCATATAGGCGAACAGATCGGGCTGGTGAAAAGGCTTGAAGATAATGGATATACGTATAAGACGGATGTGGGAGTGATCTTTGACACATCGAAATTCGGGCGGTATGCGGAGTTTGCAAGGCTGGACCTCGAGGGGCAGGAAGCAGGTGCCCGTGTCGCTGTGGACGATCAGCGTCGAAACCCGCAGGATTTTGCCCTGTGGATCACTAATCAGCCGAACCACATTATGCAGTGGAACAGTCCGTGGGGGCGCGGTTTCCCGGGCTGGCATATCGAGTGTTCAGCAATGGCGATGCGTTATCTCGGCGATCAGGTCGACATCCATACCGGCGGCATCGACCACATCCCCGTACACCATACGAATGAGATCGCGCAGTCCGAGTGCGCGACAGGCAGACAGTATGTCAAATACTGGTTTCATTCCGCGTTTCTGAATGTGGATGGGCGGAAGATGTCGAAGTCGCTGAACAATCTTTATACGCTTGATGATGTCAGGGCGCGTGGATATTCGCCGCTCGCGTTGCGCTATCTTTTTCTGAACGGTTTTTACCGGCGCGACATGAATTTCACATGGGAAGCGCTCGAGAGCGCCCAGCGTGGTCTGGCGCGGCTCTGGGGCGCGTGCGCCGAGTTACCCGCTCCGACCGGTGTTGTCATCCCCGGATTTATCGAAAAATTCGAGTCGGCCATATCCAATGACCTGAATACGATGAATGCCCTGGCTGTTGTATCCGGCGTTCTCGAAACGAAGGGTCCGCCCGAAAGCAAAGCCTCGACAATATATAAGATGGATGAAGTATTCGGACTTGATCTTGCGAACTCGCGCACCAGGCTGTCTGATTTCTGGCGGCTCAGGGGGCTGCGTCCCGAGCATAAAATGCAGGCGGAGAGTATGGCCGACAAGAGGGAAAAGGCCAGAAAAAACAAGAACTTTTCGGAAGCCGACCGGCTGCGTGACAGGATCAACAACATGGGGTTCCAGGTCGAGGACACGCCGCAGGGGCCGAAGATCGTTCCGATGTTTGATTTCGACTTCGCGGCTATGCGCAAACCGGTTTGCGGGCATTGCGGCGTTGATGAAAAGACAGGGTGCTGAATGGTCTCCTTTTTACTTCATTTTGTTCCTTTTACGCTGTTGTCGCTTTTGCTGATACATATAGTATTCAGGAAATCCGACAAGAAAATCGGCGGGCTCAACATCAAGGTCTTTTTCATACTTCTTGTGGCTCTATATATTTACAGGCCGTTTGTGATAGCCACATGGATGATCAGTCCCGCGGGCATGATAGTTTTTGTAGTAGTCGTGTTCCTGTGGCGCGCGCGCAAAGGTCTGCGCTCGATGGCAGTCGCGTCGAATTTCGTTCGTTTCATCACAATGCTTATTTTCCTTTATCCGTTATATCTCGCCGGTACAGTTCTTTTGTTCTCCATCACCACCGGTTACGACTGCGGGAGAATGGAGAAGCAGAGGGGGCTTTCACCGATCTTTTCGCTTTGCGACAAAAAAAATGTCGAGACGGCAAAATCATTTACCGATTCCATTTTTCATTGCCGCAACGGTTTTCCGAGTGCGTCGCGCGAGTTGATATATGTCGGTTTCGGCGCGGAGACAAACCCCGATTTGCAGGCATTGCTTGGCGTAGACGTAAAAACCGGAGAGATCAAACGGAAGTATCGCATACACTCGGTTTTCAGGGGCTACTGCAATGCGGAACTCAAAACATGTATATTCCTCGTGTCGCCGATGAACACGATCCGGCTGTGGAACGACGAAAAGGAGGAAGTGATAAAGGATTTCTTCACTCCCAGGGACAGGCCCAGGTTTATGAGCGTCGACAGTGAAAATCCGGACATCGTATATGTCGCTTCAGACGCCGACTGGATAGCGGAAGTCAACCTCCGCAAACAGGAAATAACAAGAAGATTCCACATGCCCAACGCGGCGCTTGCCACAGTATCGAACACGCCGAAACGTGTGATCGCCAACACGAGCATGTTTTTCAGGCCGTTCATGTATGCGGCAGACAAGAAGACGGGGAAAACAGAGCGCATAGCTGTCGGGATGTTGAGAATGTGGAAGAACTGGGGATTTTTCTTCCACGTCGAGGGTGACCCGGATCGAGAGCGCGCTTTTATCGGCGCGCCTATGGAATCGGCTGTGTATATGGTCGACCTCGAGAGGAAAAGAGTCGCGTGGCGCTACCAGTTGCCCATCGGCATCCGCGACCTCGGCTACGACAGCAGGAGACAGGTTCTGTATGCAAGCAACTTTGTTAACGGTTATGTCTATAAGATAGATGTATCCGGCGAAAAGCCGGTAGGTCTGGGAAAGATTTATGTCGGTCGGCGGGTGCGGTATTTCAACTATGAACCCGACGAAGATTTCTTCATCGCGGCATCGGCGAACGGTTTCTTCAAGTATTCGCCTGCCGACGCCGGCCCCTGACCCGGTGCGACCGGACCCCGAAAGGACATTTTCCCGGTTCCGGCCCGCACTGGTTGAAATATGCGGGACAGCAACTGCGGTGTCGGCGCGAAGTCGCCCGCAGGGGTTTAATCTCCCGGCAGTTTATGCCTCCGCGGGTTTGCCGATACGCAACCCGATACGCTCGGTTCCTATCCGCCATCCGTCGCGCGCGTTGTAATATACCCACAGTTCGCCATTGGGCCTCGGCACAGCATCCAGTTGATAGACCAGCGCTTTTTCCCAGCCGTCGCCCGGTGCGAAAAGAGGTTCCGTGTATGGTTCCTCCCATATCCTGCCGTCGCGCGAAAACATCACCGTTATTGCTGACCTGGACTTGTTTTTATGATCCGAATATATCCCGTTGTTGAAGCCTACCCACCTGTTGTTTTCCTCGTCGCGATAAACCTTGATAGCGCCCGCGCCCTTATTGCGCAGCGGGTCGCGGTCGTCGGGCTCTATCATCGGCGTTTTTCTTTTCCTGTATGGGCCAAGTATATTGCGCGATTCGGCGAAACCGATATATTTAGGCTCTGCGAATCCAAGGTCCTTCAAAAAAACATTCCCCGCGCTGTAGTACAGTCTGAACATGCTGCCGTTTTTAACCACACACGGGCAGGCTACTGTACCTGCGCCGTCTTTTTCCCATTTCAACTGCGGGTGGAGGATGCGCTTCGGAGACGACCAGTCCCACAGGTCCTTTGATCTGCGAACAACAATATTCGATTGCCACGGGTTCACATGCAGTTCGTGAAACAAATAATATGTGTCGGCCTCTTTAATCAGGAAACACCTCATGCCGCGCCCCACACGGTTCCTGCGCCGCCACTTCACGCCGTCTTCGCTTGTATAGTGGTAGATAAACAGCACGGTGTTGAGGAATATATGCCATATTCCATCGGGCGCCTTGTCATCGGGCAGGACGACGGGGTCGCCCAGCAGCCACTCGGGCCAGATCGGCTCGATCAGCGGGTTATCGGGATGTGCGCTCCATTCGAGTTCAAGATTCATCTGCTTCTCCGGATCATGAAGTTCTCAATACAAGCAACTGGCTCCTTATTCTACACTGTTATCCGGCGTATGCCGAGACTATCGATCCGAAACTAACGGATCGCCCTGCAACCAGCCGTGAGTAAACCCGAACTCCTCGACGGCGTCGAGCACTTCGGCATATTCATCGCCCGTAATCCTGCGTGATACTTCCGGTTCATCCGGGGCCTTATACGCCGGGAAATATTGTTCCATGATGCTGATGTGCACATCCGTGGAAAGTTCGTTTGCGATAAAACCAAGCACATCGCGGCTGCCTGCCCTGCCGTTCGGCAACACCAGGTGGCGTATCAACAAACCGCGACGCGCTATGCCGTTGTCGTCGAGATGAAGAGCCCCGACCTGCCGGTACATTTCCCTGACCGCCGCCCTGTTTTTCTCGACATAATCATGGCAGCCTGAGAATCTCTTTGCTGATTCGTTGTCTCCATATTTCATGTCGGGCATGTATATGTCGATGATGCCGTCGAGCAGCCGGACGGCGTCGAGACTCTCGTAGCCGCCGCAGTTATAGACCAGGGGGATCGTCAGTCCGTCGCGTGCGGCGATATCCAGCGAGCGGAGAATCTGCGGCATGAAATGAGTAGGGGTGACAAGATTTATATTATGGCATCCGCGCGCTTGCAGTGCGAGCATCATCTGTGCCATACGCGCGGGCGGCGCGGGATTGCCGTTTCCGAGATGGCTTATGGGGTAGTTCTGGCAGAACATACATTTGAGGTTGCAGTGGGTGAGGAAAATCGTGCCGCTTCCGCGGCTGCCCGATATGGGAGGTTCTTCGCCGTGGTGGTCGTTAAAGCTCGAGACTTCGGCGACTGCGTCCGCGCCGCAGACGCCGAGTTCGCCCGTCGCGCGGTCCACTCCGCAACGCCTTGGGCAAAGAGTGCAGCATTCCAGCATCGCTGCCGCCCGTGTCGCCCGCTCCGCCAGTGCGCCGCTCCGCGACATCCGCACATACGATGCTTCCCGCATTGCTGTCCCCCGGGGGCTCGAATCCAGCATATTCAGTGAAGCCCCACACTACTGCTGCGGCTGTGGCTGTGGCTGCTGCTTGATGCCCTGGAGACGGATGTCCGCCGGGTTCGACGCATCACCCAGGTCTGCATCCATCTTGTCTTTCATAAGTAATTGCAATGTTGCGGCGATCAGCTTGAAGCCCTTAAACTTGTCTTTGTCGCCAAAAAGGTCACGCTCCGCGCGAATGAAAAGCGTGTTGCCTTTTGCCATACACTTTACGCCTTTATCGCTCGCGCTGAATTTACCTTCGCGGAAACCGCGGGCGTCTATGATACTGCATTTCGGGATGCTGAGTGTATTGGCCAGCGGTGCATAAGCCAGCAGCGGCACCGAGCCCAGCATTTTGCTGATGTCGGCTTCCAGCTCGAGAGTATCATCGAGCAGGATGAAACCATAGATATTGATGATCCGGTTGCGCGGGTCCCTGTCGCCTTCGCTGAATACGCCGTCGACTATTGTCCTGAAATAGAAGTACTTATCGTCATAAGCGAAGTCTATAGAACGGAGGTCCATATCGTCGATAGTCGTTTCGGACGGATCGTCCGGGTCGACGGCAGCCCTGTAGAACGGGATGTCGCCGGGCGACACTTTCGCGCCGAGCGCCGGATTGATCTCATGAATCGACGGCAGCATCGTCACGCTTGAGCGCACCGGGTCGCTGGCTGAGAGGATGCAGTTGGCGGCGGTGGCGGGCATCGCGGCGGACCAGTCCCGTTCGTCAAAGAAATCGGCGATGAGGCGTACTCTGTCGAGCGCGGCTCCTGATGTGTCGAAGCAATCCAGCGTGACACCGGTTATGCCCGCCTCGAAGGCTTTCGGGTTGCTGTACGCTTGCAGTTTTATCTGCTTGTCTTTGATAGCGATATTATCAATAATGGGTGTGTTGAAGTGCCTGTACCCGGCGAATGGGTATTCGAGTGGCAGGTTCGATTTTGGTGATCTGAAATCGATGATGTCTTCGGTGTTGGGGGCCACGAGCACGTCGAGCACATTGTTGTCCTGCACTTCCACAATATTAAAGTGATAAAAGCCGCCGCTCATTGAATTATAGAACCGCTCACCCAGGGGGTCGGGCTCCGCGCCGCCGCAACCGATCATCATATAGGTCGTCTCGTTGCGCACGAAACGGTCGTAAGCGTGAACATGGCCGAAGTAGACACGTTCCACCGCGTACTTGTCCATCAGCTTGAAGAACTTCTCAGTCGTACCGCGTCCCATGCCGTGGTTCCACATGCGGATGCCCGGCGGCGCATGCATGAAAAGGAACCTTTTTTTATCGGTCTGCAACAGGCCTTCTATCCATGCGAGTTGCTCATCGGTGATGGTATATCCGCGTGCCGCGGCGTTGTCGAAATAGATAAAACGGCTGTTGCCTACGTCGAAGTAGCCGTCTGTCGGGCCGAACATGTGCACGTACCGCTCGAGCCCGCCCTTGACATGCGCCTCGTGGTTTCCGACAACAGAAATATATGGAACCCGCACATCTTTTATCTGGTCATAGTAATGCTCGTACTCGCTCTGTTTTCCTGAATGCACAAGGTCGCCCACATTGATTATAAACAGAGGTTTCATGTCCTGCGCGAGGTCCATGAGATATTCGAACATGGCATCGCCGTCACGCGTGTCGCCGATTACGACGAACCGGAATCTGTCCGGCTGGTCTGCCGGCTGGGGCGCGATCCTGTCGATCTGGGTAGTGTTCAGAAATTGAGGCAGGTCTGAAACTTCGACCGCGCCGGCAACAAATGCAGACAGGAGAATTACCGACACAGCAATAATTGATATTCTTTTCATATATATAACCTCCCTGATGCTCACGATAAATTATATATTCCCTGCATCCCATTTCAATGGTTGCTGATAATATCACACGCATCGTCCGGTGGATTGAAGCTCCCCGCGGCAAGCTGCGGGGCGTTGGAGATGCGCCATTACCGCGTAAGCGGAAACCCATTTTCTTGTTGAGCCAATCAGCATGATTTTGCAATTGGCTCTTATTGTGAATGGAGTGCCTGGGAAAGCACTGAAGCGCCCAAAGAAAAGAGCCCCTCTGTTAAGAGGGGCCGGACAAAAAGTGAGGGTGATATGTCCAACGGGAAAGATCACGCCGGAACCGATTGAGGGGTCCTGTTGGGGGTTAGGATGATCCTCACGGCATCCAGCAACTCTTCCACGTTGAAGGGCTTGGTAAAATACTTCTTCGCGCCGCATAAAAAACTTTTCATCTTTACTTCCAATGCTGTTTTCCCGCTTAAGATGAAAACCGGCACTCTCTCGTCGCTTGATGCTTCTAATGAAACCTTTCGGCACAAATCGAAACCATCGCCGTCCAGCAGTATCAGATCAAGTAGAATAAGATCAAGCTCTTGTTCCCTTATGATCCTCTCTGCTTCGAGACGACTATCAGTAACTATCGCATTGTAACCTTCTGACAACAAAATATCAAGCAGAAGTTCCGCCATTTCCGGATCGTCTTCAACTAAAAGTATCTTTTTGGCCTCTTGCATTTGTTTTCCCGGCCAGTACTGTATTAACATCCTTTTCCTTTTCGCTCAAACGTGCCCACCTGCAACTGCTCTTACACATCAAGCAGGATGCTTCTATGATGTGTATTACCCCGTAATTGCGATACTCAAACAAAAAAAACAAATCTTTGGAGCCAATTGCAAAATTCTGATTCGGCGGCGGTCGGCTGCAATTGTCAACAGCTGCATTGTCGGCACAAAATCTTCCTCGACGTACTCTACAAGTATGCCTGCGGGGATTTTGCACCTCTGCTTTGCTTTAGACCAATTTCGCTCGACCTCGCTTCGAACATAATTTTACAACTGGCTCTTTGGTAACACTTTAGACGCTATCCGAAGTAAAGTCGCGGAATTCCGGGGACATGACTGGAATTTGTCATTTAATTCCGGATCGTCCCCAGGAAAAACTTAACATGGACGTTCACAGGACTTGCGGAACAGTAGCGGGCATGATAAGGTGACTACAGAATATAAACACGCCACTGAAGGGAACAGCGGCATTTCACACAGAAAAACTGTTCGAGGAGACAAACTATGAAACTACCGGAGTATTTCGAATTTCACGACAGGACAAAAGTAATATACGGACAGGGAACAATCAAACAAACAGGTGAAGAAGCACAAAAACTAGCCGGAACTAAAGCACTGGTTGTCACGGACCAGCCGATAAAAAAACTGGGCTTCGCGGACACGGCGGCGGCGAGCCTCGATAAATCGGGTATAGAAACAGCGCTTCTCATAGACGATGTCCCGCAGGACTCCGACGCCGACATGATAAACGACATAGCCGCCCGCGCAAAAGCCGCCGGTGTCGATATATGTATTGCCGTGGGCGGCGGAAGTGTGATCGACACTACCAAAATGTCGAATCTCATCCTGTCCGAGGGCGGCGACCTGCTGGCCGACCACCAGGGGACATTTCTCCAATCTAGGCCACTGGGCCCAATGATCGCTGTCCCCACAACAGCGGGCACGGGAAGTGAGGTCACATTCGCCGCCGTGATCAAAAGCAAGGCGCAGAATATGAAAGTTTCATTCGTCAGCCATTTTTTCGCGCCCAACACGGCCATACTCGACCCCGAGGTAACCCTCACCCTCCCTCCGACCCTGACCGCCGGCACCGGAATGGATGCCTTCACTCATGCCGTCGAATCGCTCCACAGCCTGCAATCTCAGCCTATCGCCGACGCACTCGCCGCCGACGCTGTGCGACGCATATATGAATACCTTCCCAAAGCCGTCGAGGACGGCTCGAATATCGACGCGCGCGGCCAGATGCTCATCGCATCCTGCATCGCGGGCCTCGCGTTTTCAAACGCGCTCGTCGGCATCGTCCACGGCATCGCACACTCGGTCGGTGCCATCGCGGGTGTGCCCCACGGCCTCGCGAACTCGATCATTCTCCCTTACGGCATGGAGTTCAATATCGACTTCTGCGCTGAAAGATACGCCATCGCCGCCCGCGCCATGGGTGTCCCGCCGAGCGGGGACGCAATGCGGGACGCCGGGGCCGCCATTGATAAAACACGGGAACTGATCGCCGCTGTCGGCCTGCCGACGAAACTCAGCGAGGTCGGCGTCCGCGAAGATCAGCTCGACTCGATTGCAGACCTGACACTCGGCGACGGAACCGTTTTCACCAATCCGCGAATGGTCTGTGACACCGACGAAGTGCTCGAAATACTTAAGAAGGCTTTTTAACTATGACCGGTATCGGGAAGGTTTAAGAAAAACAATTCACCAATTGTCGATTTAAATTTATCGGGGAGGCTTTCATGTCGGAAATATTCAAAGATTCGGAACATTTTTACAGTGTACTGTATCCTTTTTTTCTGAAATTGCGGGACGACCCGAAAATGGGACCGGCAGTATTCGGCAGCGGACTGATCGTCAGGTTCGAGTACCATGATCCCGAGGCTGAAATAACAATCGATTGTCCCAACAACGAAGTCATCAAGGGCGAAACCGATGTCAAACCTGTTTTAACGATGACGATGAAGGCCGACGTGGCCCACAAGTTCTGGCTCGGCAAGATAAATCTCGCGATGGCGCTTGTGAAAAGAGACATCGTCTCGAAAGGGCCGATGTCGGCGGCGATGAAACTGCTGCCGCGCATAAAGGGCGCATACCCCATGTATAACGATTACCTGGTGGAAATCGGGATGGCCGATGCCAGGAATGCGTGATGTATATCTGAAGAAAACCCCCTGTCTCGCATATTTTACGAATCCGGGCTGTCTGTGATCCTGAAAACTATGCGGACAAAAAGGCTACAGAAGGTAGTTCAATCTCAACATGTAGTAATTATCGTCAAGAGAGATAGAAGCGTATGAAGTGCTCATATTTTCATCGTGTGATATATACGCCAGATCGAGGAGTACGTCCTCGTTTGGCCTGTGCCGTACACCGATGCTTGTTTCCGTGATGTCATAGTCGTAGTCGGTACTTCCGGTATCCACATCTGTCTTGAGATATTCAGCAAACAGGGATGTGAAAGGGGTCGATTTGTATTCGAGTCCGATGCCCCAGAAGCTGTTGGTGTCGGAACTGTCATAACCCGACTCCCACCCGGTGCCTGTGTAATGAATCCTGTCCCGACCGACTGTGCCGTGAAGGATCGCGTTGTCGCTCAGGACCACCCCGCCGGCGAGTCCGTATACAATATCCCGGATCTTCCTGTTATCGTCATATCTGTTGTCGTTCCATGTGAGATAGATCCCTCCGCGCGTAGCGTTCTTGCTTTCTTCGCCACTCCACGGCCATGAATACTTTATGCCGATCTCGCTGGACTTCATAGACGGGTCCTGTATTTCAGGGCTACTGCCTGAGACGATCAACCGGTCATGCCCCGTCGTATCTCTCGACACTACGCTGACTTCGACGTTCTCATCGAGTCCATAAGTGAAATAGTAAGAATTTATTTTTCTTTCCGAATGAATTTCCATCGGTACACCAGATATAGCATATCGCGAGGATGCGCTGTATTTCTGATAGCCCCAGCCGACGCGGGCCGAGTCTTCATTGATCACATCGGCGGTGGGAATGAGCATAAGACCGGTGAGCCCGAATCTCGACACGCCGTTATTGAGATAGCGGGGGCCGTGTCTGGGCTGCTTCATTTTCGGCAGTTCACCTTCACCTTTTCTTTTTACTTTAGTGCGGCCTTTCGAAGTGTCCTCTTTTTTGGCGATCTTCTTCTTTTCCGTTTTTCTCTTTTCGGTTGTTTTTTTCTTGCGCCGTTTGCTCGTTTTTCTCTTTTCGGATTTTGGCTCTTCCTCTTTTTCGCCCTTGAGCTTCAAATCCTCCACAACTACTTCTTCGTCACTTTTTTTTACTGCTTTCCTGCGTCTGCTGGACTTCCTGGCAATATCTTTCGGCGCTTCTTTTTTTGTGATGGTTTTTCTTTTCCGCGATGATCCTTCTTTAGAAGATACCTTCCTTGTAGATGAGGCTTTCTGCCCCTTCACCGCCGCCTTGAAGGTATATGTCATTCCTTCTTTTATCGTTCCTTCGGAGTCAAGCACTGTCGCGACAGAAGAATAGGTGTCAACCTTGATGAGGTGTATTCGCGCGATATTCGCGCCATCGGCATATATATCGTATTCCTGCCCCTCGGCAAGGCCTGCGCCCGTGCCGAGGTAAAACATCAGACTTCCATCCTCGAATATTATATTGATGCGACCTGAAAACTCCGCTACATCACAGCGTGCAGTCTGCGGTAGAAGCAGTGCCGCCATCAGTAAAAAAATACTGGCGAAAAGACATATTCTGCCTGTTTTTATAACGGTCATAGTGTCTCCATATAGAAATTGCTTGTTTCTCATCCTGTTCAGCTTTTCAAAGTCTACTTGGCACCCTGTTGCCTGTCAAGCAGACATTGAATGCGGTCGGTCGGATTTCTCACAAAGAAACTCAGGACTCCTGACCTGGAGGAAAAGAGTTTGACACCAGTTCGTAGACGAGGCGAAGGTTTGTGTTGGGATAACGGGTCTGTGATTCGTTGAGAGTTTCGATCAGGGTGAGCAATGCGTTGTCTGAGGAGTGATTTGTGAG